>CALHGQ010000171.1 GCA_938030175.1 uncultured bacterium | reverse complement strand
GTGGAACGCGATCCAGCGTCTCTCGGCGGTCTTGAGCTTCAACGCGCTCACCACAGACTCCCAGGCGCAGCAGAGGTCAAGGGCTGCTGCTCGCGCGCGATCGACCGCACCGGATCGGTCGGGCGCCGCCGCGGCAGACGCTAGCTGAATAGGCGTTCGCGGCGAGATTCCATCCCTGCCGCCCGTGCCGCCTGTGAAAAGGAATTGCTCGCCCAGCTTCCGCGCTAGCGCTTCTCGTTTCCGCCGGGACGGGACGAGGCGCGTCGGGCACTCCAGCCAAACAAGGCCCGCCGGCTCTCCGTCCCCGTCCAGGATCGGCTGAACGACCAGACCCGACGGCTCGTCGTACCCATCACAGTCAGCGCGCCCACGGTGCGACGCCCTCGGTGATCGCCGGCGAGCGATGCAGCTTGCCCCCATGCGCGCCGCGTCCCCGGGAACCTCGGTCGCGCGCAGGAGCAACAGGGCCGCTGCCTGACAGCCCACCTCGTGCTCGGGCGTCCCGCGCTCGGCGAGCGCTCCTCGGTGTGCTGAGGACCAATCTTCGAAGGACGACGTAAGCCCGGGGGCAAGGTCTGAGTGCAGTACCTTGAGCGTGCCGTTGGACTGGATCGCAGAGACGACAAGCGCCGTGACACCTAGAGCTTTGCGAGAAGCCGCGGCGCCGGACTTCCATTCGAGCTCGAGGGTCCTGCGACCGCTCGGCCCCAAACGCGACGCCGGATCCGAAGATGCACGCCCGCCACAGTGGTCAACGATCTGCCGCCAGCCGGGGGGAGCCGCCCCCATGGCCGTGCACCTTTCCATAGCTGCGCGGAGGTCAGGCAAATCCCCTTCGCCCATCAGCCAACGGACCATGAGCGCCAAGAGATCCATTGGGCTCCGGCAGTCCCCAGGCTGATGGGCGGTCGGCCCCGCGCGTCGAACCGCCTCTGACGCCGCGAGTAGCTGGCCTTGGTCGAGTCTCAGAGCCACGAGATCGCCCAGCACCGCCACACGCAGGCCCCGGGCAGCGGAGCCTCGCATGCGACTGAGCTTCCCGAGCAACTCCTCAAGGCCCACAGCCGCTTGGGACTCGCGACCTTCGGCCAGATCCACCAGTCGACCGAGTCGAACCCGCCAGAACTGGGCTGCTAATACGCGAATCTGGCCGCCACCGGCTTCGCGACTGTGCTCGGCGTGACGCTCGAGTCCGCGCACAAGCTCCTCAAGTACGGCGAGGGGTCGCGCAGCAGCGCTGGGTACAGACAGCCCCAGCCTCTGCCGCTCCTCCTCCGACGTCGTCGCGAACGCCTGACTCCAAGCCGCCGAGTACGTCCTCCGTGGAGCAGGCAGCAACAGGTAGGTCTCATCGGCCACCGACTCCCGCGCGACATGGATCAGGAGGTCCTGCAGCAGGCCCCCCACGGTTCCGGCGTGGTACAGGCTCAGCTCATCCCGTGCGCTCTCGAGCTGGACGTGAACCGACGGGGACCCGGAATCGGCCGCGTCGCTGCTAAAGATGCAAAGCGCCCGCGTCAGCCGATCCGCCAGGTCGCGGTCGGCCTTTGACGCGTCCGGCAGCAGAAGCGCCACGGGGTCGGCATAGTGCTCCGTGGTCATCGGGACACCCCGAGTTCCTGCCCGCCCGACCGTTCGCCCAGCGCCCCGTTCGAGGTGCGATGGGCGAGCACTAGGAAGCGCGCTACGTAACGGCGCTCCACGGGCCCCACCGGAGCGACGAACTCGTCGTGGGCGCGCCGGCCCTCGCGGGCGTCAGAGTTCGTGGCATCTGCTTCCTTTCCTTTGCTCATCCGGAACTCAAGCGTCGCCCGAAGCGTGCCCATCGAAGCCGATCGGTCGAGCACCAGGGGAATGGCCTCGGTCAAAGCGAGCGCCTGGCTGTCCTCTCCAAGCAAGAGATGGGCGAGCGAGAGCAGCCGCATGCAGCGTTCTCGCAGCGCCGCTTCCTCGCGGGTCTCCCCTTCGTCCGCGGGGGTGAGCAGGTCAAGCTGCTCGAGGAGCAGATCCCGAGCGGCGGCCTCTTCGCCAAACGCCAGCGCCACCTCGACCATCGCCCCCCACGCCATATCGTCCTCCGAAAGGCGCCGCCCGAGCCGGCCGAGCGCCAGCGCGATCGCACCCGGCGAGCCGCCCTGGCCGGACACCTCGCCCAAGGATCTTGGTCGCTCAGGGGAACGCAGCTCCCCAAGTAGGCGCTCGCTCTTGGAGCGCCGCGCCTCCCACTCCATGGCCGCCACGAGCGCCCCACGGGAGTCGCACCCGGACGGGGCGACCAGCTCGAGCCCCGCGGATCCAAGGCTCGCCGCACTGCGCGCAAGCCGCGCCGTGACCCCGGCGAGAACCTTCGCGCGCGCCTGTCGTTCAAGCGTTTCGAGCTCGCGGTAGACGCTCTGGATCATCGACTCGGGGGCGCTGGCCCCGGACTGGCTCGCAGCCGCCGCTGAAGTCCCGCCGCGACAGAAGCCGGCCAACGAAACCGTATCGGCGAGCCAAAGCTCGGCCTCCGCAGAGGTCCAGCCGAGGTCAACGAAGTAGCGGGCGGCCTCCCTGGGCAGATCGATGGTGCTCAACGGCTCACCTCCTTCGTTGGGGCAACACGCTGGGACACGGGCAGCGCGGCTTCCGCCCTCGTCAGGGACTTCTTGACGGCATCCATCGTGGCGACGAGCGCAGCTCGCGCCCTCTTCCCTAGCTCGGCCGGCAACATCTGACAGGTCTTGGCTGCATCGTCCAGTGAACGGCGCTCGACCACCAGCGCAAAAAACGCGTGCCGGTCCCTCGGCTCCAAGCGATTGAACGCATCGCACGCCACCCGCAGGTCGCGGCCATCGAATCCCATGGGCCCGGCGAGAGCGTCGAGGACATCGGTAGGCAGCTCGCCCCCTTCCCCTTGGCGCCCGGCGATGGCCCGACGCTCCTCGACCATCACGTCCTTGAGCGCCCCCCGAACGTGCTCGTGAATCCATGCTCCGTCCGTCGGCGGCCCATCGATCGGCACGTCGTGGGCGATGCGCGCGAGCGCACGCAGTTGAACGCGGTCGGCGTTCAGAAAGTACGCGCCGCCGCGAACCTCTCCAGCGACGAGCGCTCGCAGACGCAGTGGGTCACCGTCGAGGAGTCGACCCAGGATCTCATCGGGCTGGCGTCCCGCCAGTACATCGCGCCAGCCTGGGTCAGGGCGCCAGGCGGGGCGGCCTTGGCCCCTGACGCGTGGAGGGTTCGCGCGACCGCAGCCCGCATCCTTCGGGTGCTCCTTGGCATGGACCTGGGTGAGGTGCGTCATGGCGCGCTGTCGATGGGAGTTGGAGGGAAGGGTTGGCCAAGGCGCAGCGGCGCCGTGGAAAGTCGAGCTTAGGCTGAGCCGGCCAATCGGACGGCTGAATGCGCGGGCGCGACAACCAATCGCCCCTGGGGCCCCAAAAATGGCGGTAGGCCCGATGACAGCCGCAAGAACCCGTGGATTCCGGGGACGGACATGCGCAGATTGACGCAGCCAGAGGGCACCATCCCCCACCGGGCGGCCAGTTCCTGCCCCGAGGAGTACGCCTCCGCGAACCGAGGGACTAATCTCTTCGGCTTCTATGACGATCTGTCCCTCCCTAGGGATCGACGCCCATCACCAACCCGCTACGCACCGCACGGCGCAGCCGGCGCTCCTCGCGCCCACCAGAGATCCATGACTGATCCCGCACCTAATCCAGCCCGCCTCCTCGAAGGCAAGACGGGCGTCATCCTCGGCGTCGCCAACAAGCGATCGCTCGCATGGGGCTGTGCCAAGAGCCTGTCGGACGCAGGGATGCGCCTCGCCTTCACGTACGCGGGCGAGCGCCTGCGGGG
>CALHGQ010000170.1 GCA_938030175.1 uncultured bacterium | reverse complement strand
GAGGACTCCGAGTCAGCGTCGGCTCTTCTTGATGTCGGCATGCTCGACCTTCCCGCCGCGCTGGCCTCACTGGACCCGGCCACCCTCGCCGCCGGGACCTTAGTGGCGAGTACGCTCTTGAACCTCGACGAAGTCCTCACGAACGACTGATGCAAGATCCCCTCCGACACGACCCACTTCGTCAAAGAGCCTCCCATCTGACGCGCCGCGAGTTCTTTGGTCGAACCGCGACCGGCATCGGCACTGCGGCCTTGGCCTCCGTCCTCGGGCGCGACGCCCTCGGCGCCGAGCTCGCCAAGCTCCCGGGGGGCGACGGGAGCCTCCCCCACTTCAAGCCGAAGGCCAAGCGCGTCATCTACCTGTGCATGTCAGGCGCGCCCAGCCAGTTCGAAACATTCGACTGGAAGCCGAAGCTGCGGGACATGTTCGACGAGGAGCTCCCCGACTCGATCCGCAAGGGCCAGCGCATCACCACGATGACGTCGGGCCAAACGCGCTTCCCGATCGCGCCCTCCAAGTTCGACTTTGCGCGCTACGGCGAGGCCGGCACCGAGGTCTGCGAGACCTTGCCCTGGACCGCCAAGATGGTGGACGATCTTTGCGTCATGCGCAGCGTGCACACCGACGCGATCAACCACGATCCCGCGATCACCTTCATGCAAACCGGCTCCGAGCAGCCGGGGCGACCGAGCTTCGGCGCCTGGCTGTCCTACGGCCTTGGCAGCATGAACCAGAACCTGCCGAGCTTCGTCGTCATGACGCCGAAGTGGAAGGGACGCGCCGAGGCCCAGGCCCTGTACCAGCGGCTCTGGGGCTCCGGCTTCCTCCCGGCCGAGCACCAGGGCGTGGCCCTGCGCAGCGGCGGCGACCCGGTGCTCTATCTCGGCGACCCCGACGGCGTCGACCGCAAAACGCGGCGCCGGATGCTCGACGTCATCACCCAGCTCAACTCAGAGCGCGCCGATGAAGTGGGCGACCCCGAGATCCGCGCGCGCATCGAGCAGTACGAGATGGCCTTCCGCATGCAGACGGCCGTCCCCGAGCTCACCGATCTTTCGGGTGAGTCCAAGGCCACCCTCGACCTCTACGGCCCGGACGCCACCGTCCCTGGCTCCTACGGTGCGTCCTGCCTGATGGCACGTCGCCTCGTCGAACGCGACGTGCGCTTCGTCCAGATCTACCACCGCGGCTGGGACCAGCACGGCAACCTCCCCACGGACCTCGGCAACAACTGCCGCGACATCGACCAGCCCACGTACGGGCTCATCCAAGACCTCAAGAACCGCGGACTCCTGGAAGACACACTCGTCATCTGGGGCGGCGAGTTCGGCCGGACGACGTATTGCCAAGGGGCGCTCAGCAAAGAGAACTACGGCAGGGACCACCACCCGCGCTGCTTCTCGATGTGGATGGCGGGCGCCGGCATTAAGGCCGGCCAGACGTACGGCGCGACGGACGACTTCTCCTACAACATCGTGGAGAACCCCCTGAGCGTCTTCGACCTCAACGCAACGATCCTGCACCTGCTCGGACTCGACCATGAGCGCTTGACCTACCGCCACGCCGGCCGCGACTTCCGCCTGACGGACGTGCACGGTGAAGTGCGGGAAGCGCTCCTCTCCTGAACGCTTTCGTTGAGGCGTCCCTAGCATCGCGTGAAGGGTAGAGCGCTGCCGCGCTCTCCCTGGTACAACACGCACATGCAACGTCGATCCGATTCACTTCTTGCCGTCGTGCAGTCCGCGCCCCTGGCTCGTCCGAGGGGCCACTCTCGCGCTTCTTGCGCCGTGTTGCTCATGGGCCTCGCGCTGGCAGCGACCTCGTGCGAGTCAGGCGCCGGAAGAGACCCTGTGGCTTTGACCACCGAGGCCCGAGAGGCCCAGGCGACGCTCGATGCCCTGAAGCTTCGGGCTGAGTCTGGCAATGTGGACGCGATGCTCAAGCTCGCGCAGAAGTACTACGACGGGCAGGGGGTGGAGGCCTCCCCCACCGAGTCGGCGGGCTGGTTCCGCATGGCGGCCGAGGCCGGTGACGCGTCGGCGCAGTTCTCCACCGGGGTCCTCTATGAGCAGGGCGAAGGCTTCGCTCCGGACGTTGAGCAGGCCGTTTACTGGTACGGCAAGGCCGCCGAGCAGGAGCACCCAGAGGCCATGAACAACCTCGGCCTCATTTATCTGGAGGGGCGCAGCGCGGAAACTGACGACGTGCTGGCGCTTCGGATGTTCGAGGGCGCAGCGAACCTCGGCGTGCTCCGCTCGTACTGCGCACTCGGGCAAATGAAGGCCGCGGGTCGCGGCGTGCCCCAGGACCTCGTCGGCGCGGCCAAGGATTTCCGCCGGGGCGCGGACGGCGGGCACGCTCCGTCGCAGTTTTACCTGGCCGCCGCGTACCGACTCGGCAACGGCGTTCCCCAGGACGAGGCTCAGGCCATGAGGTGGCTGGAAGCCAGCGCCGGCCAGGGCTTCGCCCAGGCCCAGGCCCAGCTCGGCTCGATGCTCGCGCGCGGAACCGAGGAGACGCCCCAGGACTCTGACCGCGCGGTGGCTCTCCTGACCGCCGCAGCGAACGCGAGGATCCCGTCGGCTCAGCGCAACCTCGGCCTGCTCTACTTCAAGGGCCTAGGGGTCGAGGAAGACCGGCAGGCCGCGCTGATGTGGTACGAGATCTCCGCTCGCCTCGGGGACGAGGCTGCGAAGGAGCGGCGCGACCGGCTGCGAGAGACGATGGCGGAGTCCGAGCTCGCGAACGTCGCGGCTTCCGTGGACGCCTGGTTCGACGCCCAGCAGGACGCCGTGGGTTCGGGCGCGCCGCGCTAACCCCGCTACCAGGGGGCGCCGATGCCTTCGCTCGCGCGCTTGAACGCGCCGAGCAGCGTCTTGGGGGCCTCGTACCCCGGCGCGGTCGCCACGGAGATCGCCGTCATGGCGAGGTCGGTGACCCGCGGACGTGAGTTCGGGTTCTCGAGGGCTTCCGCGAGCGCGCGCTCGTACACGGTCGTTGCGGTATCAGCGTCACCCAAGGTGAGGAAGGCCTCGGCCAGCGGGCGCAGCGCCGCGCCGCGGTAGATGTTCACAATCCCTTCCCGCGACGTCTCGTAGAGCGCCAAGGCTTCGTTCGCCATGCTGCGCGCCGCGCGGGTGTCCCCCGTGCTCTGGAGCAAGCCAGCGACCCGGGCGCGGAGCCCGATTGCCTGCTCGGCGTTCCAGCGGTTGTCTGTGACGAGGGCCGCGATCTCGGCCGTGTGGCCAGCGGCGCGCTCGGCGGCCGGCGAGCCAGCCTCCACGTCGAACTGAATCATCCGCTCCACGATGTCGATACGTGGCTCAATGGGAAGCTCGCCCCAGGCGGCCTTGATGCGCTCTTCGACGTTGTCGGGCGAGGCGAACCCCTCGTCGTCCGAGGGCTTCCCCAAGGCCCGACCGTAGAACTCGGTCATCGCCAGAAGCGCGTAGCGGATCTGCTCGAGGTCGCCCGTCTTGGCGATGGTCTCGAGGGTCTGCATTTGCTTCTCTGCATCAGCATCCGCGACCGTCTGTACGGCCATGGAAGCGAGCCGGCCGCTCTCGCTGGGTGTCGCGCTCGCCTGGATCTGCGCCGCCTTGGCGCGATTGCCGATCAGGCCGTAGGCCTCGGCGATGCGGACGCGAACGCGGTCACGGCGCCAGCCCTGGTCGTCCTCCCCGAGGATGGTCGCCTCGAAGGCCTCGGCGACGCCGATGGCCTTGGTGGCAGCCTCTTCGTCGCCGGCCTTCGCGTGGTGCACGGCGATGTGCGCAAGGGCGAGGCCCCGGCGCCAGTTCTCGATTCCGGCGGCCCAAGACGAAGCGTCGTCGAGCCTGCCCACGTCGAGCGCCGCCTGGACGAGGTCCGCCTGGAGCCGTGAGCGCGTCTTGATATGCGGCCGGAGCGGCATCTTGGATACCGCGTGGAACGCGAGGTCGAGGGGCGACGCCTGCGCGACCTCGGGAGCGACTTCAGATCCCGCTGGGATCTCCTGCTGGGCGGGTTCTTGGGGAGCTGCGCTAGCACGCAAGCACAGGGCCGCGGCTGCCGTCAGGGCCATGGGAGCAAACACAGTCGTCGGGAGCTTTGAAGAGAACATGGTGTCCGTGGATCGCCAGAGAGGAGTCAGCGCCGAGAATTCGTAGGGGTCAAGAGGAGCGGCCCGCCCTCCCTCTCGGGCTAGCGGGCCGCTATACGGTCGGCCATTCGCCCCCTAGACGCTGGGTCTAGGGCGCGAGGCCAAGGGCTCGATTAGTTGAACGTGATCGAAACAGCGTTCGAGAAGTTCGACACGGCGGCACCGCCCTGGATGTCGCGGAACCAAGCCTGGAAGTTCCAGGTCTCGCCAGCGGCAACGGCGACCGGGCCGAGCGGCTGCGGGATCGACGTGAGGTCGAGACCAAGGGAGAAGACACCCTGGAGACCGGACTGCTGGATCTGACCACCGCCCACGTAGCGGCCGATGGCGCCCGAGAGGCAGAGGTTGCCGGCGCTACCAGCGGGCGTCATCACGAAGCCCTGGGTGTCGCTGACGATGAAGAAGCCGAACGCGAGCGGGGTCAGGCTGCTGGCCTCAAGGGTCACGTTGTTCGCGGCCACCGAGGTGCTACCGGCGGCGCGCATTTCAGCGGGGACGCCCGTGGCGTTCGCGTTGGCGGTGCAGTAGCCGACGCCGATGTCGTCGCCGTCCACGAAGCCGAACTCAGCGGAGGCAGCCCAACCGGCAAGCCAGTTGTTCTGGGTGTCCGGCGAGAAAGCGCCCTTGTAGCGAGCACGGCTGAAGAAGCCGTCGACCGGAGCTTCCGGGGCAACGAGCGCGTCGTTCGTCGGCGTCGGGTCGAGACCGACGACCTGGATCATCTGCTTGCCACCGCGGATCACCGGAGCGATGCGGCTGATCGAAGCGATCGGGGAAGCGGAAGCGATGACGTTGTTGTTCGAAGCGTCAAGGACACCGCGTGCGGTGGCCTCGGTGTAGGCGTTGCCCGCGAGGTTGCGGAAGAAGACGCTGTTCGTGATCTCCGAGAGGTTGCCCGAGGTCTGCGACTGGTAGAACGCCGCCTGGCCACCCGGAGCATTGACGCTGGAGAGGCTGGTGTAAGGCGTGGTCCAAACGTCAGCGAAGGAGAGGGTGCCGTTGTGGCCGTAGCCCGAGGCGCCGTCACCGTCGTCGCCATCAGGACGCACGAGGGTCTCGCCACCGTCCATGAAGATCGAGTTGCGGAACTGAACGCGAGCACCGTCGCGCCATGCCGTGAGGCCGTCACCGTCAAGGGGCTGACCGATGACCGTCATGTTGTAGATGGAAGCGGTCGTCACCGGCTGCCAGTCAGAGTCCTCAGCGCCGTCCATCTCGATGGCGTTGTCACCAACACCCGAGCCCTGGGAGGCGTCCAGGCTGTAGCCCTGGACGATGAGGCCGAACTGAGCCTTACCGCGCCAGCCCTGGTCGATGTCGAGGCTGTCGTCGCCGATGTTCCAGATGGAGAAGTACTTGAGGTTGACCGTGCCACCCCAGATCTCGATCCCGTCGTCGACGTTGTTCATGATCTCGATGTGGTGGATGTCGGTGCCGCGACCGATACCGCCGAGCGAGAGGCCGTTCAGCTCGTTGCCGAGGCCGATCACGCGGCCGCCGTAGCGGAAGCTGACGAAGCTCAGCGTGCCGCTGTCATCGTCGTCGTTGCCGCCGCCGTACTGACCGATGGAGCTACCGGCGGGGGGCTGGAGCCCCTCCATGTTCGCGAAGTTCGACGCGCTCGGGACGGCGCTGTTCGAGGGAATAGCGTTCTCGGATACGTAGCCAGCGCCCATGATGGTGAGGTTACCCCACTCGTTCGCGCTCTCGCGCCACGTGCCGTTGTCGGCGGTGGAGGTGAAGACCACAGGTGCGCCGTTCTCGCCGAGGGCGAAGATCTGAGCGCCGCGCGTCACGGCGAGGCTGCCACCAAGGCCAGCGGTGCTAGCGATACGGGTGCCGGGCTCGATGGTGAGGGTCGCACCGGGCAGAACGTAGATCTGGTCCTGGAGGTTGTAGGTGTTGTCGGCGGTCCACGTGGTGGACGTTGCGATGTCGGCCGTCACGAAGATCTCGGCTGCGTTCGCCGAGGCTGCGGCGGTCGCGCCAATGAGAAGGGTCGAGAGGATGTTCTTCACAGGATGCAGCGGAAGCTATGGGTGTTGAGTTGCGTCTGTCACGGAGGAGTTCCGCGCGGGGTCAGACCCGGTCGACGCGAGGAAAATAGGCGTCGCGGAATGCCGGTGCATCAAGGCCCAATCAAGACCATTCGAACCGTGCGTTTAGGGCCAGGAATCGGCCGTCTAGGGCCCTTTAGCTGGGCCAACGCGATGCAAGAAGCGGATCGCAAAACGAGAAGGGCGCTTCCATCCGAGGATGAAAGCGCCCTCCGCGGCCGCCGGAGTTCCGTTCGCTACTTGATGGCGCCCTTGGCAGCCTTCTCGACGCCTTCCAAGTAGGTTCGAACCGTCTCTTTGTCCTCCAGTTGGAGCGACGCCTTCAGGAGCGGTACGGCCTCCGCGAAGCGCTTCTCGCGCACCAAGGCGCGGGCGTGCTCGAGCTTGGCTTCGGCTTCGAAGCCCTCGATCGAAGACGCGGTTTCGAAGTTCAGGAACGCTTCGTCGATCTGGCCTGCGCGCGACAAAGCCTGTGCCAGCAAGATCATGCCGTCGCCGTCGAGCGGGTCGCGGTTGACGATCTCGCGCAGCACCTCGATCTGGTCGCCGTCGCGCCCTTCACGGACGGCGATCTTCGCGCGGAGCTTGAGCATCTCGTTGATGTTGGCATCGGAGATGTCTTCGTTGAAGTGCGACTCAAGTCCCGAAAGAAGCGTCTTCGCCGCCTCGATATCCCCACGCCCAGTCATCAGCTTGGCCGCGCGAATGCCGCGATCGGGCGTTCCTTGCTCGTCCATTTTCAGCGCCTTCAGGTAGGCGGGCACTGCCATGTCCGACAGGCCGCCGTTGGCGTAGATGTCGGCCAGCGTGTTGGTGCTCCCCGCGGTTCCACCACCGAGCTGATCGGCGATCTGGAAGTTACGGCCCGCCATGTCAGGCTTCTTCAAGCCGAGGTACGCGTTGCCCTGGTTGAGCCAGTACGAGGCGTTGTCGGGTTCATCGGCGATCAGTCCGTCCATGAGCACGACCGCTTCTTCGAAGCGCTTGCCTTGGAAGTAGCACTGCGCGAGCCCCATCATCCACTGCTTCTCGTCAGGGTTCATCATGATCGCCTGGCGGAACGCTGACTCAGCCGCCATGGTCTTGCCTGACTTCAGAAGTGCAACCGCCATCATCCCGTAGCTGGTCTCGTCGACCAGGCCGAGGGAGATCGTGGTCCCAAAGGCCCGAGCGCACTCGCGGTAGTCCTCGAGGGGATCCTCGTTACGGGCGTCCACGGCGTTGCGGTAGTGGAGCAACGCGATCTGGTGCCAGGCACGGCGGAAGTTCGGCGTGCGCTCAACGGCCTCGAGGTAGGCGCTCATCGCGAGGTCCGTGCGCTCGTCGCCGAGGTGGATTTGACCGATGAGGTAGGGATAGTTCGCGCTCGACGTCGGGTTCATCGCTTCCTGGAGCTTCTTCAGCGCACGCTCGCGCTTGGAGTCCTTCTGGATGAGCTCAATGATCTCCTGCAGCTCCACCGCCTCATCCGGCGTCGTCTGGGGCTCAACGTCGTTGACCGAGAGGAAGCTCAACGCGAAGCGGCGCTCGAACTCGGGGCTGTTGAAGTAGCCGAGCCCAGGGCCTACCACGTCCATGGAGGTCTGCACGGCGTCGGGCTCTGCTGCCATCGCCAGCCCCGGCTCTGCCAGCTCGGCGGCGGCCTCCACCGGAGCACCAGCCGCGGTCGTCGTCGGCGCCGCAGCAGGTGCAGGCGTCGCCCAAGCCGGCCTGGCGGACGTTTCAATGGTCGCCACTTCGCGCTCCGATGTTTGAACGCAGCTCACCGCGCTGGCGGCGGCCAGGAGGAGAAGCGTGGCGCGTGTTCCGTAGTGAAGTTGCATGGATCTACTGTTGCTTGGGGAAGTCGAGTTGCTGGCGGGAGCGCGTGGACACGGGCTTGCCGTCTCGGCTCGGTGGCTGGTAGCGCCACTTCTTGACGGTCCGTATCGCTACGGCCTCAAGTGCGGGGTTGGAAGACGAGGTGACCTTGGGGTTCTTGACGCGCCCCTTGGAGTCGATGATGAAGATGAGGACCACGCGACCGGGCGTGGCCTTCTTCTCCTTGGCGGATAGGCTCGGTGCTGGCCTGTGAATCGGCGTGGGCTTGGAGTCGAGCTCGGAGGTGGCGAAGAACTCATCGAGGCTCTTGCCGCCCGCAATGTTGTTGAGGTCGAGATCGAAGCCCTGCGTGGGCCCGATGCCCTCGCCAAAGCCCTCGGACAACATGGCCTCCATCTGCGCGAGGTCGAGCTCCTGCTGGGGCTCCTCTTCAAGCTCGGGCGGCTCTTCCTCGGGCTCTGGCTCCTCTGGCTCCGGCTCTTCCTCGACGACGTCGGGCGGTGGTGGGATCTCGGCCGTCTCCACCGGCATGACCAGCGTGTCGGCACGGGCCCCTTCCGCGATGGCGTTGATGATGGGCAGCAAGATGAACAGACCGGCCGTCATCGAGACCGAGGCCGCTGCCACGAAGGCCGTTCCAAAGAACCGGCTCGCTCCCGTCTTGACGTGCTTGGTCACCATGGTGATTGCTCCAGCCGCAACGCGGCTCAGCCCCCCATTTGGGTAGCGATGTTCACCGTCTGCGCGCCCGCGGCCTTGGCCTCACCGACAACGGCCACGAGGGTCCCAGTCTTCGCGGCCTTGTCAGCTTGAACGATCACAGGAATGTCGGGCTCGGACTGGATCATCCGCTTGACGAGTGGGCCAACGCCGCGCACGCCGATGTTGCGCTTGGCGTAGATCACGTCGCCCGCATCGGTGATCGCGATCAGGATGCTGTTGCTCTCCAGGTTCTGGGAAGCGGCCGTCTGGGGTTTCTCCACCGACACGCCTGTTTCCTCCACGAACACCGTCGTCACGATGAAGAAGATGAGGAGAATGAAGACACAGTCGATGAGTGGCGACATGTCGATCGCCGTTTCGACGTCGTCGTCGCTTGAATCGCGGAATCGTCCCATGGTTCAGAAATCAGTGTGCCCCGGCGGAGGATGCGCCAGGTTCGGTGGAAGTTTGGAGGCGTGACATCAGACGCCCGACGATCTCGCGGCGCGCAAGGTCGCGCACGACGCGCTGTTGCGCGACTTGGAGCTGGTCCTCCTCAGTGCGAAGCACCTCCTGGGACCAGACCGTCTCGGCGTGCCCGAGGAACTTCTTGAAGCCCTCGAAGCGCCGGGAGAGGTAGTAGTGCAGGAACACGCCGGGCAGCGCGACCATGAGGCCGGTCTCGGTGGTGTAGAGCGCCTCGGAAATGCCCTTGGCGATCATCGACATGGTCTTGTCGCCGCCGCCGCCCGTGGACATGGCGTCAAAGGTGGAGAGCATGCCGGTCACCGTGCCGAGCAGACCCACGAGGGGCGCTGCGCCGACCGCGATGTTCATCAGGCGCAGGTCCCGTGCAAACGGCTCCATCTCTTCCGTGCGCACCTCGTCGAAGCCGTCCCGCACGGTGCTGGACGAATCGCTGATCACGCCGTCCACACGGTCGAAGATCTCCCCCACCGCGCCGCGGCGATCACCGCGCTCGAGGATCCAGCGGCGCCAGGTGGCCTCGCTGACTCCGCCGGTGCGCTTCTTGAGGAGGCGCAGGAAGACGCTGAACCCCACCGCGAAGATGAAGATCGAGATGAACACGAGGGCGATCATCGCCCAGCCGCCCTGGGTCCAAATGTCGATCCCCTTGCCAAGGGTCGTCTCGGTCTCGGCGGCTCTCGTGAACCACCACTCCCGAAGATTGTCGAAGAGCGCGTTCATGGAACCCTTAGGCCTTCGCCTTCGGAGAGCCGGTTGGGGAGGTCAGTCCTGCCAGGCTGGCGTCGTTCGCCATCGGCCCGAGCAGCTCGCCGAGGATCTCGACGACCTGTCCGCGCACCGACTGGCTATCCGGCCCGGTGAGGGACGTGGCGCGCGCGACCTGGCGATGCGGAGCGTCCTCGCCGAACTTCTCCGACCGCGAAACTTCGTTAGCGAACTGAATGGCTTGCGCCTCCATCTGCGCCGTCACCGCCCGAGCCTTGCGGGACAGGTAGGCGTGCAGGAGCAGCGATGGGATGGCGACGATCAGGCCGAACTTCGTGGTGATCAGCGCCTCGGAGATACCCCCGGAGAGCTGCTTCACGTCGCCCGATCCGAAGATCGTGATCTGCTTGAACGTGTTGATGATGCCGGTCACGGTGCCGAGTAGCCCGAGGAGCGGCGCGGACGCTGCGCAGACGGCGATGAACGGCAGGGCCTTACCGAGCCTGTTCTTGGTGACGAGCACCTTCTCGAACATGACCTCTTCCATCAGCTCGCGGGAACGGCGGATGTTCTCGGTACCCGCTTGAAGCATCTTGCCTGCGGGCCCCCTGAGCTCCTTGGCGCGGCGCTTCGCGCTTTCCTCGTCGCCCTCAGCAACGGCCGCGAGCAGGCCGTTGAACTTCTTGCGCGAGGGCTTCGCCACAAAGACCAGCGTGAGCCACTTGTAGAACGCCACGAGCAGCGCGAGCGCCGCCATGATCAGGATCGGGTAGATGATCGCGCCGCCCTTCTGGACGTGCTCGACGAGCGTCTCCTTCGTGGCTTCCACCTTGTGGGCGTCGCCGAGGGAGGCGTCGAAGGGCATGGCGCCGGAGCCGTCCTCCACCACCGTCGCTGCTGCAAGGCGGTCGGGTTCTTCGCCGAAGGCTGTGACGATGGGCTCGAGGGAGCCGAGGCGCTGCTGCACCGTGCCAACAGCGCTGCCGTCCGCTGAGCGGAAGAGCGCCGCGGGGCCTGCCAGCAGGAACTGTCCTTCGCGAGCGAGCCCTTCAGGATCCACCGCCGTGCCCTTGAAGACCGTGCCGGAGCCAAGCTCGG
This sequence comes from uncultured bacterium, assembly GCA_938030175.1. Classification (GTDB taxonomy): domain Bacteria; phylum Planctomycetota; class UBA1135; order UBA1135; genus Saltatorellus. The sequence goes on along the minus strand of CALHGQ010000170.1, from coordinate 11,515 downwards.
TCAGTCGTTCGATCGACACGTCGAGGAGCGCTGCCTGGGCGGCGAAGACCTCGGACTGGGTCAGATTGTCGTTCTCGACGGCCAGCTGGGCGCTGTCGATCGCCGCGCGGTAGCGCTGCACCTCTGCGATGTGCAGGCGCGACTCGAAGTTCCGCGCGTACTCATCGAAGAGACTGGAGACGAAGGCCGCTTCGTCGCGGCGCTGGGTGATCGTCTTGGTCAGGTTGACGAGCTGCTGGGCGGCGTCACTCTGGTCGCGGGTCGCAGCCTTGAGCTCGTCGCTAGCGGTGCGCAGCTGCTCCTCCAGGTCGCGGAGCTCGGAGCTGAGCGGGAGGATCTCCGCCGTAGCCCCTTCGCGCAGCGCAGCGAGCTCGGCCTCGGCGGCGCGGATGTCCGCGGTGATCTTGGCGGCGGCGCCCTCAATGGTGGGAGACTGAATCGTGGGAGCCTGCGTGCCGGACGCCCCCTCCTCTTGCGCCAGGGACGACGCCTGAACGGCGGCGAAGCCGAGGGTAAGGGCGGCGGCCGTCCTCAGGAACGGCTGCAGGTTCAGTTGGATAGGTTGGTTGAACATGGCTCGAATCTCCCTCAGTCAACGACGATTGGAACCTGAACGAACTGCGGGAGCTCACCGTTGAGCACCTTGACCGCCGACTGAATCTCGGCCGCTGCGTCATTGGCCGGCGTCCACTGGAAGCCGTCTGCCCCGACGTAGCCGCGCCCGGCCTTGTCGCCGTTCGCGTTCACGTAGTAGGCCGTAGAGATACCGAGGTAGAGCGCCGTGACCTGGGCGGTCGTCCCGGCCATGATCTCGCGGGTCTCCGTCGTCACGTGGACGTCGGTGTTGTACTTGTCGATCGCGCTGAGCACGCCGACCACCTGGCTGAAGCGCCTCGAGAGGCTGACGCTGGTGTTCTCCGGATCGTCGGGAATGTTCTGCGCGAGGGGCTGAACAAGCTCCACGAGGGGCGCGGGCATGCGAGTGAGGAGCTCCTTCGTGCGCGCCTCCAGCGGGCCGATGATGGCCTGCAGAGCGTCCGAAGCTTCCTTGAGCTTGGCGCTCTCCGCCTCGAGCTCCGCCCGCTTGGACTCGGACTCCGTCACCTTGCCGCGGCGGGCCTCCGTCTCGGTCTTAGTGTCTGCCACCTGGCCGCGAATGAGCTCGATGCGGTCCTTCAGGAAGGCAAGCCGCTCGGCGAGCTGGGCCTCCTCCTTGCCGATCTGTCCGCGCAGCTCCACCCACGTGTCGATGCCGCTCAGCGCAGTCTCCACGGCACCTGTATCCGGCGTGTCGCCCTGGCTGGCCGAGACGATTCCCGTGGCTCCCACAAACGCCGCCCCGGCGCTGAGCGCCAGGTAGATCCCGGCGCCGCTCAATGCTTGACTGTATTTCTTCATGACGTAATGGCCCGCCCGCTGGGCCGATTCGGGTGTCGTCCTAGCGTCCTAGAACTGGAAGTTGGCGCTGATGCTCAGGGAGTATTCGATTCCCCGAGTGAAGGTGGTGTTGAGCCGCTCGCCGTCGATGAAGTCGGAGCGGTAGACCTCGTTGATAGAGGGGTTCGTGAGGTTCTTCGCGCGGAACTGAACGCGGAAGTGGTCGTCGATCTGCTGCGCGAGGCTGAAGTTGAGCGTGTCGAACTGCTCCTGATACACGGCCGGGATGTAGTTGAGCCCGTTGTCCGCGAGCCCGTCGCCGGTCACCAGCGTGTCGCCGCGGACGGTGTAGAAGAGGCCCATCAACGTGCCCGTGTCCGGGATGTCGTAGGTCAGGTACAGGTTGAAGAGGTGCTCGGGCGCGTTGGTCGCGTCGCGGGACGTCAGGTCGTAGCCGTAGGCTGAGAACGCGTCGACCTCGAAGTCCGGCAGGTCCACGGTCGAATCGATGAACGTCGCGTTGGCGCCGAAGGAAAGGCCTTCGAGTCGGTCCCAGTACTTGCCGAGCGACTGCCGCGCCTCGAACTCAAAGCCGCTGAGCCTGCCCGTCGGGTAGTTGAGCGGGAAGGTGAAGTTGAAGTCGACCTCACGCTGGACGTACTCGATCGGTCCGTCGATGTTCTTGAGGAAGTAGGAAGCGGAGAGGAGCGTTCCCGCTTCCGGCCGGTAGTCAAAGCGCAGGTCGTAGTTCTCAAGCTGCGAGAGCTGAAGCTCGGGGTTACCGATGAAGATCGGGCCGCCGAGGAACTCCTGCTGGAGCACGGGCGTGAGCTCCTTGAACGTCTGACGCGCGATGGTCTTGGAGAAGCCGAGGCGCATCTCGACCGTGTCCGTGAGGTCCGTGCTGAGTCCGATGGACGGCAGCGTGTCCGACTGGGAAAGCTCGACGTCGCCGTCCCCTGGCTCCAGCTGGGAGACGTTCGTCTGCGACTGCGGGAACCAGGTGGCCTGCTCCTCCGGAGAAAGGACGATCCCGATGTCGGTAGACTCAACCCGAACACCCGTGACCAAGCGAACGGCTTCCGACACGGGCAAGTCGACCATGCCGTACCAGGCCCCCACATCGAGGTTGCCGTCGTAGTCGATGTCCTGCTCGAGGTTCTCGATCGAGCCGTCGCTGATCGGATGATCCTCGTTGCCCCAGTTCGCGGCCCACGAGTCGCCGAAGTCACCTTGGAACGTGCCGAAGCCGCTGCTCGCCGTGGTGAAGTTGCTGTAGCTGTTGATGTCGAAGGCGCGGTCGACGTTGTCCTGGAAGACCCCGAACTTGAAGGACCCCTTGAGGTCGTCCCACTGGGTGTAGGGCAGGGTCAGGTCGAAGGCGCCCTGGAGGCTGTCCTCGTCGAGCTTCTTGTAGATGCGCTGGAGGTTGCCGAGGATGAAGGCGGAGTCCGGCTTGAACTCTTCCCAGAACGGCTCCTGGATGGTGCCGGAGTTCGGGTCAAAGCTGCGCGGGTTGAACTTGGCGCCAAAGAGGCGCTTGTCCGGCTGGTCGAGCTGGGCGAAGCTCGACGAGAGCGACCAGTTGAGCTCGGGCTTCTTGAACTTGAAGCCCTCGCCGATGCTCCATTCGCCCGTCGGGAGAATGTGGTTGCCGTGTAGCTGCACCGTGCTCGTCGTGCGCTCGGTGTACTGGATGCTCTCTGTGCGCAGGTAGGGCGCGATCTCCAGCTGGTCGAGCTGGTTGCCGGCGCCCGCGGGGTCGTTCGGGTCGTAGTTGACGCCGAACCCCTCCTGGACGAAGTACTCCTTGCCGCGCGTATCGTTCGCGATCTCGGCGCGATCTTCGGCGGTGTGGGTGTAAAGGAAGCGGAGCCCGACGGAGTTGTCGTCCCACTCGACGCCCGCTGCTGCGACGCCGCCCCAGCTCACCTCGCGCACGGACTGCTGGATGTCGAACAGCGACGTCGTGGGATTCCAAGTATCGACCGGCCCCGTGGCGGAGCCATCGATCTCGGGCGAGTAGCCGTTGCCGGCCCCCTGCTCCCACCAAGAGTCGTCTCGGCCGTTCTCAAAGTTCGCGCTGTCCTTCTCGTAGAACATGCTCAGGAACCCGCCGATCTTCAGGCCGCTGTCCAGCTCGGTGCTGCCGCCGATCGCGTTGGAGAACTTGTAGTCCGTCGGAGCGTCCACGACCCCGACCGCTACGTCCCCGGTCCAGTTCTCGCCAATGGCCTGGGGTCCGCGCTCGCCGCCTTCGCGGCCGAGGGCGCCGACGCCGCCGCCGTTATAGCCGCGGAAGTTACGGCTGTTTGTGACCTGGGAGTTGTAGCTGGTGGCTCCGTTGAAGCTGAAGACCGGCTCGTCCGGGATGCTCTTCAGGATGATGTTCACCGCGCCACCCGAGGCATCACCCTGCTGGTCGGGGGTGAAGGTCTTCGAGACCTGGATGCTCTCGATCACCACCGCCGAGAACTGATCGAGCTCCACCGCGCGCTTGTCCTCGTTCGCCGAGGGCAAACGGGTGCCGTTGACCTGGCTACTCACGTAGCGGTCTGGGAGGCCACGCACGACGGCCGTATTGTCGGCTGCGACCGTAGCGCCGGCCACGAGCTTGAGCCCGTCAGCCGCGTCGCTGGCGCCTCCTCGGCTCATGAGGTCCCGCCCGACGCTGTCCAAGAGCGCTGGCGCCTCAAAGCGCAAGTTGAGAAGCCCGAGCTCGCTGGAGCCGCCCAGCATGATGTTCTCCTCGACGACGAAGGGCTCGAGGTCCGTGAAGTCACCCGCAAGCGAAACATCCACGTCCGTCAGCTGACCTGGAAGGACCGAAACCTCAAGCCGGACCTCGCTCGCGTAACCGAGCTTCGAGAACTTGAGGGTGTAGGTGCCCGGGAGGACGTCCAGGAGCGCGTAATCACCCTGGGTTCCCGTCTGCACGACCTGCTCTGTCTCGATGATCTCGACCCTACCGCTCGGCAAGGGTAGTTCGAAGTCAGCGTCGTAGACCGTCCCCCGAATCGAACCGGACTGCTGGCCGAAACCGATCGCGGAGGAAGGGAGAAGGAGGACGACAACGGCCATCCAGCGGAGAACGTAACTCTTGGCCACGGGCGACGAGTCAAACGGGAGGCTCCGGAGAGCCCCGCTCAGGGGGGGTCTATCTCTCCACCCGAAGGTCGTCGGGGGGACGACTCTCAACTCAGACGGATTTTGATGCCGAGACGCTATGGAACGAGCGTCAAGGTCGAATCAAAGGGCGTTCACCTTGCGATCAAGAGAGCAATCATTGGATCAAGACGCCGCGAGACGAAAAAAGCGAGGCCCCGGCTCAGATGAGCCGGGGCCTCGCTTCAGCGGATCCGCCCTCCCAGGGCCCGACCATTAGGTCCGGCCCAGGAGTGCGTCCTCTAGGTCAGACGATTACTCGAAGGTGACGCCGATGGCGCTCGAGAAGTTCGAGACCGGAGCGCCGCCCGCGTCCACGTCGCGGTACCAGTGCTGGAAGTTGCGCGTCTCGCCAGCCATGACGGCGAACGGACCAGCAACGCTCGGGAACGCGGTGAGGTCAGGCATCAGCGTGACCGAACCCGTGGCGCCCGAGTCAAGGACGTCGCCGTCGAAGCGACCCATGTCGAAGCTTGCGATGCAGAGGTTGCCGACGCTGCCGCCGGGGTTTGCAACGAAGTTCTCCTCAGCGGAGTGGACGATGAAGCCCATCGAGTTGAGGGGCAGGCTGTCCACGTTGAGGACGAGAGCGTTGTCAGCAACCACGTTGCTGCCAGCAGCCGAGAGGACTGCGCCGACGCCGGTGGAGTTCGGCTCGCCTGCACAGATCGTGCTGCCGCACTCGGTGATGGTCATGAGGATGTTGCCCGAGCCGGTGCCGAAGCCGCCGACGTGGAACAGGTAGGTGGTACCTGCGGTCGCCGGGAACGTAGCAAGGCTGTCAAGGCCGGTGCCGCCATCGTCGTCGCATGCAAGGCTCGTGAGAGCGTTGCAGTCGTTGCCGTCGAAGACTTCAAGAACGGTGTCGTAGTCGCTGCCGGAGAGGTCGATGGTGACCGGGCAGTCCGAAACGGCGGTGAAGCTGAACCAGACGTCGTTGTTGCCGCCCGTCGAGCTGCAGTCCATGACAACGCCGCTATCCGTAGCGCCAACGTTGGTGCCCATGGAAACGCCGAGGCCAACAGCCTCAGCACCAGCGCAGTCGTCGTTCGGGAGCGAGTCCGCAAAGGTTGCGGTGACCTGACCCATACCTGAACCACCGCTGAAGCCAGCGACGCGTGCGTAGTAGGTCGTGCCGCCGATACCAGCGAACGTGACGGAGCTCAGGGTGCCGGTGCCGCCGTCGTCGTCGCATGCGATGCTGACGAGTGCTGCGCAGTCACCTTCGTAGACCTCAAGGCGCGTGTCGAAAGACGAGCCCTCGGTGTCCACGGTGACCGAAGAGTCAGCGAGGGGGGTGAACGTGTACCAGATGTCGAGAGCGTTGGCGGAGGTACCGCCACAGGACCATGCCGGAGCGGAGGCCGAGTTGGTCGCCATCGTGTTGTCGAACATCTCTGCGGCACCGTTAGCGAGGTCGATCGCACCGATGCACTCGTCGTTCGCGACGGCCGGGGGCGGACCCGTCACGAGGAGCTGGCCCGTACCGTTCGAGGTGTTGCCGAAGCCGCCAACGCGGACGAAGTACTGAACGCCGGTGAGAACGGGGTGACCGGAGATGAGGCTGCTGAAGCCAGCGCAACCGGTGCCGTCGTCGTTCGTTGCTTCAACAACGAGGGCGCCACAAGCGCCACTGTAAAGCTCAATGCGCGTGTCGTAGTCGGCCATGTTGCACGTCGAGATGTCAGCCATGTAGTCCGACGTCGGCGTGAAGGTGAACCAAACGTCGTTCGGCGTGTTGCCCGTAGCGGACCACGGCTCTGCGGACGGCGTAGCGATGGTCGTGTCGAAGTCCGTGGGGAGATCGAACGGAACCGTGTTCGCGTCAACGCACTCGTCAGGAATGGTCGGACCGTCAACGGTGAGGGTGCCTGCGCCCGTTGCGCCGTTCCAGCCAGCCGCACGGATGAAGTAGGTGGTGCCACCGACCAGGGAGAGCGAAATGGAGCTCTGAAGGCCGCAGCTGTCGTCGTTGCAGGAGAGTGCTGCGCCAGCGCAGTCGTCGTAGATCTCCATGCGCGTGTCGAACGTCGAGCCACAAAGCTCGAAGGTTCCCATGCCGTCGGTGACAGCGGTGTAGGAGAACCAGAGGTCGAAAGCAGCGCCGGAACCGCAGCCGAAGGCGGCGCCTTCGTCAAGGGCGGTCGTGTTGTCGAACGCAGTCATGCCGTCGGTGACGGGCGTTGCGGTCGCACAGTCGTCCTGTGCAAAAAGTGCCGGGGCAAACGCCGTGGCAGCGGTAGCTGCCAGCAGCGCGCTGAGGCGAGGCTGGAAAGTCATGTGGGTCTTTGTAGGAAGGAGAGAAGGAATCTGTCCGCTCGCTGAGGAGCGTTGGGACGCTGAGAGAGTATCCGAAGATGACGATGTGATGAAGACGCCCTAGGGGCATCCCTCACAGAACACCCATGCGAGACAGGTAAGGCGTCCCAATGCAAAGCAGCCAGACGCGCCCATCGAGTCCCAGATCGAAACAAGGACGGCTGCTAGCGAGCCCTAGACGGCCTTGGGCGCCGCGAAGGTCGCGAACCTGTCCACTCCGTCAGACTTTGGAGAAGATCCCCCCCGGCGACCGAGATGCATCTCGGCATCAATTGACATCGAAACGGGAGCCCAGCCCGGTAGCTTGGGCAGCCCCATGCAGAGCCTCCTCTTCCCCGAGTTCAGCCCAGGTGACCTGGACCAGCGCGCTCTCTCGCAGTGGACCGACCGCTGGCTGGGCCAGTTCCCCGTCCTCGAGCCGGGGGACGACGCCCTCGCGAAGAGGTCCCTCGTTCTGCGCAAGCTCAACACGCAACTGGGGCCCATGCTTGCGGTCTACGCACCGCTGCCCAGCTCCGATCCCGCCGGCGGTCTCGTGCTGCTGGAGTTCGTGGACGAAGACCGCATCGAGAAGCAGCTCCACGTCGCGACCAAGGTGCGCGCGTGCGCCATGCTGCGGTCGGAGCGGGGAACCTCCTCGGAGCTCGATGAGGTAGAGGACCAGGTGGGCGAGTACTTTGCGGGCGCGCGTCAGAGCTTCGAACTGCGCCTCGCCCCCACGGGGACTCCGTTCCAAACGGACGTTTGGGAGGAGCTCGTCAAGATTCCCTACGGAACGCAGGTCAGCTACGGGGACATCGCCCGTCGCCTAAGCCGCCCTTCCGCGACCCGTGCCGTCGGCGCCGCCAACGGGCGCAACCCCATCGCGATCATTCAGCCGTGCCATCGCGTCGTCGGCGCTGACGGAACGCTCACCGGATACGCGGGCGGACTCTGGCGCAAGCGGCGACTGATCGAGCTGGAAGCCCAGCACGGACTCCCGCTCGAACCGGCCCCCTAACGCGCAGCCAGCACGGACTCCGCCACTCGCCGCCCACCCGCCGCGACCGCGAGCGTGCTCTGCCCGGGAAACACGCTGTCCCCCACCAGGTGGAACCCAGCCGGCCACCTCCGGCCGAGCACCTCCTGGTAGTGACTCAGGCCAGCGCGCCTCGGGATCCCACCGACGAGCCCTTCGCTCCGCCCCGTCCAACGGCGGAACGTGCGCGCAGACCCGGTGAACTCCCGCGCAATGCTGGTCCACTCCGGCGCTAGCTGCGCGATGGTCTCGCGCATCTGATCCTGGACGGTCTCGACGTACTCCCTTTGGCCCGCGTCGTCGAGCGTCCGCAGCTTGGGAACGGAGATGTGCGTTGAGACGGTCATCCGTCGAAGCTTCGGGTCTTGCACGCCTTCCCCCTCGGCGCCGATGGACAGAAACACGTGGTTGCCCTCCAGGAACGGGCGTTCGGTATCCCTCACCAGCTCGACGTGACGCGCGCTGGCGCCCGCCCCGGCCGGGGGCCGCACGGTCCGAAAGAGCATGGCGGCGCTCCAGCCGTCCTCCACCCGCGCCGCCATCTTCCGCAGCGAAGCCGCATCTTCGAGGCCAGCGATGCGCGCCGCATCCTGGGGCAGCGCGTTGAAGATCACGTGCCGACTCGTGTGCTCCTCTTTTCCGGCCTTCACGACCCAGCCTTCACCCGGCTCGCGCCGCGCCCGCTTGACCGGAGCACCAAAGGACACGACGCCCCCAAGCCCCTCGAGGGCGCGGACCATGCCCCAAGCCAGCTGACCGATGCCGCCCTTCACATGCACGGCCCCGCGGTGATGGTAGTCGAGCGCCGCAAGGGCGATGGGCGCCTCCGCTTCGCGTGCCCCGCACTGCACGGTGATTTGACACTGGGAGTCGAGCCAAGTGACGAGCGGCTCAAACTCGGTCAGTTCGTAGCGTTCCAAGATCGCCCACAGCGGCCGCCCCGCCCAGCGCGCAAGCGGCCAATAGCGCGGCAGCCGCAGGCTATGTCGCAGCGCGCGGCGCATCGTCAACGGCGGCAAGAGCGTCGTGTCTTCGAGCGTGGGCCAAAGCGCAGCCGCGACGCGTTCCTGGAGCGCAAAGAAGCGGCGCAGGTTCTTCACCGGCGCACCGGGGAGCGCTTCGAACTGGTCTCGCAGCGCCTGGCGATCACGCCGCGCCTCCAGCACCATGTGGGGCGTGCGCAGCTCCAAGGGTGGGTCGAGGTGCTCGAACTCCACGTCCATCGAGTGCCGCTCGATCCAGCTACGAAAGAGCTGCCCTTCCTCGAAGCCTGAGAACAGCGTCGCGCCGCCCTCGAACCAGTCGCCCTCGTGCTCGAACGTACACGCGCACCCACCGGGATACTGCAAGCGTTCGACCAGCATGACGCGCGCCCCTTCCTCGGCGAGGTGAAGCGCGGCCCCCAGTCCGCCGAAGCCAGCTCCGACGACGATAGCGTCAAAGTCCGCGCTCACAGGGGGGCTCCTGAACCGGGCACCGACCCCGACAGGGAATCAGCCCAGCGCACGACGATCCAGAGCAGCACGACGCCCCGCGCCGTCCAGGCGAGGGTTCGAATCAGATTGCCGAGCATCAGGCTCTTGTGCACCGCCCCGTCGAATCCACCGGTCTCGAGTCGGCCGTGCTGGGGCACCGCGAAGAGGCCCGTCTCCAGCCAAACAACGCCGAGCAGAACGAGCGCGATCAGCCACATGCGCTGCTCCGTGCCAGCGGGCGGATTCAACCACAGGTACACCGCGCCCAGAAGCTCCACCAGCATGAGCGGCCCCACCACCAGCGTGATCCGCTGCATGTGCGACTCGTGGTACGCGCGAAAGCCCGTCTTCACCGAGGCGAACAGCGGGTAGTGCACCACGTGGATCGTCCAGATCAGACCCACGAGCGCCCAGGTCGCAGCGACGTGGGTGAGGAGTATCCAGTGTGGTGTCAAGGGCAGCCTGCTTCCGTCACCTTAGCGAGAACCGATGCGCGTTAGCGAGGACGAACGGTTCCGAGGCCACCGTCCACCCCGAGGATCTGGCCGGTGACGAACGATTGCGTCGGGTCGAGCAGCCACTCGATCGCGCTCGCGACCTCATCGGGCTGGCCGATGCGGCCCATCGCGTGCATGGCCTTCGAAGCCTCTAGCGCCTTCTCGGACCCGGTGATCGCCGCCGCCAGGGGCGTTTCGATCAGGCCGGGAGCCACGACGTTGACCCGGATGCCCGCGCTCGCGTACGTGGACGCCGCAGAGAGCGCGAGGCCCTGGACTCCCGCCTTCGCCGCCGCAATGGCCTCGTGGTTCGCGAGGCCGGTTCGCGCGGCGGCTGTACTGACGAGCACGATCGAACCGCCTCCCTTGCGGAGCGCGGCGGCCGCTGAGTGCACCACCGCGAATGCGGAGCGGAGGTTGACGCGGACCGTCGCGTCGAAGTCCTCGATCTTGGTGAGGTGCGCGGGCCGCAGGAGGATCGAGCCCACCGAGTTCACGATGCCGTCGAAGCGGCCGTGGGTGTCAACGCAGAGCTTGATCGCCGCCTTGACCTCCTCGGGTTCCGCTGCGTCGAGTGAGAGATAGGGCGAGCCCACTTCGGCCCCCAGCGCGGCAAGACGTGCCTCGTTCTGGGCGGCGAGCACCGTCTTGCCGCCGCGACCGTGAATCCGAGAGACGAGGGCGGAACCGATACCGCCGGTGGCGCCGAGAACGACGTAAGCATGTCCTTGCATGGGCTAGCGTTCGCCCTCAGGCCCCGCTTGGATGCGATGGGCCCCTTTAGCCAGGCCCTTCCACAGCCTCGCGAACACCGTCCGGGGTCAAGGACTCCCCTTTCGAGAGCGTCCCGAGAACGTGTCGGAAGACGCGCTCGTCCGCGTCCCGCTTGTCCGGGGCGCGCTTGGCTGCGCTGCGCAGGGGCATCGCGATCCGCTGGTTCCCCGTCAGCTCGTCCGTGTGGCGGGCCAGGAACGCCCAATAGAGGTGCGTGATGGGGCAGGTCTTCTTGGGATGGAACGCGCACTTGCCGCAGAAGTCCCCCATGCGATCGATGTAGGCCGCGCCCGAGATATAGGGCTTCGTGGTCATGGTGGGACCCGCGCCGTAGGTGCCCATCGCGAGCACGTTCGGCTCGACCACCCAGTCGTAGGCGTCGATGTAGGCGGACCAAAACCAGTCGGTGAGCTGCCGCGGGGACACGTCGAGGAGCGTCGCGATGTTAGAGAGCACCATGAGGCGCTCGATGTGGTGGCCGTAGCCGCTCTCCATGACGCGGCCCGCGGACACGTCAAGACAGTCGAGGCCGGAGGTCTTGCCCCAGTAGGCGGGCGGCAGTGGGTTCCCCGCCCCGAGGGCGCTGGGCGCGGCGCCGACGTCGGCCAGCCCGTCCCACGAATTCCCCGTCCAAGGCTTCCACCCCGCGTCGCCGTTCGGCTTCGACTCAAACGTGGCACCGTCGGGCAGCTGGCGGAACCCGTCGGTGGCCCGATGCACGTGCCGGACGAACTCACGCCAGCCGAGGATCTGGCGCACAAAGCCCTCGCGCGACGCTATCGGTGCGTCGGAGCCAGCGACATCGGCGACCACGTCCCTCGGCAGCAAACGATGCAGGTGCAGCAGCGGCGAAATCCGGGTGTGGAAGAGGTTGTCCTCCTCGCGCGCCA
>CALHGQ010000169.1 GCA_938030175.1 uncultured bacterium | reverse complement strand
CCTCGTCTCCATCGGCCTCCTATTCAGTAGTCCTGGCCTGGGGGCAGATCCTGTGCGTCTCGATCCAGGCGGGTCCGGCGCCCGTCAGGCAACATCGATCAAGAAAAAGACCGCAGGCGTGCCCGCCACGGGCCTCGATGGTCGGATCTGGTGCATCCACGAAGCGCGCAACGGGGACATGTGGTTTGGGAGCAACGGTGCGGGGGCCTACCGGTACGCCGATGGCCTCCTGACCCACTTCACTGCGGACCACGGTCTCGCGGGGACCCACGTGCGTGACATCGCAGAGCACAAGGACGGGCGCGTCTTCGTTTCAACGAACACCGCCGTCTGCTTGTTCGACGGTGAGCGCTTCCGCGCGCTGGAGATCCACGAGGCCCCCACCGAAACGGCGGGCTGGGTACTGGATCCGGACGACGTTTGGATCGTCTTCGATCCGGGCGCCGGTGGGCCGTGCCGCTACGACGGCACGAAGCTCCACCGCCTCAAGCTCCCAAGGAGCCCGGCGGAGGGCGACTTCCGGAAGGACTATGTGGGAACAGGCTTCGAGCCCGAGGGGCTCTACAGCATCCACCGCGACCGGCGCGGGCACATCTGGTTCGGGACCGCGGGCGCCGGCCTCTGCCGCTTCGATGGCAAGTCGATCCGGTGGATCTACGAAGAGTCGATTACGACGACGCCCAGCGGCGGAAGCTTCGGGATCCGCTCGATCTTCGAGGACCGTCACGGCGACTTCTGGATCTGCAACACTCGTCAGCGGTTCAAAATCGCGTCGGACGACGTTATGGCAGTGGGCGCTCAGTTCCTTGACTACACCGTGAAGGAAGGGCTTCCCAACGCAGCGGAGAACAAGGCGCCGAACTTCGACTTCTTCAACGCTGTCGTCGAGGGTCCGAGCGGCTCACTTTGGATGTCGTGCGGCAGCGAAGGCGTGCTGCGCTTCGACGGCAAGGAGGTCAAGAAGTTCCCGGTGGGCGACAGCGCCTACGCCTGCGAGCTTCACTGCGACCGCTCCGGCCGCATCTGGGTGGGTACCCTTGAGCAAGGGGCCTACACCCTGACAGAGGACGAAGGTGCGCGCCGGTTCATGGGCCCTAAGCGCTAGTCGCCAGGCGGCCCCAAGCGCAGCAGTCTCCGCCGTTCCCAAGCGGCGTTGCGGGGGATAGCGTCACCGGCACTCCGCCGCCACGAACCTTGACTGCTAGCCCAGGCCAAGGCTGCTACCGCCTCCAAACAGGGTGGCGGCGGGGTGCCAGTGACGGTATCGAGAGGTGAGGTCAGTGCCTCTCTTGGCGCCGCGACGGATAACGGCACTTGGCGCCCCTGGAACCTATGGAGCTAGGGGAGGTTCCCGATGATCTCGCCACCGTGAGAGCGCCCTACGAGGCTCGACTCTTCTCGATGTGGGGCTGCCCGCCATTTGGGGGAAAATATTCCCCCAAAATAGACAAAGCGGGTCATACTCCATCCATGTCCAAAGGTGCGCGATCAACCACACAGGAGGCCCTGCTCTCCGCAACGGCCCGGATCTTCCGGCCCCTCGTCCGCATTCTCCTTCGCAACGGAGTGGCCTGTAACGCGGTCACCGAAGTGGTTCGACGCGCGTTTGTAGACGTAGCCAACGCGGAGTTTGGGCTTCAGGGCAAGCCGCCAACCCAGGCACGGATCTCGGTCTTGACCGGCCTCCACCGCAAGGAAGTGTCGAGGCTCTTGAAGGAGCAAGGCACGGACGTGCTCCCTCCCGAGGCGCGCAGGAACCGCGCAGCGAGCGTCCTTGGTGCGTGGCTCCGGGATCCGGAGTTTCACGACGAGTTAGGCCAGCCCCGCCCGCTCCCGTTGTCGGGAGAGGGGAGCTTCGCGGATCTATGCAAACGCCACAGCGGTGACATGAAGCCTGGCTCTATCGCTGACGAACTCCTTGCGGCCGGTGCCCTTGAAAAGGCGGACGGCAAGCTGCGGATGACGTCGCGCGGCTACGTGCCCGGCAAAGACCCAGTGGAGATCCTCCGCATCCTCGGCACCGACACGGCAGAGCTGATCGACGTCATCGACCACAACCTGCGCGCGACCGAACCCAACACGCGCAGGTACCAAAGCAAGGTGATGTACGACAGAGTGCCGGCCGAATGCCGGGACGAATTCCTGCGCTACTCCGCGGTGCGCGCTCAAGCGCTGCTTGAGGACTTGGATCGCTGGCTCTCAGAGCGCGACCTCGGAGACCACCCCACCGCTGGGATCAGCACCCTAGGCCTGGGCCTTGGGACGTTCCAAATCGTGACGGAAAGCCCAGCAGAACAGCCAACAGCGACCACCGATTCAGGGGAGCCCGCCGCCCCGACTTCGGACGACGAATGACAGGCGCCCCCTATTCAACCATGACTATCAAACAACTCTTCTCTTCCCTTCTTCTCCTGTGGATCGCCGCTTGTAGTGGTGGAATCAGCGGAAGCGGCGGCCTCCCCACCGGCTTCTCCGTGGGTCCGATCGACGGCTTTGGCAGCGTGATCGTGAACGATGTTCGCTTTAACACAGACTCTGCGAGCTTCACCGTCGATGGCGTTGCAGCCAGCCAGTCAGACCTCAGCGTCGGGCAGGTCATCGAACTAGAGGGCAACTTTGGCTCCCGCGTAGCCTCTTCGGTTTCCTACCGATCGGAAATCAAGGGACCGGTGACGTCCATCACGCTGAACGACCCGGAACTCGGGCTCGGAACGCTGGTTGTCCTTGGGCAAACAGTCCGCGTCAACTCGCAGACCGTCTACGACGGCACCTCCCTCTCAGCCATCGTTCAAGGCAACCTGCTTGAGGTCAGCGGACCCAGGAACTCCGACGGTTCCGTCGTGGCGACTTACCTAGAAGCCAAGAGCAATCTCCCGGAGTACAAAGTCGTCGGCACGGCCACGAACGCAACGGCGACTACGTTCAGTCTTGGTGCACTGAGCGTCAACTACGGTAGCGCCGACACCAGCGACCTCCCTGGCGGTGTCGTAGCGAATGGAGATCGAGTCGAAGCTAGGACGGACCCGGCTGGATTCAGCCCTCCCTCTAGCTTCGTAGCCAATCGGGTGGAGCCAGCCGATGGCCCGAATGGACAAGCGGGCGCAAGGATCGAGCTTGAGGGCTTCGTTACCAACTTCACGAGCGCCGCGAACTTCCGAGTCTTCGACTTTCCGGTCCGCACGGACTCGGGAACGAACTTCATCAATGGCAACGCCGCGAGCCTCGCTAACAACGTCAAGGTTCAGGTCAAGGGCTCCGTCGCGAGCGACGGCTTCTTGCGCGCGGACTCATGCGAGATTCAATCCACCGGTGCCATCCGCACGGAGTGGGAGGTCGAGTCCTTCAACCTCGGCGCTTCGACGGTCACCGTTCTCGGTGTCGAGTGGCAGATCCGATCGGATACGGAGCTAGAGGACGACAGCAGTGCAAACGTCGATCCGTTCACGCTCGCAGACCTCTCCGTGGGTGATCTCGTCCAAGTGCGTGGCTTCCTCGATGGATCGACGCCCGTGGCGAGCCGTTTTGAGCGCGACGACCCCCAGTCGGACGCACGCCTGCGGGGCCCAGTGACCGCCGTCACCATCGGCGGTTCTTTTGACTTCGAGATCCTTGGAACCGGCATCCGAAGCGACAGCATGACGATTCACCGCGACGAAAACGACGCGGTCATCTCCCAGTCAGCGTTCTTTACGGCACTAGGAACGGGCGTCTTCGTGGATGCGAAATGGGATCCGTTCTCCGGAACCTCCAATGCGGCTGACGAGCTCTCCCTCGAGCTCGACGACTGACCTCTGTTCCAATGGGTAGCGGACCAGAGCTAACCTGTCACTCGGGTGCCGCTACATCGAGTTCATCAGGACCACAGAGACTCCCCGCCCCAGCAAGTGCGCGGCTTCGCCCGTTGGAGCCAACACACAGCCCGGTACCGTCACTGGCACTCCGTCGCCACGAAACTCGATCGCCAACCCCGCTCGCTGCCGACTCCGAACTTCGGAACTTCGTGGCGGCGGGGTGCCAGTGACCGTAGTGCGTGCGCTTCGACGGCCAGAAGGCGAGGACATTCCCGGTGGGCGACAGCGCCTACGCCTGCGAGCTTCACTGCGACCGCTCCGGCCGCATCAAGGTGGGGACCCTTGAGCAAGGGGCCTACACCCTGACAGAGGGCGAGGGTGCGCGCCGGTTCATGGGCCCTAAGCGCTAGTCGCCAGGCGGCCCCAGGCGCAGCAGCCTCCGCCGTTCCCAAGCGGCGTTGTACCGGGTGAACGCGCCTGGCGGAGATCACTGCGGCCTAGGACTGATCGGCAAGATCGAGAAGATGTCGCGCAGCCCCTCGGGCTCGGTCTCGAACTCACGGAGCGCGCGCGGAGCGTCGCCGCTCACGTCGAAGTGCACGATG
>CALHGQ010000168.1 GCA_938030175.1 uncultured bacterium | reverse complement strand
ATGGCGACGCTTGGTGTTCCGCGTCGGTGAACGGATCTTGCGGTACGATGCTGCATCGCGTCCCCCCCTCTTGAGCGGCCACCGTCTGCGCTCCGTCCCCTCTTGTTGCGCTATGCCCATACTGCTCACGGCCTTCATCCGATGCGCTCTAGTTCTGACCGTGCTCCCGCTCATTACGGTGAGCGCCTGGGCCCAACGGGATGAACCGGCGGAGCCGCCGCGCAAGCTGCCTGCCGAGCTTCAGGCAAGAGTGGACAGCACCATCGATCTCGCGGTGGAGTCGCTGCTCGTTCGCCAGTCGCTAGATGGTTCGTGGTCCCAGCAGGCAGAGAGCTACCGCGCCGGGATGACGGGGCTAGCGCTGTACGCGCTGCTCAAATCAGGACTCTCCAGAGAGCACCCCTCGGTGGCTCGCGGATTCGCCTTCCTTGAGCGACAGAAGACGCTCAAGACATACTCCCGCTCGACGGTACTTCTCGCACTCGCTACCCGCGGCGCGAAGAAGGACAAGAAGCGAATGCAGGAGCTGGTCGACGAGCTGGTCGATAGTCAGAACGTCGCTGGCTGGGGCTATCCCGGTGGCGGTGCAGATCTATCCAACACGCAGTTCGCGGCGACGGCGCTACGAATGGCCGCCGCGAACGGTTTGTCTGTTCCCTCGAAAGTCTGGACGCGACTGATCGAATCTACCCTTCGCTGCCTCGAGCCCAAGTCCAACGCCGCCCTGAGCGGTCCCTCCAAGCAGGGATTTCTCTATCGACCAGGTCACGAGTACTCGACGGGAAGCATGACCGCCGCTGGAGTGGCGATCCTCTCAATCTGCGCGGAGAACGTGCGCATCGTGAAGCCGGACCACCAGCGGGGGATCCATCGCGGCCTCGCATGGCTCGCAGAGACCTTTAGCGTCGAGCACAACCCGGCGCCCGTCAAAGAGAACGGTTCGAACGGCGTGCAGTACTACTACCTCTACGGCATCGAGCGCGTCGGATCGCTGCGGGGTATCGAAAAGCTCGGTTCGTTTCCGTGGTACAGGCTGGGCGCTGAGAAACTCGTCTCATCCCAGAAGGACGGCGGGGGCTGGGGCTCGCAGTCGGACACGGCCTTTGGGCTCCTTTTTCTCGCGAGGGCCACCGGCTCGGTGGGCCCGGCATCTGGCGCAGGCATGACGAGGTCGCGGTGGACTTTTGGGGGCGAAGATCCCAAAGAAGACGTCTCAATTCGTGCAAGCGGCCGCTTGGCGTTGACGCTTTGGGTTTCGTCCTTCGGCGACAAGGTGAAGGCCAAGTACGCGGACGAAGAAGATGGTTTGGTCCCTGTTCAGCGCGTCGAGTACTGGCTCGTCGTGCCAGGCGCGGAAAACGAGCTGCTGGAGGCGAACGACATCGAGGACGCGGCCGAGGGATTACGCAAGCGCTTCGCCATCCAGAGCGACTTGACCGGACCCCGTACGTGCAAGGTGTTCGCGCGCGTGTTCGTGGAAGGCCGCAAGGACCCGCTCCAATCGAAGCCGCTGCAGGTGCGAATCGGAATGCGCGAGCGAGATAGCTGGCCCGAGTACAGCACTGATCACAAGCGCAACCTACTTGCGGACGCAGAGCATGAAGTGACCTGCTCCTCGGAACGAGAGACCCCCAGGGAGCTTGCTCTCAACGTGACGGACGGCCTGATCGGCGTGGGCTGGAAACCCACGGCAGATGACACCTCCCCCTGGATCCAAATCGAGCCAACCCGTCCGATCAGCGCCAACACGATCCTCCTGAGCCACGCCGGACTTGGGGGAGTTCTGCTGGCCCGCTACAAGATCGTCATCAACGACAAGCCCAAGGACGCCCTTTCCGGAACGATGCTCGCCGACGTCCGCGAAAAGACGGTGATCACCCTCCCGAAGGCCATGCGCATCCGCACGCTGAAGATTCACTTCCTCGATCCCATTCCACACAACTGCACGGGCCTCGGAGAGATCGAGCTACAGAAGCGTCGCTAGCGACTCAGTACCGCGGCCCAGAGCTGGGCATCATCAGCACCGCTCGCGTGCTGGCTCCCTTCGCTGGCTCCCTTCGCTGGGATCCGGCTCGTTAGCCGAAGGGTAGCTCGGGCTGCCCATCCACAGGCTCCGGCGCCATGGGCCGCTGGCGAAGCAGGCGGAGTCGATCCGGCCACGTTGCCTCGGGAGGCATCCGCAGCGTGGGGTCACTCAGAACGTCGTCCGGTCCGGCGAGCAAATAGGGACGGGCCGCCCCCGGAGCCTGCGCAACGCAGAACTCCGCAAGGGCCGAGCGGGACTCTTCGAACCACAGATTCAGACCCCCAAGAACGCCCATGTCAGATGGACTCAGTCGACGATCCTCGGGGAGCCAGTCGTGCTGGTGATCCGAATGGGCGGTGGAGAGCCCGTAGAACTGAGCGCCCCGTAGAGCCGCGACCAGATGGCATCGTCAAGTGGGAGGAGCATGGACGCCATGGTACCTGGGCCAAGACCGCCCCAGAGAAATGGGTCGACAGCTGAGTCCACAGCTGGGTCGACAGCTGGGTCGCAGTGGCCAGCCGGCCGCGCGAACTACTTGACGTGCTGCGAATCGCCGCCGGTCGTCTCGGCGATTCGGTCGAGCTGGGCTAGGTGCCCTTCCACGCCCGTGTACCCGATGGTGTGCACCACGACCGGGTGGTAGCGGATCAGCTCAGCCAGGTGGTAGTTGAGGTGCTCGGCGTGGACGACCCAGCCGACGTCGGGCTCCCCGGACGACAGCAGATAAATCGTGTCGTACTTACCGTCGGAGATCGTGACAAAGAGCGCGTTCCAGATGTCCTTGTGTCCTGTCGCCCGGACCTTGTCCACGAACTTCAGGGCCTTCTTCACGTTGCCCTTCGTGAACTTGACCACCTTCTTGGCGGACATCGGTTCGATCTCTTCGGCATAGAGGAAGATGTTGAAGTTGAACGGTGGAACGATCGCTTCGAACGCCTTGGACAGCTCGTCCCGGGCGACATCGATTCGTTTCTCCTGGCGAACTTCGAGCTCCTTCTGCATCCAAGAGGATCGGTCCATGAGGAAAGCAGCGTTGCTGCTGTCGATCCGGATCCCGTTGTAGGTCGCGGTGCTCGCGTTCGCTTCCACCTTGCCCCCACGCTTCTTGGGGAACTCGAAGCTCTCGCGGTTGTCGGCCCACCACTTCTCCCACTGCTCTGGGTTGGAGTACTTCAGTCCGGTCAAGCGGGCCAGTGACCTAACGGCCTCGATGGAGATCCGCTGGCTCTCACCCGCGGCCGCCAGCACGAGCGCGTCGACCGCCGTCTTCGTCTTGATCGTCCGCAGGTTGCGCGTGGCTTGGAGCGCTGGGCGCCAATCTTCGTTTTGGAGTGCCTTGGTCGAGATCGCTTCGCAATCGTCTTCGAAGAGCTTGGGCACAAGCGACAAGAGCGCGCACCGCACGCTCGGATCTTTGTCCTCCTTGATGTGCTTGAGAAACAGCTCGCCATGTTCGTCCACGCTGATCTGTGCCAGCGACCCGATCGCGTTGCCGCGTGTTCGCGGGTCCTTGGACTTCACGAGCTTCAGCAGGTTCTTCGTGGCGGGCTCGTACTTCAGTCGGCCCACGGCCCGCGCTGCGGCTCGCTTGACGGCATCTTCGCGGTCGCGAAGCGCGTCCACGAGCACATCGCCGTAGGCTTCGTCGCGGTAGAGTCCAAGGAGATCTGCGCACCACTCTCGCACCATCTCGCTGTCCGAGTCCTCAAGGAACGCGGCCACCATGCCGCGCCCCTCAGGCGTGGTGACGTTCACCAGCGAGTCCCACGCGATGTCGCGGTAGTGCGGCGCGGGCAGTCCGCGGTTGGACTGGAGGCTCAGCAGCTCAAGGAGTAGCTCAACGGCCTCGGGCCCACCGTTCTCAGCGCATGCCCTGGCCCCGATGTACACCGGCGACTCCTCGCTCTTGTCGAGGAACGAGCGCTGCTCTTTGATCCAGTCGGCGTCTTGGCCCAGCGAAGGCGCCGCGCCTCCCATGAACACCAAGAGGGGAACGGCCACAAACTTGAAGGGGTGCTGCAGGGTCATCGCGGGTGGTGCTTGGGCAAGGAGTGAAGTCAGCCTGCACTCTGACCTGCGATCAAAGAGGTGGGTTCCTCCGGTCTCGCAATTCACCACTAGGATTTCCCGCTTCCCGAATTGCCGTACATCAGGGCGGCGCGCTCAAGGACGCGAGGCCCCTTTCGGCAGGGTGGCACCGCCGTCCTGGCATTCGGTTAGGGTGGAAGAATGCTGCCCTACACGCTGATTGGATCCACCGCGCTCTCGTGTCTCTCGCTCTTTCACGGAGCTTCTCCCACCGGGGCAGTGCCTCCGGCAAGTGAGGTGATCCTTCTCGAATGCGAGGCCTTCGACGAGCTCGGTGGATGGGTGCTCGATCAGCAGTTCATGGACCTCATGGGGTCGCCGTTTCTCCTCGCCCACGGGATGGGTGTGCCGGTGGCGGACGCGACGACTCGCGTGAACGTGAAGTCGCCCGGAACCTATCGCGTCTGGGCGCGCACGCGCGACTGGGTGGCGCCCTGGGGCAAGAGCGGCGCGCCCGGTCGGTATTCCGTCTTGGTGAACGGGGTCGCCCTCGAGACCGAATTCGGAACGAAAGGAAACGAATGGCATTGGCACAGGGGCGACACCGTCGAGCTCGCAGGCGAGGCCGAAGTGACGCTGCACGACCTCACGGGTTTCGAGGGACGCTGCGACGCTCTCTTGTTCGCCCAGGACCTCGAATGGACGCCGCCGTCGGAGGGTGAACCGCTGGAGGCTCTCCGCACCGAGCTCCTCGGCCTCGAGGGCGCACCGACTGACCGCGGCGACTTCGACCTTGTGGTGGTGGGCGGCGGAACAGCGGGCACCTGCGCCGCGATCACGGCGGCACGGCTCGGCCTGACCGTGGCCGTCATCCAGGACCGGCCCGTGCTCGGGGGCAACTCCAGCTCGGAGGTGCGCGTTTGGCCGGAGGGTCACGTCAACCAAAAGCCGTTCCCGCGGCTCGGGGACGTCGTGATGGAAGTCGTCCCGGTGCGCAAGAGCGACTCCAAGAACGCCCAGGGCGCCCACGTCTTCGACGACGACCGCAAGCTGGCCGCGTGCCGGGCCGAGCCCAACATCACGCTCTTCCTGGAGTCGCGCATGAACGGCGCGCGGCACTCGGACGGTCTGATCGAATCCGCGAGCTTCGAGAACGTGCGGACCGCAGAGCGCTCGACCGTCCGCGGAACGTTCTTCCTCGACAGCACCGGGGACGGCTCCCTCGGGTTCCTAGTGGGCGCCGACTTCGAGCAAACGGACACCGGTCACATGGGCGCCAGCAACCTCTGGAACATCCAATGCCTGTGCGAGGACGAGGATCCCCTTTCCAGCCAGCTCGAGGCCGCCTGCGAGCTGGCGACCTTCCCGCGCTGCGAGTGGGCCGTCGACCTCCGCGACCGCCCGTTCCCGGGCCGGGAGCAAGGCAAGAAAACACCCCAGGCGGGCACGCAGCCCATCAGCCTCGGCAACTGGTTCTGGGAGAACGGCTTCGACCGCGACCCGATCCACGACATGGAGCGCATCCGGGACCAGAACTTCCGGGCGATGTACGGGGCCTGGGACGCCATCAAGAACGTCGAGAAGCGCTATCCCGCCCACAAGCTCGGCTGGGTCGCCTATATCGCCGGCAAGCGCGAGTCCCGCCGGCTCCTCGGGGACGTGGTCTTGACCGGGGAGGACCTCCGGGACAACAAGATCTTTCCCGACGGCTGCTTCCCCTGCACCTGGGGCATCGACACCCACCATCCCAACACCAAGTACTCCGAGGGGCACGAGGGCGACGAGTTCATTGCGGACTACACCCACGGCGAGGGGTATGTCTACGAAGGGCCCTACTGGGTTCCCTATCGCTGCCTCTACAGCCGGAACGTCGGGAACCTCTTCATGGCCGGGAGGGACATTTCCGTCACCCATGAGGCCCTAGGGGCCGTCCGGGTCATGAAGACCACCGGGGCGATGGGAGAGGTCGTCGGGATGGCCGCGACGGTGGCGAAGCGCCATGGCTGCTCGCCCAGGCAGGTCTACGAGGACCACCTCCAGGAGCTGTTCGGCCTGGTCGAGCGGGGCGCCGGCAAGGACGTAGTGGCCCGCGGCGCGAAACGCTGAAAAGCTGCGGCGAGATGGCCTAACTCTCATCAATACGAAGCCAAGATCTCATGTCTCTGGCCGATAGTGAGCGTGAATTCCGAGCCGCGCGGGCTCGCCCACGATCGGTTCCATGACTCCCCTCCGTATTTCCTTTGTCTGTCTGACGCTCGCTATTGCGTCCGGGGGCGCGAGCCTTCTGCCCAATGACCTCATGGTCACGTTCCCCGAAACATGGGACGGAGCCCTCCGAGGCCTGTGCATCGCGGCGCTCTTTGGGTTCGCTGTGTCGTTCATGGTGGGACTCGCGAGGACGCTCCATCAGAGCCACGACCCCCGGGCCTCCGGGGGTGACGTCCGACGCTCAGAGAGCTGAGGGCGAGGAGGGTGCGGCTTGCCCGCTGGCCTCGCTGCTGGGCCTCGCTGCTGGGCCTGCTGGCGAGAGCCACCCTCTGGGAGTCACGCCCGGGTCTCACCGCCGCGTCCCTCGGCGGAGTCCCTTGGCCGGGATAGAAGCCCTGGGCACCGCGCCCGGAAGGAAGCCATGAGATCCGCCCCGCCGGGCCGGGGCGAACTATGATGGTGCCACCCCCTCACCACGAGGGAGATCCGCCCCGAGGGCTCTACTGCACCATGAACTCCCGCACACGCTTCATCGCCGCTTGTCGGCGTGAGGAGACCGATCGTCCACCCGCCTGGATGATGCGCCAAGCCGGCCGCTACCTCCCCGAATACCGCGAGGTCCGCAGCGGCTCTACGTTCCTAGGAATGGTCCACGACTCGGCGCGCGCCGCCGAGGTCACGCTCCAACCGATCAAGCGCTACGGCATGGACGCCGCGGTGATCTTCTGCGACATCCTCGTCCCCCCCGCCGCCATGGGCATGGACGTCGAATTCGTCGAGGGACGCGGACCCGTGCTCGGGCCGCCGCTGCGCGATCGAGACGCCGTTGAGGCCCTCGTGGACTTCGACGCGACGGACGCCACGGGTTTCCTGGGACAGTCCATTCGCAACGTGCGCGAGGAGATGGGCGACGAGCGTGCCATCATCGGCTTCTGCGGTGCTCCCTTCACCGTGGCGAGCTACATGGTCGAGGGGCAGTCGTCGAGGAACTTCGAAAACACCAAGCGCATGATGCTCGGCGAACGGGAAACGTTCGATCGACTGCTCGGGCGCGTGGTCGACAACTCGATCGGTTACCTGCGCATGCAGGCCGAGGCCGGCGCCGACGCGCTACAGATTTTTGATTCATGGGGCGGCGCCCTCTCGGCGGAGATGTACCGCGAGCGGCTGCTCCCCCACGTCTCACGCCTTGTGGCCGAGGCCAAGGGCTTCGGCGTGCCCGTCGTGCTCTACGTCAACGGTTGCACGCACCTCTTGGAGGTCATGGCCGACAGCGGGGCCGACGTGCTCGGCATCGACTGGCGCGTGAACCCGGCCGAAGCGATCGCCCGCGTGGGTGACCGCGTCGCGCTCCAGGGCAACTTGGACCCGTGCACGCTCTTTGCACCGCCGGACGTCGTGCGCCATGAGGCCGCGAAGGTCCTCAAGGCCTTCGAAGGCCAGCGCGGCTTCATCTTCAACCTCGGCAGCGGCATCCTGCCGAAGACCCCGCTCGACAGCGTCCAAGCCCTCTGGGACACGGTGCTCGGTAGCCCGGCGCAAGGGGCAGCCACGTCGTGACTTCGCGCCTGGAAGTCCCCAAGGAGCTGCTCGCGCGGTACGCCACGTCGGCGCCGCGCTACACCTCCTACCCGACCGCCGTCGACTGGGAAAAGGACCCGGCCAAGGCGTTCCAGCCCGCGTCGTACGCGGACAGGTTGAGCACGGCGGCCGAGGAGCGCTCCGACGAGCCGATCTCGCTTTACACCCACGTGCCCTACTGCGCCGAGCTGTGCCTCTTCTGTGGGTGCAACGTGCAGATCTCGCGCTCGGATGAGCGGCGCGAGCGCTACCTCAAGGCGGTCGACGACGAGCTGACCTTCCTGGAGAGCACCGGCATCCATCGACGTCCCGTCCAGCAGTTCCACTGGGGCGGCGGCACGCCGACAAGCCTCACGCTGACTCAGCTCGAACGACTGTTTACGTCGATCATGTCGCGCTTCAAGTTCACGAAGGGTGCCGAGGTTTCGATCGAGGTCGATCCCCGCGTGACGACCCACGAGCAGGTCGAGCTGCTTTGCAAGCTTGGATTTGGCCGCATCTCGATGGGCATCCAGGACTTCCAGCCTGACGTTCAAAAGGCGATCAAGCGAGTGCAGTCCGAGGAGCAAACGCGCTCGCTGATCGCAGCGTCCAGAGCCGCTGGCATGTCGTCGGTGAACGTGGACCTGATCTACGGGTTGCCCCACCAAACCCGTGCGAGCTTTCGGGAGACCGTCGAGAAGACGATCGACATCCGCCCCGAGCGCGTCGCGCTCTTCCACTACGCGCACGTTCCGTGGATGAAGTCCCACCAGAACGCGATGGACAGCGAGGCCATGCCGGGCGCCGAGGAAAAGCTCGACATCTTCGCCGACTCCATCGCCGCGTTCTCCCAGGCGGGCTACGTGTACCTCGGGCTTGACCACTTCGCGCTGCCCGGCGACGAGCTCAGCCTCGCGGCCGAGAACGGCTCGCTGCACCGCAACTTCATGGGCTATACGACCCAGCGCGGACGCGAAATGGTCTCGATCGGTGTGTCCTCCATCGGCGAGGTCGACGGCACCTACGTCCAGAACATCGCCAACGAGCCCGAGTACGTGGCCTTGACCGAAGAGCGCGGCTACGCGACCTACCGTGGGCACACGATGTCCGCCACGGACAAGCTTCGTCGCGACGTCATCCTCGAGCTGATGTGCAACGGTCGCATCGACAAGCTGCGCATCCAGCGCGACCACGGGATCGATTTCGACGAGACGTTCGCGCTGGAACTGCAAGAGCTCGAGCCCATCGCGGCCGACGGTCTCGTCAAGCTGGAAGCCGATCTCATCCAATTGACCGATATCGGCCAGGTTTTGATGCGCAACGTGGCCGTTCCGTTCGATCGATATATGCGGGAGCGCAAGGCCCGCGGAGACGGCACCCAGGGCACGTTCTCCAAGACCCTCTAACCACCCACGATGCCCTTCACCTCAGCCAAAACCACGGACCTTGCGGACGCGATCGTCGTCGGCGCGGGTTTGACGGGTCTGAGCTGTGCCCACGCACTGCGCCAGCGCGGACTGCGCGTGCTGGTGCTTGAGGCGGGCAAGGGTGTGGGCGGAGTCGTGGGGACGATGGAGACCGGCGGGTTCCTCTTCGAGAGCGGCCCCAACACGGTCCCGTCCGGCGCCACGCACATCCGCGAGGCCGCGGAGTCCCTCGGGATCGCCAACCAGCTGATCACCTCGAAGCCCGAGGCCAAGCGCCGCTACCTCTTCAAGGACGGCGGACTGCACGAGCTGCCCGCGAGCCCGCGCGCGTTCCTGTCGACGCCGCTCCTGTCTGGCAGCGCGAAGCGCCGCATCGCTTCCGAGCCGCTGCGCAAGTACGTGCCCCTGCCCGCAGGTTCGCCCGAGCCGACATTCGAGGCGTTCCTGACCGAGCGCATCGGTCAAGAAGCCACGCGTACGTTGGCCGGCGCCTTCGTCCGCGGTGTCTACGCCGCGGAGATCGAGGAGCTCGGCTCGAAGAGCGCGTTTCCGCGGCTCGCCGCCCTGTGCGAAGAGCACGGCGGACTGATCCGCGGCATGTTCGCCCGCGGCAGGGCCGCCAAGAAGGCGCGCAAGGCCGGGGCCACACCGCCACCGGGCCCACGCACCTCCCCCACCGACCTCATTTCGTTCACGGGGGGCTTTGGCGTTCTCACCGACGCCTACCAGCGAGCCCTCAAGGACTCGGTATCCCTGAGCACGCCGATCCTTGAGATCGACCGCGGGCCCGGCGGCTGGCGCGCGGTCCTAGACGGCGGAGAAGCGCTGAGCTGCCGCGAGCTCGTGCTCGCGATCCCAGCGCCCGCGGCCCACCGCCTGATGTCCATGTGTGCGCCGGAGCGGCTCGACATCAACGCCCTGCACCGCATCGACCACGCCGCGGTCACGGCGGTGCACCTGGGACTCGAAGGCGCCCCGCTGCCACCCGGCTTCGGCTTCCTCGTGCCGCCCGACGAAGCGGCTCGCCGGGACCCGCGAACGCCACGCGTGCTCGGGACGCTCTTCGTCTCGAACATCTTTGATGGCCGCGCTCCTTCGGGTACCACCTCCATCACCGCCATGTTCCGCGGCGGCGACGTCGCGGACCTTGTGGGCGACGATCTAGTGGATCGCGCCGTGGTCGAGCTGGAGAAGGCACTTCTCGGCTACGAGGCCATGACCCCCACGGCGCCGGTCCGGAAGACTCGCCCCCGGGTGGTCGCGTCGCGGGTCCAGCGCTGGACGAACGTGATCCCCCGCTATGCCCCTGGGCACGCCGCGGCGATGGAGAACCTCGTGGCCAAAGTGGAACGGGCGCTTCCCGGACTGCACTTGGCCGGCAGCTACGTCGGCGGCGTTTCGGTGGATGATCGCGTGCGCGCCGGGGCAGAGACCGCGGGCCGAATCGCCGAGCGCCTCGCGCATCTCTCGGAGCTGCGCAACAGCAGCTCGATTTCCGACGGCTCCTCATCGGCAACGGATCGCGGGGCCGCCTCGTGATCGACGTCCTGATCCAAGCCATCACGGTCTTCTTGCCGGCGGGCTACCTCGTCGCCATGTTGCTCTACGCCATGGCCTTCGCCGGCGACCGAGGACCCAACGTTCAGCGCATTCGCCCGAACGTCCTGCGGCTGCTCTTGGTCCTGCACATGGGCCTCTTCGCGCTGCACGGGGTCGGCACCGGGGGCTTCCCCGTCTTCGACGCGTGGCTGTCGGTGTCAGCGGTGACACTCGCGCTTGTTGGGCTGTTCGTGGTCGTCACCCGGCGGCACGATCAGGCGACCGTCGGCGCGCTGGTGCTGCTCGTGGTCGCGGCGCTCCAGATGATCAGCAGCATGTTTGGTCCGACCGAAGCCTTCGGAAGTGAGCGGCCTTCCAGCGCGGCTACGGGCATTCACGCGGTCACCGCCGCGGTCGCAAGCGCAGCCTTGATCCTCTCGGGGCTCTACGGCTTCCTCTACCTGACGCTGCTTCGTCAGATGAAGCGCCAGACGTTCGGACCGATCTTCCGCCAGCTACCGGATCTTGCGCAGCTAGCGCGCATGACGCGAAGCGCGGCCCTCGCCGGCTTCCTGGGCCTCACCCTCGGCGTCAACGTCGGCATCGGCGTCGCGCACGCAAAGGGCACCGTCGGCTTCCAGTACACCGACCCCACCGTCATCCTGACCCTGGTTCTCTGGCTGCACTTCGGGGTCATCGCGTTCTCCGCCAAGATCCGGGGCGTCACCGCCCAGCGCGCGAGCTTCGCCGCCGTCGCGGGCCTGACCGTCCTCGTCGCCACGCTGTTCCTCGCCGTGGTTCCCGGCGCGACCTTCCACGCCTTCCGCTAAGGCCCCGGCACCGATGGACTCCGTTGACGATCTGGTCCTTGTGGGGCTCTCCCAGCGCACCGCCCCCGTGGAGGTGCGCGAGCGCTACGCGTTGGCGCCCGCGGACGCACCGGACGTCGTTCGTCAACTGGTCTCTTCCGACGCCATCGACGAAGTGGCCATCATCTCGACGTGCAACCGCACCGAGGTGATCGCGACGGGACCCGACGGAGCAGCCGCCGTGGCGTTGATCCGCGCGACGCTCCTCCGCAACATCGACGAGGACCAGGTCTACTCGTTCACCGGGATCCACGCGATCATGCACCTCTTCCGCGTCGCCGCGGGGCTCGACAGCCTGGTG
>CALHGQ010000167.1 GCA_938030175.1 uncultured bacterium | reverse complement strand
CGTTACGTGCCTGTGAGCGCAGCGTTCCCGAACACGAGCTACGCCTCGATCGGCGAAGCGCTGGCCCAGTCCAACAACGGAGACACCATCCGCGTGGGTTCTGGCACGTTCAGCGGGCCGCTCAACCGCGACCTCAACATCGACGACATCACGGTGCAGATCATCGGCTCGGGCGCATTCCGTACCACGATCGACATGGAGGGCATGGGGCGCTTTGCGCGCATCACCGAGCAGGTGGATCCGAACAAGTCGACCATCTATGGCATGCGTTTCGTCAACGGCTCGGCGGCTGCTAGTGGTCAAGGCGTCTACCCGGCTGGCGGCGCGCTTTGGATCTACGGGGCTGAAGCGACGGTCGAGAACTGCATCTTCGAAGCCAACACCTCTGGCACCCAAGGCGGCGCCGTCTGGGTCGATGGAGCGACGCTCGGCCTGATGTTCCGGGACTGCCTCTTCTTTGACAACGTTTCGGCCCAATCAGGCGGGGGCATCCTGTTCGCGGGAAGCACCCAGAACAGCGTGATCGGCTGCACCTTTACGGACAACCGTGCACTTGGTAGCGGCGGCGCGATCGCGACGTTCGACACTGCTTTGTACGTCGACAGCAGCATCATCTGGGGCAACCAGAGCCTGGTGGGCCCGTCCCTCGACATTGCCTCACCGCAGTCATCGGTCGTGCGCTACTGCGACTTGGCACCGGGTGAGCTTGCGACCTGGCAGGGCCAGGGCCAGAGCATCAACAACTTCAGCGCGAACCCGCGCTACATCAGCCGCTCTGGCAATGACTACCGACTGCGTCCGGCTTCGCCGTGCCGTAACACCGGTAACCCGATCTTCTCGAACTTTGGCAACGCGTACGACCTGACCAACGGTCGCCGCGTCTTCGAGGGCCGCATGGAGGTCGGCGCAGACGAGACCCAATGATAGAGACGGGTTCACCTCTAGGGAACTAGGCGTCGAGCAGCGCTCGTCACCTAGACCTTAAAGAAGGTCGGATCGCCGGTAATCGGCGGTCCGACCTTCTCTTACGGGTGCGGGACGAGGCCTGGAGCGAATTTTCGAATTCAGTCGCGACGATCGCGGTTTGCCGTTTGGCCATCAAGTGTCACGCACACGCGCCTCAGCGCCTCGCATCCCTTCCGTTTCGCTTGGAGTTTCCCATGAGTTCGAGAGTCTATTCGTCCGTTCTGCCGGCCTTTGCGCTCGCGACGCTATTCGCGACGGCAGCGCCTCCGCTTCTCGCGTCGCCAGCGGCGGCATTCTTCGCTCCAACGCCTATCCAAGGGGAGTACGTCAACTTCGAGGTCGGCGCCGTTCACCCGGTAACGCTGCAGACCTTCACCGACGGGGGCGTCACGGAGCAGCTCCTCATGGTCTGCAACGGCGGCGACCACGCACTGGAGTTCTATCGAACCGATGGGCCGACCGGCGCGCCAGCGCAACTGATCAAGACGGTCCCCACGGGCCTCTCGCCCGTCACCGTTCGCTTCGATCCCATCACCGGATACGCCTACACCTGCGACCACATGGGTGACTCGATCACTCGTATCGAGGTGACTGCGACCGAGAACGGTGGCCAGCTGGACTACAGCATCCTCCTCGACGGCACGTACCCGGTTGGGGACGAGCCCACTGATATCGTCATCATCCCGGCAGGCACGGTCGCAAGCAGCGGCGGAACCATCGCGCCGAGCGTCCTGCTTGTGAGCCTGCGCAGCATGAACGCGGTGGCACGGGTCAACCCCACGACCATGGCCGTGGATCCCGCCGACGAGCGGATCCTCCTATCGGTCGAGAGGACAGGGACCTACAAGGTGGGCGTCAACCACCCCACGGCTATGGCACGCGTCCAGGACGACCTCTACATCCTCGACAAGCAAAGCGATGACGCGTTGAGACCCAACCTGCCCGAGCCCAACGATCACATGGGATTTCCCATCGAAGGGCCTCGCACGGACGATCTGGACCTCTTTGTGGCGTCCCCCGATTCGCCCCTTGTGACCCCAGACCCGCTCTCCGACGACGGCACGGCCGATCGGTTCCAAGTCGGCGGGCTGGGCACCGCCCATCACCACATGGTCGCGGACCAGTCGGGGGACAAGCTCTTCATCGTTGGCATCAAGGCTCTGCCCTCAAGTGAAGACGATGAGGCGGCTCTCAGGGTGTTGCCGACCGGGTTCGCTCAGTCGTGGCTCTGGATCGTCGACGTCAACCCCGGGAGTGCGCCGACCGTCGTTCAGGAGTGGAACAACATCGGTGAGACGTTCAAGAGCACCAACCTCAACCGCGACTACAACGACGTCTCGACCACGGTGGAGTTCACGCCGACAACGAACCGAAAGGCCCTCGCTCACCCAACGGGCGTGGCGCTCTACGAGCCCAGCGGTTCGGTTGCCAAGGTCGTCGTGACCGCGTTTAGCTCGGATAGAATCGGCGTCCTGGAGCCCACTAGCGGCATCCGCGGCGGGTGGAGGGTCAGGACCCTCGACATCGGCGTGCTCGATCCCTCGCGCTACTCCATGGCGGGACCGCGCGGAGTGGAAATCGACCAGGGGACAGGCCTCGCGTACGTGATGTGCGCCCTCGATAACACGCTCCGTGTGATCGACATTACGGGCACGAACCCCGCCCTCGTGCAGAGCATAGCGCTCGACGGCGACCATACGCCCGCGAGCGTGGGACTGGCGAGGGAGTTCTTGTACGGCGCCCACCATTCTGCAACGGGGATGGTCTCGTGCTCCACTTGCCACGTGGACGGCCACAGCGACGGACTCCTCTGGACGCTCCTCCCGGCGGACGACGGACCACTGCCGCTCAAGAGCTTCAACTTCTCGACCGTCATACCGTCCGACACGATGCCGAGCATTTTCCAGTACTTCATGAACAGCAACTTTCCGTCCGACAAGGGACCGATGGTCACGCAGAGCCTCCGCGGCCTTGTGAACCACCCGATCTCGGGCGAAGCCCAGTCCCTCGCAACAAACGCGCCGTATCACTGGCGCGGCGACCGAGCTGGCATCGCGAACTTCAACCAGACCTTCCCCGGCCTGCTGGGTGGCGATCCTCTCGACGAGACGCCGGGATCGGAACTCGATCAGTTCACGGAGTTCATCAATGGGATCATGCACGCGCCCAACCCGCTCCAAGCGAAGGACCGGCGATTGACTGGCACGATGGGCTCGCCCAACAGCAACACCCGTGCCTTCGATCCGAGCGAAGGCAACGGCGCCATGCGCGGGATGAAGCTCTTCCACGGCAACTCGCAGGTGGGCCTTAGCTGCTCGCACTGCCATGCGATGCCGGAAGGCAGCGTGAACCGCCTCACGCAGCGGATGGACAACTCTCCGACGGACCCGGTCAGCCCCATCGAGCCGGCTGCCCTCAGGAGCATCTTCGACTTCGAGCCCATCGCCATTGTGGAAGGGGAGCTCATCGGAGACGAGGGCAACGCTGACATCGATCAGTTCGTTCGCGTGAAGACGGAAGGACTCTTCCACGATGGCAATCGCGATCAGTTTCAGTCCATCAGTCACTTCATCCAGCACCGCTTTGTGAGCACCATGCCCGGAGAGAGCGTCACAGCTCCGAACCCGAGCGGCGGATTCGACACCATCGAGTGGAATCGCCTCGACATCGGCGGGACGGTTTCTTCCACGAGCAGCGCACACGTGGAAGCAAGGCGCCAGACCCTTGACCTGACGGAGTTTGTGCGAACCCTCGACTCGGGAACGGCACCGGGGATCGGCTGGACATACACGCTTGTCGGGTCCCCGGGCCCTGACAACGCAGAGCTCGACTTCATTATCGACCAGGCCGGCGAAGCCAACGTGGGCGCCGTCGTCCACACGCGGGTCGGTCAAGTGGAGAAGAGCTACTGGTACGACGTGGCGCGTGGGCGATTCCGCCGCGATAGCGCAGTCCAGCCGGAGTCGCGCCTCAAGGGCTACTTCCGCGCCTTGGCAGGCGCCGGACACAGAGTCGTCCTGCATGGCGTCCCCGTGGGCAGCGCTCGAAAGATCGCGGATCGTGAAGGCCTGAACCAAGTAGATGCGGGAACGCCGACGAGCCTAGCCCTGGATCCGATGGCAATGCCCACGCACTGGGAAGAAGCAGGGGAGCTCAGGGCATTC
>CALHGQ010000166.1 GCA_938030175.1 uncultured bacterium | reverse complement strand
GCTTGGCTTCTTCGGAGTCGCCTAACGCGCGCGGTGCGAGGTTCACTTGTTCGAAAGGATCCGCGTCGAGGTCGTAGAGCTGAGTCTTCTTGGCTCGCAGGTCCTCGATGAGCTTCCAGCGCTTCGTTCGAACGGCGCGTTGGTTGGGGCCTGGCGAGCCCTCGTGGGGGAACCGGTGGACGTAGAGTGAGCGACGTGTGCCCGGAGTGGAGGGGTCTCGCAGCAGCGCGGCGAACGAGATCGAATCCTCTGCGCCGCGGCTTGGCGGGCCTAGATCTGCTAGTTCGCGGATCGTCGCGAAGATGTCGGTGATGCAGATGAGCTCGTCGCAGCGCTTTCCTTTCGCGACATCGGGTCCGGCGACGATGAAGGGGACGCTTAGCCCGCTCTCGAAGAGACTGTTCTTGTTCTTCTTGGCAGAGAAGGGCGGCGCCACGGTGTCGCCGGGGGAACCGTTGTCTCCTAGGACGATGACGTAAGTGGTGGTTAGATCCACGGAAGCCAGGACGTCCCCGAGGACGGTGTCGATCGCTTCGACCATGGCCCTGTGCTGCGCCCGCGCGTAGCCCAGTGGACCCTCGGTGGAGCGGTGGCTCTCGGGCGGGTCGTGGTAGGGAGTATGGCCCAGCTTCGTGGCGTGGTAGATGAAGAAGGGAGCCGCGGCGCCGGTGATGCTACGGGTCACGTGCTCGCCCATCGAGGCCGGGAAGTACCCGGACTTCTTCGATGGTTGGCCGTCTACGTACTCGGTCCAGTCGAAGTAGTTGTTCTTGCCCTGCCAGCGGATCGAATGGTCAAAGCCGGAGAGTATGGGGTGATCGATGGGCGCCTGTCTGTCCCCGAGGTGCCACTTGCCCACGTGGGTCGTCACGTAGCCCGGGAGGTCCTCTGGGATGAGGTGCTCGGTGAGCGCGAGCGGAGTCTCCTTCTCGTCGTCAGGGCGAATCACCGCGCCGATGCCCGTGCGGTCGGCGCAACGCCCCGTCAAGAGCGCGGCCCTTGACGGGCTGCACGCTTGGGCAGCCCACGCGTGCTCAAAGACAACGCCCTTTGCGGCAAGCTCGTCGAGGTGGGGCGTTTGGGGCGGGTCCACGCCGACTCCATAGACGCTCACCTTGTCGCGGCCCACGTCGTCCATGAGGACGATCAGGAAATTGGGCGCTTGATGTTGTGTGCTTTCTACTTCCGCCTCCTGGGGGAGTCCTAGTATCAAGGTGGCGATGGCGGCGATCGGGAGCATCGGCCGTAGCGTACCAGAGGCGCTCCTAACTGGTCGCTTGCCGCAGCAGTTCGACGGCGGGCGCGCAGCGGCGCTTCTCCGCTAGGTCGAGCGCGGTCTGCCCCTTCTTGTTCTTCGCATGTGGATCCGCGCCATGGTCCAGGAGCAAGCGGATCGCGTCGGGCAATCGATTGGACGCGGCCTTCATCAGTGGTGTCGCGCCATCTTTCGTGGCTTGCGATGGGTCGGCGCCGCGCTCGAGGAGGCGCCTGATCGTTGGTATGCATTCCTCGAATCGGACCGCCGCGGTCAAGGCCGTGATGCCGGTCTTGCTGGCTGCGTTGACGTCGGCGCCTGCGTCCAACAGTGCATCGAGGGCTTCCAGCGCGGGCTCGTTTCGCGCGGCGAGGCGCAGCGGCGCGTGCCCGTCGGCGTCGACCTCGCACGGGTCCACGCCGCGGCGGACGAACTCCTTGATGAGTGCGGCGTCCGAGAGATCGGCGGCGACGTGGAGGAGCGTGTAGCTCGGCCGCAGGTAGCGCTCTTCGAGGAGCGACTCATCCGCGTCGATCGCATCCGAGACGGCAGCCACGTCGCATCGGAAAACCTGGGTGCCGAAGTCAGGTTGCGCGCCTCGCTCTAGGAGCAGCTCGACCATCTCGTCCTCGTGGAACCATAGCGCAGCCTCCAGCGCTCGCAGCCGGTAGGTGGACGACTTGGGGCTTAGCTCCCGCGCATCCACCGCGGCGCCTGCGTCGAGGACCGCCCTCAAGAAGTCGAGGCGCTCGCTCAGGACCGCGCTGATCAGGGGGAGCGCAATGGGGCCACCGGCCGGATCGTCGAGCTTTCGGTCGGGGGAGGCGAGGAGCCGTTTGACCTCAGCATCCTCTCCGTCCTTCATCGCCCGGTAGAGCGAATGGCCCCAGGTCTTTGCGTCAGCCACTACGGAGCCTCGGGTCCCGGCTTGATGGCCGTGCCAATGATGTGGTTCCCAGCGCCGGGGTTCTCGGCGCTCGCGGCTAGCTCGGCCTTGAGCAAGAAATCGTACTGGGCTGAACCGGTGGGGGGGAGCTCGATGTCTTCGTGCACGGTGGTGAGGAACCCAGGAGCGGAGAGGGACACATCGGTGAGTCCCGCACCGGTCATCATCTCGCGCAGCTCTGCGACCCGGTACATCTTGCACTCGTGCCCGACGTTGTCGCCGCGGGTGATCACGCCGGTGTCGAACACGCGCTCGTTCACGGCTGGGTCAAGGGTGAGGATGCCCTTGAGCGCCGAGTGCACGGTGCCGAAGAGGCCCATCACCGATAGCACAATGCGGCCGCCAGGGGCGGTGACCCGTGCGAGCTCCGCCATGGCCTCATGGTCTCGTTCGAACGTGTAGCTGATCGCGCCGCCGATGCAGACGGTGACGTCGAACGCTCCGTCGGGGTAGCGCGACAGGTCCGTCACGGTTCCTTGGGCGTAGTCCGCTGCGCCGGGGGCGCGCTCCTTGCACAGTTCGAGCTGCTTCGAAGAGAGATCAAAGGCCGTGACCTCAGCGCCGAGTTCAATGAGCCTGCGCGTGTAGCGGCCCGCGCCGCAGCCCACGTCCAGCACGCGGTTGCCCTTGGAGACGGCCTCCTCGAGGTGATGCAGGAAGATGGACTCCTGCATCCGGGTCGCCGGCGTGCGGTCCCATCGATCCCACTCGCCCTCGCCCAGCTTGTCGTAC
This sequence comes from uncultured bacterium, assembly GCA_938030175.1. Classification (GTDB taxonomy): domain Bacteria; phylum Planctomycetota; class UBA1135; order UBA1135; genus Saltatorellus. The sequence continues at coordinate 6,611 of CALHGQ010000166.1, read as the reverse complement.
CAAGCGGCGGTGTAGGTGGCGTCGTACTGCATGGGCCCAGCCTAACGCCGGTCTCGAATCACGTGCGGGCGTCCTGGAGTTCGGCCTCGATTCCCTGGAGCCTTTCGCGGCCCTTCTTGTCGAAGGAGCTGATGACAACGGCGACGAGGAAGCCGATCAAGAAGGACGGGAGGAGCACGTCGTCGAGCTCCCCGAGGCGCGCGGCCCAGCTCTCCAGGCCGATGGACGGCAGAAACACTGGCGCGCCGAACTTGAAGAAAGGGACGGCGAAGAAGCCGGCCACCATGGCGAACTTGGCGCCGCGCGCGGTGAGTCCTGACCAATAGAGGCTCAGGATCATGGTCGGGCAGAAGGTGGCAGCGATGCCTGACCAGCCGAACAGGATCGTCCAGAAGACGCCGTTCTCCTTGTCGTACGCCATGATGCCGATACCGACGATGAAGGAAATGAGGCTGAGCCCGATCGTGACCTTGCGCGACAGCTCCATGAGGCGCTCGTCGCTCATGTCCGGGCGCCGTGTCTTCTGCCAGTAGTCGCGAACGCCTGCGCTGGCGGCGACGACGAGCAGCGAATCGATCGTCGACATGATCGCGCTGAGTACCATGGCGATGAAGCCGCCCGCGAAGAAGGCGGGCAGGATCTGGAGCGACATCTCGGGCAGGACGTTGTCGCTGTTGCCGCCGAGTTCGGGGAGCGTGTAGATCGCTCGTCCAAAGACCCCAACGAGGACCGCACCGGAATCGGCGAGCAGCGTCCACGTGAGCGCGGTCAGCGTGCCAGGCAGGATCTGCCCGGTGTTCTTCATGGAGATGTAGCGCACAAACACCTGGGGCGATCCCCAGAAGCCTATGCCCACCGCGGCGAGCCCGAAGATCGACACGATGGTGCCTAGGGTCCAGCCGCCGCTCCCAGGTCCATCGGTTCCCGGACCGTGCAGACGGAGGAGATCGGGATCGATGGCCGTGAGGGTGCTTGTGATCGCGTCGAGCCCGCCCGCGTGGTTGAGCGCCACGATCGGCAGGGCGATGAGGCCGATGACCATCAACGACCCTTGGAAGACGTCGGACCAGACCACGGCGGTGAAGCCGCCCTGGGTGATGTAGAGCATCACGACGCCGAAGCCTGCGGCTGCGCCGACGTAGTGGTTCCAGCCTAGGAAGGCGTGGAACGCTGTGCCGGTGGCGAACACTTGGGCCCCGGCGTAGATCGGCACAAAGACGATGAGCGCGCCCGCCGCGATCAAGCGGAGCCCGTTGCCTGAGTCCCGGAGGCGCGACTCTAGGTAGTCCGGCACGGTGATCGAGTCGTAGCGATCGGTGAGCCGCTTGAAGCGGTGCGCCATGAAGATCCACGCACCGCCGACCCCGATCATCTCTCCGACCACAACCCAGAACGCCTTGACGCCGAACGCGTAGCCCATTCCAGTGAGCCCGAGCAGGAGCCAGGCGCTCTCACCCGTCGCCCGAGCGCTGAAGGCCACGTTGAAGAACCCGAGGTTCTTGCCGGACGCGAAGTAGTCGCGGATGTCGTGGATCTTCTTTGAAGCTGCGAAGCCGATTCCCAAGAGAATCGCGACGTACAGGCCGATGGCCAGCAGCTTCATGGTGGTTGCGTAGTCCATGGCGTCGCCTCGCGGCGTGGCGGAGGAGTGGAACTCTTCCGGAGCCACAGAGACTAACGATTGCCGCGAGGTGCCGCTTGGGCTACCGGGGCTCCTTGGTCAACCTGACCTCGGGGATCTCACGGACCTCGCCCTCTGCGAGCGGTGAGGCCAGATCGACGAGAGTGGAGGCGACGCCGCCCGCGCCAAGAGTCAACTTGTATTGACCCGGCGGGAGGTGGGGAACCTCGAACTCACCGGAGGCTTCACTGAAGGAGCGATAGATGAGCACGAGCGGAGCGCCGCCTTCCAGCTTCAACTGGAACGGGAGCGGGTTTCCCTCTGCGTCCAGCACTTTCCCCCTGAGCACGCCCCCTGGAAGCGCGGCTTCGTCAGCCACGAGATCCGAATCGACGCTCCCTGCTTGGACATCGACTCGTTCTGCGAGGGGGGCGCTCCCCCATTGGCCGGGTCCATGCAGGGACAGGTCGTAGGTCGCGTCCAGGCAGCCGCGCGCTTCAAAGCGCCCGTCCTCCTCGACGAAGACTTCGAATTGCGCCATGGGACCCGTCCGGTCGGCGGCGACACCGCGAACGTGAAATCCGGGGAGCGGCGATCCGCTGGAACTCACTGCGCGACCGATGATCGATAGCGGGGCCGGTAGTGATGGGCTCCACGTCGTCTCCACCTCGGGGTGGATCTGAACCATCTCCTTTAGTCCCGGCTGATCGGGTCCAGCGAAGACGACGATGTCCACAGGACCCGTTGGGAGGTCGTCGAACGAATACCTACCGGCCATGTCGGTCACGGTATCGGCTCGTCCAAAGTGATTGTCCCCGCCCAGTGCGCAGATGTCGGCCTTCGCGACGGGCGCGCCGAGGTGATCCGTGATGATGCCAGCAAGAGCGCCGCTGCTTCCGACGACGACCTCGAACTCGACGGTCCCGCTGGGAGCCACGGAGACTTCGCGCTGGGCGATGTCCGTTCCGCGGCCTCTCGCCGTGATCGTAAAGGACCCCGAGCCCATCGTCTTCGTGGTGAATGCACCGTTGGCGTCAGCTCGGAGCTGCAAGGCGGCGGTCGCGTAGACGAATCCGTCGTCGACCTTGGTGGCTTCTCCAGCGGCCTTGGGTCCCTGGCGTTCAATGCGGACGATCGCTCCACTGACGGCTTGACCCGCCTGGGTCACGATACGGCCGTGCAGGGTGCCGCCCAGTGCCTTCAACACAAGCTCTACGCCTACCTCGGGATCGAAGGTGTTGAATGTGCCTGGAATGTGTTGGACGGATGGTTCCATCCCTTCGGCCCTCGCTCCCACGGACTGGAAGCCCATCGTGTGGGGGATCTCGAAGCGGCCTTCACCGTCCGCATATCCGACAAGGTCCGAAGTGGTCGGAAGGCCGTTGCCTTTGCTGAGCCAGATCTCTGCGCGGGCCACACTTCGGCCGAGCTCGTCGACGACGACGCCAGAGATCGTTTCGCCACCAGCGAGACGAATCGTGACTCGAGTGGTTTCTCCGGGTTGGATCTCCACGCGCTCGGAGGGGCCGCTCTCGTTCTGCGTGCCCATTCGCCATGCCGTCACCTGCGAAGGTGCGATCGGCTGATCGACAAAGAGCACTTCTCCCTCTTGGTTCGTGAGGCCCATCCGCGAGTCGTACCACCAGGATGACCCCATGCTCAGGAGGCTGACGGTGACTCCTGGGACGGGGAGCCCAGACTCGTGACCGATGACTTGGACGAGTACGGCGCCAGTGCCAGGGTGGGTGCTCTCGGTGGCGAGGGGCTCGCCCGGCGATGGCGCCACTGCGGGCGCCGCGGCGAGCGCTCGCTCCTGTCTCGGACTCGGTGACTCGAGGGAGGCGACGGCGAGGTTCAAGGGCGCAGCGTCTTCCGCAGACGGTTCGGTCGCGCGGACTTCGCCAGTCGTTGCGGGAGACTCGGTGAGCCATAGCGCGCCGAGGAGCAGCAGCGAAGCCGCGACGGCGGCGACAACGATCTTCTTCATGGCGAGCGGGAGGATCCAGGTCGATGTGGAGGTCGTGACTGCCAGCGAGCGGGAGACCGCGGGGGGCGAAGGCATGGCCGCGATGAAGGCCCATGCGGGGGAAGGGCTGCCACTCGATGAAGGGTCGTCTAACTCCTTGCGGAGCTTCGAGCGTGCGCGCGAGAGGCGGCTAGAAACGGCGTTCGGCGTCATGCCGAGGCGCGTCGCAATCTCGCGGGGTGCGAGCCCGTCGAAGTAGCGCAGAACCACGACCTCCCGATCCTCGGGAGGGAGAGCGGCCACTGCGTCGGCCACGCGCCTTTGAACGTCGATACGTGCGTCGACCGGGTGCAACGGAATCGCCCGCTGCATCCCGACCTCTTCCTCGCGAGCTCTACGATTGGACTCGGAGCGGCGAGCCAAGCGCGCGATGTTCCGCGCGGTGGCGCTGAGCCACTTGCGGAGCCCCACGGGGTCATCCTTCACGGCCAGGTTTCCGCGCCATGTGGCCACCAGGGCCTCCTGGGTCACGCTCTCAGCGAGCTGGGCGTCCCGAAGCACGTCTTGGGCAATGGCACGCACCCATCGCGCGTGCTCAAGCCAGTTCTCTTCGTCCTGCGGCGTCATCTCAAAGAGAAGTTGCACTGCCGCGGCGATCCTTGCAGCAAAGCCGGATCTATCGCCCGCTGCGTCGAACGAACGCCATCGGCGTGGGCCGCTGGGAGCGCAGCGCATGGCTCGTGACGTGGCTTCGGTGGCGGCCTGGATATCGATGTGGCGTATAAAGTTGAGATATACAGTTTGATTGATAAACTGCCGATATAGCTTACAGTGATATTATGAATCGCCCCATCAAGACCGCCCGGGCTCTCGGGAGCGCTATCCGGGACGCTCGGAAGGCCAGGGGCTGGACCCAGGCCACCCTCGCGGAGCACGCCGGAGTGACCCAGGCCACCGTCTCTACTTTCGAGCGCGGGGAGGGCAACCCCACCTTGAGCACGGTGCTGGCGCTGGCCTCGGCGTCTGGGCTGAACCTGGTGGCGCGGTTGCGTCAGGATTCCGAAGCGCGGTTTCCCTGGGCGAGCCAAGTGGCCGAGAAGCCGACCGACGACCTAGCAGGTGGGAGCTGAACGATCGGACGGCGCTCGCAGACCCGAACCCTTGCGGTATCGATGAACGGTATTCCCGTCGGAGACCTCACCCGTCGACCGGGCGGGGTGCTGGAATTCTGCTACCGGGAGAGTTGGCTCGCGCTCGACGGCGCGACCCCCATCTCTCTCTCACTGCCGTTGGCGACGGGACCAAAACGCGATGAGGTCGTCGCGACCTACTTCGACAACCTCATGCCCGATAGCTCGGACGTCCGTCAACGTCTTCAGCAGGCAGTCGGCGCCGAGTCCACGCGTGCGTTCGACCTTCTCGTCGAGATCGGGAGCGACTGCGTCGGCGCGCTCCAGTTTCATACGGACGATGATCCCCCGTCTGTGCGGTCCATCGACTTCGAGCCTTGGACGGAGGCCGAAGTAGCAGCCCACCTCAAGGGACTTCGCAGCAACAGAGCGGGGCGTCGAGACGGCGCCTCTCCGTTTCGAATCTCGATCGCGGGCGCGCAGGAGAAGACGGCGCTGCTCCGACACGACGGCCAATGGTGCAGGCCCCTAGGGCCTACACCCACCACCCACATCCTCAAACCAGACATCGGAGCCACGGCCGACGGCGTTGACCTGAGTGCGAGCGTCGAGAACGAATGGCTCTGCTCTCGCCTCTTGACCGCATTCGGGCTGCAAGCTGCCAAAGGCGAGATTGTCGAATTCGAAGACGAGCGAGTGCTCGCGGTCGAGCGCTTCGACCGAGGCTTAGCCGAGGACCGCAGCTGGTGGATGAGATTGCCCCAGGAGGACCTGTGCCAGGCCACGGGCACCGCAGCGAGCAACAAGTATGAGTCCGACGGTGGGCCGGGGATCCGTGACGTCCTCGAGCTACTCGGGGGAGCCATTCAGCCGCTCGAAGATCGGCTTCACTTTCTTCAGTCCCAGCTCGTCTTTTGGCTGTTGGGTGCTATCGACGGACACGGCAAGAACTTCAGTCTTGCCCTACTTCCGGGGGCCGACTACCGACTTACGCCGCTCTATGACGTGTTGTCTGCCTACCCCGCCGTTGAAGCGGGACAGCTCCACGAGAAGGAGCTCTCCATGGCTATGGCTGTCGAGGGAAAGAACCGGCACTACAAGTGGCTTGAGATGCAGCCAAGGCACTGGCTTGAAACCGCGACCCGTGCCGGCCTACCCAGGCGCCGCGTCAACGACGCCATGGATGAGATGATCGAGCGTGTACCCTCCGCGATCGACCAGGTCCACGGCGATGTTGCGGCTATCGCCGCAGACGTGGCGGGGCCGATTCTCGATCGCCTCGCCTCCGCAGCGGAGCGCTTCCAGCGGCTTCGCTGACGGCACTGCAGTGGGGGAGACACTGCAGCGGGGGAAACACTGCAGTGGGGGAAACACTGCAGCGGTGCGCCACCGACCGACGCTAAACGAACGTCAGCTGTAGCCCGTCCGAGAAGTTGAAGCCGGCGCCGCCCGCGGCCACGTCGCGGAAGACGAGCTGGAAGTTCCAGGTGCTGCCCGAGAGGATCGTCGCGGCGGGCACCGGCGGGTTCGCCAGGTCGAAGGGCGTTGAGAGCAGGTTGCCCGTGGCGAGTGCCGGCGTGCTGCGGAAGAGCGAACCACCGAGGCAGAGAACGCCGTTGCCGACCGTGGTGCCGGGGGTGGTGGTTTGACCGTAGAAGAAGAATCCGAAGCCGTCGGGCATCGGGCCCACCTGGAGGTCGAGTTCGTTGACCGAGATCGCGCAGCTACCTGTGAAGTTCACGCTTGCCGGGAAGCCCGTCGAGTTGGTCGCGGCTTGGCAGAAGTTGGTGGCCGGGCAGGTGTTCTCCCAAAGGACGACCTCGTCGGCGATTTCGTCGAGGAGCGCGATGTCGAGGTCTTGGTCGCCGTCAAAGTCGAAGAGGAGGGCGCACGC
>CALHGQ010000165.1 GCA_938030175.1 uncultured bacterium | reverse complement strand
CCCGTGGACGCTGGACGGGTTCGCCGCGCCCGAGTCCAAGACCCGGAGAAGCACCTCGCGCGCCTCCGGCCGCAGCGGCGTGGTGGCGTTGTAGTCCAGGTGGACGCGCCCATGGGTGTCGGGAGGGGAGCTCATGGCGTTGGACTTATTCGGGACACGGCCCTTTGTCGTCGATGAGGCTCTGGTACAGCTTCTCGTAGGAGCGCACCACGTGGTGGCGGTCGAAGCGCTGCACGGCGCGCTCGCGCGCCCCGGCTCCCATGGCCGTAGCTTTGTTCCGGTCCCCGAGCAGCGCGGCGAGGTGCAATGAGTAGGACTCGCGGTCGTCTACGTCGACTAGGAACCCCGAGACACCGTTCTCTACGACCTCCGGAATGCCGCCCACGCGCGTTCCGATCACCGGTGTGCCGCAGGCCATGGCCTCGAGCGCCGAGAGACCAAAGGACTCCTCGGTGCTTGGCAGGCAGAACACATCCGCGGGCGCCAAGAGCCCGGGTAGGGCGTCGCGCAGGCCGAGGAACTTCACGCGGTCGCAAATGCCGCGCTCCCGCGCGATCCGAACGGCCTCGCCGTGCTGCGGACCATCGCCCACGAGCGTGAGGTCGGCGACAGCCCCACTTTGCTTGAGGATGTCAAGGGCGTCCGCGAACGCATGCACGAGCCAAGGAACGCGCTTCACGCGGCGAAAGTTGCTGACGTGGACCGCCGTTGCGACCTCGTGCTTTTCGTCTGAAGGCTTGAACTTCGCCAGGTCGACGAAGTTAGGGATCACGTTGATGCCACAGCGGTGCGCGTCGTCGAAGTTGAGAGCGCTACGGTCCGCGAGGTCCTGGCTGACCGCGGTCACCGCGTCCGACGCCGTAATGGCGTACTGGGTCAGCGGCGCGTAGCTCGGATCGTTGCCGACGACCGTGATGTCCGTTCCATGCAGCGTCGTCACGACCTTGAGGGGAGCGAGTCGCGCTGCGGTGGCCGCCGAACGCACCATGAGCGCACTCACGGCGTGGGGCAGCGCGTAGTGAGCGTGCAGGACGTCAAGTCCGTCGACGCGGTGCAGGTCGAGCACCCGGGACATGATCGCCAGGTCGTGGGGCGTCGAGTGGAACAGGGGGTAGGGGCTTCCCTGCGCGACGTGCAGCTCTACGGGTCCAGGAGTGCGCGCGAGGCGCGGTGGAACGTCGTGGGAGAACAGGTGAACGGAGTGCCCGTTCCCGGCCAACGACAGCGCAAGTTCGCTAGCCACCACACCCGAGCCACCGTAGGTCGGATGGCAAAGAATGCCAATTCGCATGAGGGACTATAGGTCGAGCGGTGGGCCCTGCTAGGCGCCAAGCGAAACAGACGCCTCAGTTCCGCTCCGTGGCCCGCTCCGCCGCGGGGGCGTGGCGCGTTCTTCGCCGCGATACTGGTGGACCGGATCCATCGGGGCGACGGAGATCAGCCCAACGTCCGTCCTTAGAGGCTCCGCGCTGGCCGTACTGGCCGGGGCGGTCGGGGGCACTGCGACCTTCGCTCCGCGAGAGGGAGGCCCAGCGAGGACGGGCTCGGCGAGGGTAGGCTCGGCGAGGGTAGGCTCGGCGACGATAGATTCAGCCGGAGGGGACTCAGCCGGAGGGGATTCAGCCGAGGCAGACTCGTCGGCATCGCCCTGGAGTGAATCGTCGTCCACCGCGGACGCGAACTCGGGCTCACCGTGAATGCCGTGAACCGAATCAAGGGCCTGCGCCGGAGCCAGCTCAGGTGTCGTCTCTGGATCCAGTTCATCCGCCCATTCATGGGCCGAATCAGCAGGCAGCTCAGGAGCCACCGAAGACGGCTCGTCCATCGGCGCCCCTGGTTCTTCCGCGTAATCCACACCTGAGTTCACTTCGCTGGGCGAGTGACCGGGCCTCATCCAGTCGGTTGGCTCCTCGTCGCTAAGTGTCGGCGGCTCGTCTTGGAGCGTGACGGCCGCCTGAAGCTCTAAAGAGCGGACTTCCGCGTTCTCTTCGCGCGCTCGGTGGCGGGCCAAGAATTCCTCGGCCACCGCTAGGTAGTCGTCGGCGCCCTTCGAGTCGGGCGCATACTCGAAGATCGTTCGACCGAAGCTGGGGGTTTCGGCCAGCTTGACGTTCTGGGAAATCGGTCGCTTGAAGATCTGCTCGGGGAAGTACGACCTGAGCTCCGCCAGGACCTCGCGCCCAAGGCGCAGACGGCTGTCGTACATGCACGCCAGCACGGCCGTAATCTCAAGGTCTGGGTTCAAGCGCCGACGCAGGAGCTGGACGACCTCGACGAGCTTTGAGAGCCCTTGCAGCGCAAAGAACTCCGTCTGGACGGCGATCAGGACCTCTTTCGAAGCGGCCAGTCCGTTCACGGACAAGAGGCCGAGGCTCGGCGGGTTGTCCATCAAGATGATGTCCACCGGTGCGCGGCCCGTGCTGGCGATCTCCTCGCGCTCCCAGTCATCGAGGGCGTCCTTGAGAATGGTCTCGCGGCCGATCGCGCTCGCCAACTCGAGCTCTGCGCCAGAGAGGTCGAGGTGCGCGGGTAGCACCGAAAGACCGGGGGTCGACGTGCCTCTCAGGGTGTCGACCACTCGCCCGCCTTGGGTTAGCAGCGAGTAAGTGGACGGCTCGCCCGGGTGCAGCTCGGCGCCCAGGTTCATGGACGCGTTGGCCTGCGGGTCCATGTCGATCACCAAGACTCGCTTGCCGAGGCGCGCGAGGGCTGCGCCGAGGTTGACAGCCGTGGTCGTCTTGCCGACGCCGCCTTTTTGGTTGATGATCGCGATTCTGCGCATGGGGAGCCCGTCAGTGTAGGGACCTGCCGCCATAGGGGAACCCGCCTTCACTGATCGCCCCGAAATTCGAGGGAGGGTCTTCCTGGGCGGCGTCTGTCCCAAGGCGAAGCGCTTGTAACGGAACATTCACCACAGAATCCCCTTCCTATGGGTCATTGAGGGCCTCCCCAGGTCCAATAGAACTCCGCCAAGGGGCCCCCTCCGGGTGTTCCCCCCCCGCGCCGCACTCGCCGGATCTCCCCCTCCGGCCCATCCCGCAGTGAGCAGGATCCTGACCCCAACTATCGAGATGACCTCTGAATCGCACTCCTATCCCCGACTTCGCCCGCTGCTCGTCACCCTGACCGGTGCGCTCGCGGTTTCAAGCGCCCTCGGTCAAGGTTCGTACTACGACACGGTCGACACATCGAGCGAAGCGACCCTTCGCGCCACCATCCACGAGGTCATCGACGATCACACGCGCTTCCCCTACACCAGCGGAAGCACCGACACGACGGACATCCTGCGCATCGCCCAGCAGGACCCGACGGACTTCAACCGGATCGTCGACGTCTACCGCAACGAGAGCTTCTCGAAGACGGGCGGCGGCTTCAACCGCGAGCACACCTGGCCGAAGTCGTACGGGTTCCCGGACGACGGCCCCACGAATAGCGCTTACACCGACTGCCACCTCCTCTGGTTCTCGGACAGCAGCTACAACTCGTCGCGCAGCAACAAGCCGTTTGGCAACTGTTCAGCGGGGTGCTCGGAGCTTCCGACGGCGAGCACCAACGGCGCGGGCGGCGGCAGCGGCGTCTTCCCCGGCAATTCGAACTGGACCGCCGGTTCGTTCTCCAGCGGCACCTGGCAGGTCAATCCGATCCGCAAGGGCGACATCGCCCGCACGATGTTCTACGCCGACCTTCGCTACGAAGGGGGCAACCATGGGATTACAGGGTTCGCTGAACCGGACCTTCGACTGACGGACAACCTTGGCCTCATCTCGGCCAGCAGCACGGGCTCCAACGAGTCGGTGGCCTACATGGGCCGGCTGGCCGCGCTCCTCGAGTGGCACTACGCGGACCCCGTCGACCAGTTCGAGATGAACAAGAACAGCGTTGTGGCCAGCTTCCAAGGCAACCGCAATCCGTTCGTCGATCACCCGGAGTGGGTGGACTGCCTTTTCGCCGGCGACTGCGGCCCCGGCATTGGCGACCTCTACTGCTCACCCAACGTGGTGAACTCCACCGGGGCTTCGGCCCAGATCGAGGCGCGCGGTAGCGCGCTGCTCGTCGATGCGGACTACCGCCTTCTTGCGAGCAGCCTGCCCACCAACACGCTTGGCTACTTCCTCTGCAGCGAGGCAGCCGGGTTCGTTTTCCAGCCGGGCGGAAGCCAGGGCAACCTTTGCCTCTCAGGCTCGATCGGCCGGGTCGTGGGCGGCCAAGTGCTGAACTCTGGCTTTGTGGGCGGGTTTGCCGTGGACGTTGATCTGACGTCGCTACCCCAACCCCAGGGCAACGTCGCCGTGATGTCCGGTGAAACCTGGCACTTCCAGGCGTGGTTTCGCGACGCCATCGGCGGGCAAGCGACCAGCAACTTCACCGACGGCTGGGTCACGACTTTCGAGTAGCGGCCCACCCAGGCAGCGACACAGCCACGTAACGACACAGCCGAGTAGCGACACAGCCGAGTAGCGAAACAGCGGCCGTCAACGAACCGCCACTTGTCCCAGACCCAGGGGTTCGGAGCTTAGCTCCGGACCTTCTCGGGGGACGACTGGCGGTTTTTCGTTGGACTCGAGACCGAAGCTGGCTGCGGCACCAGGACTTCCTGGTTCACCTCCGCCGGTACGAGGACCACGTCGATCTGGTTGATGAGTAGCTCGCGCAGGAACGGCACCTTCGCAACGAGCGGGAGGTCTTTGACGACGCGGTAAACGAGCTTTTCGGGGCGCAGTCCGCAGTGCTCGATCAGCGCCTCGAACTTCTTCACCGTCATCTTGTTCAGGTCAGGGATGTAGCTCGTGTGACCGTCGGTGCGGTAGATGCTGCGCACGCGGTAGACCGTCTTCTCGGAAAACAGCAGGTTGAGCCAGGGAACCCGCGCGAAGAAGTTCATGTGGTGGCCGAAGGGGGCGAACCACAGCGGCCCAAAGGTGGCGAAGATGCGGCCGCCCTTGGTCAGCGCCGACTTCATCTCCAGCATGTTCTCCTCGGGCGCGACGAAGTGCTCGATCGCGTCGAGGCTTAGCACCACGTCGTAGGTGCCGGAGATGCGCTTGGCGAACTCGACGTTGTCCGCTCCGTTGACTCGCTTGAGGTCGCGCGCGAAACCGAGGCGAGCCTCGGAGATGTCCACGCCAAGAACCTCTCGGGCTCCGGCCTTCGCTGCAGCGACGCTCTGGAATCCATCGCCGCAACCGTAGTCGAGAACGCGCTTTCCACGCAGCGATTCGCGGAACGAAGGGAACGCAACGTCGAAGGTCTCGAGCGCCGTCTCCACGGTCCAGGCGTCGGTGGGCTCTTCGTAGTCCGATACGATGGCGACGTCTGCCGGGTGCTTCGAAAGTGCTATCAGCATCCGCTCACCCAGGGTTAGGCGCCCGAGCACATCGCGCGCAATGGCGTAGCGCGAGCGGCTGCGGTCATGGGGGTGAGAAGATGGACTCATGCTTAGGGGGCAGCTTTCAGGGTGGCGTGCGCGAGCACGATCGCCGCGGCGTTCGCGAGGTTGTAGCTACGGATGTTGTCTCCGCCGTTGAGGGGACCCGGCATGGGGATCGTCACCGTACGGGTATCCCAGCGCTCTCGCCAGGCCTCTGGAAGGCCCTTATTCTCGTTTCCCAGGATGATGACGTCGCCATCTGTATATGAGGGTTCGTTGAATGTGAGGGTGCCGAACTTCGTAACGAGCCAGGGCTGTCGATCCCCTAGCCACTCCAGGAAAGCCTCGTCTGAGGCGTGCTCCGTAAGCGTTACCGAGGGCCAGTGGTCGAGCCCTGCCCGTCTCACCGCGTGCTCCGTGATCTCGAACTTCATCGGATGGATCAGGTGCAGGTGTGCCCCCATTCCGACAGTTGTTCTCGCGATGTTCCCGGTGTTCTGCGGGATGGCCGGGTGATAGAGGACGAGGTGCAGCATGGGGGCGGTGGTTGAGCGCGTCGAGCGGCTCCAGCGATTCGTTGAATGCCGGGGAATACCCGGCGTAGCTAACAGTGGCTTGAAACACCCGGCAGAGCCGGGAGGATGGACCCATGAAGAGCACCCGACTTGCGGCTTCCCTATTCATTTTCACAGTTGGCCTGATCGCCGCTGTGATCTGGGGTTGACGACTAGGGCGCGCGACGACCTTCGTCGCGTGTCCTTGGTGGTCGAGATCACCCGGCAGGCGACGCGAGCCACTTCACCAGTGGGCTCGCAAAGCTCACCGGCTCCCTGCAAAGAATCGGCTCGCCGTACCGCCCGCCGATGCGCTCGCCGTACGCCCTCGCCTTGGTTTCGACGCGTTCAAGGATGTCGACCCCGTACAAGAAGTGCTTGCCATCGTCGCCCGTGCCCGCGGGCTCCAGCTGCGTGGCGTAGGCGAGCACGGCCTCGCGCTTGCGCTCCCAAACGGGTTCGATGTCCACGATGAAGGTGGGCTCGAACTGCGTGTGCGACTGAAAGTGCGCTAGCTGGGCTGGGCGCTTCGCGTCGGGGCCACCGGTGATCTTTGCGAGCTGCTTGAGCCCGGAGAGATACCAGGCTTCCTTCGCCAGTCGTGCGCTCGCTTCGTGGTCGGGGTGCGGGTCGTCCAGGTGATGGGAAAGCACGAGTTCTGGTCGCAGCTCGCGCAGGTGCTTGGCGAGTCGCTCGCGGGCATCGACGGTGACCTGCACGCGGCCGTCCGGCTGCTCGAGATTGCCGCGCCACGCCAGCCCGAGAACTTCGGTGGCCTTCGCTGCTTCCGCCGCGCGGTCCTCCGGCGTGCCACGGGTGCCCATCTCACCGCGCGTGATGTCGAGAATGCCGACCCTAGCGCCCGCGTCCACGAGCCGCAGGATCGTTCCGCCCGCAGAGATTTCCGCGTCGTCTGGGTGCGCGGCGATGAGGAGTACGTCGAGTTCGGTCATTCGTCGAGTGAGCTGGGGAGGTGAAGCACCATGTGTTCGGTGGACGCGAACGGGATTTCGCCCATCAGCGCCGGCGTGAACTCCGATCCGAACCGGGCGATGAACTGGAAGGGCCCCAACAATCGTTCCTGGGGTACGTCCCGGGGGTAGAGCATGCTGTTCACGCGGCGAACCTGGCGAACGCCCTTGCCCGTGTTGTTCTTGTGCACGCGCATCGCCTTGCCGATGACCTTCCCGATGGAGGTCTCTACGTGACCAGCGGTCTTCTTGAGCGTGATCCCGAGGGCGGGTTCGAGCTCTGCGAGGTCGCTCTTATGCTCAAGGATCTGCGCCGTGATCTGGTCGGTCAGCTGGCGCAGGTTGCGAACGACGGCGGGCTCGTCGTCGGGGTCAACGTCGGGGACTTGGAACTGGCCCTTCGCGCGGAGGATCTCCTCGACCGTCGATTCAACGCGCCCGAGCGCATAGCGCGTGTCGCCGTCCACGAGGGAGATCGAGACGCGCGGCAAGAACGGCGTGCGCGGCTGGCCACAGGCGTCGCGCGCCGGTCCGAGCTGGGCGTGGTAGCCGAGCTCCCCGTATCCGCCTACGTAGGCACACGTCGGAAACACAGCGTCCTGGACGAGCGGGCGCACCAGCGCGCCCGCGGACCACTCGTCGGGTGCGCTCACGATTTGGCTCCCCAGTTCGGCGTGGGTCCGCGATCCTGGCATGCCGTCGTGGCGAAAGCCGGCGCCGCCGGCGCGCAATGCGATGCGCTCCGGCTGCATGTTCTCGGCCGCGCGCACGTGCCGGTAGACCAGCGCTGCGGCGTCGCCCGCGTCCCCTTCCGGCGCGTCACCGATGGGAATCGCCGCAGGTAGCGAGAGCGCCGCGAGTTCAGCCTCTCCCGCGCGAAGGGCTTCCGTCAGCGGCGGCGACCCGGCGCTGACGAGTCGACCCATTTCGCTCGAGAGCAGACCGCGGATCCAGTTCGGCTCGCACACGACGAGTCCGTAGTCTTCCATCAAGGAGTGGAAGGCCCGCGTCAGCGCGCGCGGCAAGGTCTCTCCGTCACGGGGCAGGAACGTATCGATGGCGAGGTTCGCGTGCTCGTGCTCCTCCACAATGTCGTGCAGCTGCGCGCGGAGTGCACCCAGGCGCTGCGCTTCCTCGGTGACGGGCAGGCTGCCGAGGGGCACACGGCCGGACGAGAGCCCGCCGAGGTGGACCTTTTGCAGGTCGAGGTTGCGGTTGAGCTGCCACGCGTGGTGGACCTCCGCAACGTCGTGGTCATCTGCGTGGTTCCAGAAGATAGGCACGACGGGCCTCTCCCACCGCTCGCTCAGGTCTTTCGCTGCGCGACACGCCTGCAGTGCTTTGTAGAGGCTGTACAGCGGAGACGCGAGGAAGCCCGGCTGCTGGCCGGTCACGACGGCGAACACGCCTTCTTCGCGCAGCGCCGCGAGGCTTTGGGCGGTTCCCGATCCAGAAGAGAGGGTGATACCGGCCTCGGCGTAGCCGGCGCTCAGGAGGTCGGAGAGAACACCGCGCTCCTCCGCGCCTAGCCGTTCTTTGGGCTGCGGGACCTGGGATGCTTTTGTCACCACGGGCAGCGGTCCAAAGTCTGCTCCCGCGGCGAGGCCCGCGCGGGCGACGGCGGAAAGCCCGAATAGATCGCCGGGTAGGTGCTCGGCCCGCAGCTGAAGAGTCATAGGTGAAGCTGCGGCTTTTCGGGCCGCGTTGAGAAGTCGAGTGGTCAGTTCAAGAGCGCCCCGCGGAGCTCTTTCGCCATGTCGTCCATCGCCTGACTTGCGGCGTCTTTCCAGTGCAGATCTGGGCGCTTCGCTCCCGCGTACAGGATTCCGCGAGAAGAGTTGACGAGGGCGCCGTGGAGTCCCTCCGTGAAACCGCCCTTGATGTCCTGGGCGCTGGCCCCCTGGGCGCCGTATCCGGGAAGTAAGAGGGGCGTCCTCGGCATGCGCTGGCGGAGCGCGTAGAGCTCGTCAGGGTGGGTCGCGCCGACCACGGCGCCGATCGAGCTCCAGCCGCTCTCCCCCACCACGTCGGCGCCCCAGCCATGGACAGCGTCTGCCACACGATCGGCGAGGGTGTCGTTGGACCCTTCGAGGTGGAGTGCCTGGAACTCGGCGCTCGACGGGTTGGAGGTCCTCACCAGCACGTAGAGGCCCGCATTGGCCGCTTCGCAGGCCGCTGCGAAGGGCGTGATCGAGTCCGAACCAAGGTAGGGGTTCACGGTCGCGGCGTCGCACAGGTAAGGCTGGGCCCAGGGGGCAGCCTCCCCCGCGGGACCGGTCAGGAAGGCCTCCGCGTACGCCGCAGCGGTGGAGCCGATGTCCCCGCGCTTGACGTCGCCAATGACGAGGAGTCCAGCCTCCTTCGAGGCGGCCACCACGTCCTCGAACGCCTGTACGCCGTCGGCGCCGAAGACCTCAAAAAAGGCCGACTGGGGCTTCACCGCAGGGACTTTCCCGGCCGCGATCTCGACGATGGCCAGCAGGAAGTCGCGCACGGCGCCCGCGCGCTCTCGGCGGGACGCGGCCCTGTCCCGGGCCACCGCGAACTCGTCCGGAAGCAGCGCGAGGTGTGGATCGAGGCCCACCACCACAGGGTTCTGGGCGCGCTCCACGGCTTCGTGGAGTCGGTCGGCGTAGGGCGCTGGACGGCTCATGGGCGGAACATGCTATCCGATCGCGTGCGGCCGGGAACGGTGTTCTCCCCGACCGTGGTGCGCCCGAGTCCTCGGTTCGCTGTCTCAGATCCTGTGGGAGAACGCCGACAACTGACCCGTGCGGGGGCACTTGGCCTCGGCTCTTCCAAGCAGACCGGGCGATTCTCAAGTGAGTTCTTCGCGTTAACGCAGACTGGGTCCCTGGCCGCTGACTCGACTCCCACCGCGACTGCTATGACACGCCTCCAGATCCACGTTGCCGCTGTTCTCGTCACCACCGCCTTCTCCGTTTCGGCGAGCGCGCAGCTCGTCCACCAGTACACGTTCCACGGAACGGGCACGGTGGTCACGGACAGCGTCGGCACCGTGAACGGTGTACTTCTCGGCGGTAGCACGCTCGACGGAACGGGCCGGCTGGAGCTCGACGGGAACGACTACGTTGAATTCCCGGCGGGGTTCCTCGGAAGCCAGGCTTCCGGGACCTTTGAGGCTTGGTACACCTGGACCGATGTCAGCGTGCCGAACTGGCCGCGCATCATGGACTTTGGGAACTCCAGCGCCGGCGCAGGTGCCCAAGGCAGCGGTCTCACGTATCTCGCGTTGACGCCCAAGTCCGTCGACAGCGGCACGCCCACCGCGGCGGTGCGCCTGATGTCCACGGGCAGCAGCACAAAAGCCCTGGCCGCGTCTCCGGCCCAGCTCGGCGTGGAAACTCATATCGCGCTTTCGCTCGACGCCACCGCGGGCGCGATCAAGCTCTACATCGACGGCGTTCTGCAGCAGGAGACGTCCATCTCCCTCGACCTGACCTCGCTTGTGGACGAGAACAACTGGCTTGGCCGGTCGCAGTTTCAAGGGGACCCAGGCTTCGAGGGCTCCTTGACGGAGTTCCGTGTCTACGCAGACGTCCTGTCCGAGGCCGAGGTCGCCGCTAGCTTTGCGGAGGGCCCCGTGCCCACGTTCGTGGGGCAGACCTACTGCTCGCCGTCGGTCACGAACTCCACGGGAGCGGGCGCCAAGATCTTTGGGATCGGGAGCCCGGCCGCGACCGAAAATTCGCTCGTGCTTGGGGCGCGCGACCTCCCGCGGTTCTCCTTTAGCTTCTTTATCGTTAGCAGCACCCAGGGCCTTGTGAACCAACCCGCTGGCAGCGCCGGGGTGCTCTGCCTCGGCGGTGCGATCGGCCGCTACGTCGGGCCCGGACAGATTCAGCAGTCCAACCTCGCGGGCGAGATCGAACTGGCGCTGGACCTCACGCAGATTCCCCAGCCGAACGGCTTCGTCGCGGCCCTCCCCGGGGACACCTGGAACTACCAGGCCTGGTACCGCGATAGCTCCCCCAGCGGGCCCACCTCGAATTTCACGGACGGACTTTCCGTTACGTTCAACTGAAGTCTCGGCTCATCGCTTGACCAGTCGAAACAGAATGAAGTTGGGCTGCGTCGAGAGCTTCTCGTAGGCCTCCGGGTGGGACGAGGCCATCGCTTCCACCGGTAGGGGCTCCACGAGCCGTTCGATGAGGAAGCCCGCGCCGAAGAACTCCTCGGTCAGTTGCGTCAGCGGGCAGCGGTTCGCGGTGACGACCCAGCCGCGACTCCAGGTCTCCGTGACGGCTTCCTCCGTGAAGTAGGACCCCCCGAGGCGACCCCAGTCGCTGGCGGGGTGGTGGGTGCTGATCACGAGGGCGCCGCCCGGTCGTAGGACGCGCTGGGCTTCCTGGAGGAACGCGGGCCGGTCGTTGGCGTAGTGGTAGGCGAGCGCACAGAGCACGAGATCAACGCTCTCGTTCTGGACCCAGTCGATGGGGCTGTCCATCGAGTGAACGCGCAACTGAGCAGCCTCCCCGAGGCGAGCCCGGGCGTGCTCGATCATCCCGCCGGACGCATCGAAACCAGCGACGCGGGCGCCGCGCGCGAGAAGCTCTTCGAGGTAGACCCCTGACCCGCAGGCCGCATCCAGGACGTCTTTGCCGGCGACGTCGCCGACGAGCTCCAACGTCGCGGGGCGGTCGTAGAGCGCGTTGTAGGGGGCGGTCTCCACGAACTCGGCGTAGGCGCTAGCGAAGGTGTCGTATTGCGATGGGTCGGGCATCCCTCGATTCTCGTCTACGGTCCCAGGGAGATGCGCGGTGGCGCACTGGAATTCACTCCGCGCTGATCCCGTCGAGGAACTGACGGGCGGCTGCGTCCGCCAGTGGCAGCCCGGTCGCGGTCAGGCGGAAGCGCTCGTTCGGCTCGCCCTTGAACCGCTCGAGGAAGCCCTGGGATTCCAGGCGCTCCGCGACTTCCAGGGCTGGGTCCGACACGTCTGCGCTGAACCTGGCCGCGGCCCGCGCCTCTTCGGCGTTCACGCCCTCAGCGAGCCGCAGTCCCAGCCACCAGGTCTCCGCCAAGCGCGCGTACTCATCCGGATCCTCGCGCCAGTCGGTGGCGTGACCCGCCGCGGCGATACGGCGGAGGTAGGGCTGGATGGCCCGCGGGTTGCCCACGCGCGTCAGCCCCACCTTGCTGACGGCGCCGGGGCCGATGCCGAGGTACTCCGCGTTGCGCCAGTAGCCGACGTTGTGCACGCACTCCTCCCCGGGCGTAGCGTGGTTCGAGATCTCGTACGCGTTCAAACCCGCGGCGGACGTCAGGTCCCGCGTCGCGTGGAACATCTCAAGCTCGACGTCCTCCGGCGAGCTCTTGAGCTTGCCCTGGTCGAGCCAGCGCTTGAAGCGCGTGTCCTCTTCGAACGTCAGGTTGTAGGCGGAGAGATGCTCGGGACGGAGCTCGAGAACGCGCGCTAGGTCCCGTGCCCAATCCGCCGCGGTCTGGTCCGGGACCGCGTAGATCATGTCGAGGTTGAGGTGCTCGATCCCCGCCGTTCGCGCGGCCTCGAAGGCGCGGAACGAGTCGTCGACGCTGTGGACGCGGCCAAAGAGCTTGAGCGTCTCGTCGTTGAGCGTTTGGAATCCGATGGAGAGTCGCGGAACGCCAAGGTCTTTGAGGGCCTTCGCCTTGTCCACGTCGAGGCTCTCTGGGTTGCACTCCGCGGTCACTTCCGTCGCGCTAGAACGCCAATGGGTGATGGCGTCGAGGCCGTCGAGGAAGCGTGTGAGCTGGGGAACGCTCAGGAGCGAAGGGGTTCCCCCGCCGATGAACACGGTGCGCGGATGCGTGGGCGCACGTAGCTCGGCCTCGCGCAGGATCGCGGAGATCATGCCCTCAATGTCCTGGCCCTCGTCGGGCACGGAGAAGAAGTCGCAGTAGTGACACTTCGCGGCGCAGAAGGGCAGGTGCACGTACAGCGCGACACCGTCATCGGGTCGACCTGGATCTTCGGCCTTTGGCTGGGCCCTGCGCGCAGCGAAGTCCTCGGCGGTCGTGGCTGGCTCGCTCATTTCTCGTCGAGTCGCAGCTCGACCCTGCCCGCTTGATCCGTTCCGAGCACCACGGACGTCGTACCGAGGAGCGTTTCACGTCCTCGCTTGTCGAACCCGCGCGCCTCCAGCGTCAAGGGGAGCGCCGGGACGTTCTCCAGGTTGAAGATGATCGCGTCGGGATCGCTCGTGATCCCGGTTGCGTTCATGCCGATGGTGGCGAAGTGGCGTTTCGATGGCTTCTGTCCCGCTGCTGCCGGTTCGTTGCGATGGAGGATCAGCGCCTTGAGCCGGTCGCGGGCCGGGCCCGTGACGCGCACGTTGAGCGTCGCTGAAGGCCAGAGCACGACGTCCTTCTCGGCGGCCTCAAGGGGGTTGATGAGCAGGGCCGTCGTCGCGTAACCCTCCGCGCTCACGTGCAACCACACGGGGCGCTGCCCGGGCATGAACGGCAGGTCGATGGGCGAGGCTGCCTCGGCCACCAACACCTCCCCCACCGGGGCCCCGCCTGTCATCTGGGCGGTGGCGCCGTCTACGCCTGTGCGCACGGTCACCTTGGCGAGGGGGACGTGCTGCGTACCCTCGAAGACGCGGAGTCGTTGGATCGGGATCGGTTCGCCCACCAATGCGTAGTCGAGCGCGGCGTCCAGTGTGAACGGACCGTCTGTGCCAAGGAAGCGAACGGCTTGGTCCTCCAGCACGCCACCCTCGACGCGGATCCGGCAGCGGTCCGGTACCTCGACGCGAAACTTGCCCTGGGTCACGTCCACGGAAACGGGCACGAGTCGACCGTGGTTCAAGATCGCGATCTCGATGGTGCCACGGACGGCTGGATAGGGTCGTTGGCCCTTCGGCTGCAACAATGCTGAACCGTGGAACTCCACGAGGTTCTCGCCGCTGAAGCCAGCCTCTTCGCGCTCGATGGTTTCGATCGCCGCCGCGTCGATCTCCTTTGGGCCCTCTGCGGGCGCTTCGGTGAGTTCGGCGCTTGCCTCTGCGGGGGCCAACTCAGGGCCCAGGTCCTCCGGCGCGAGCGGCGCCAGGGTCTCCGCCTCTTGCGACGGAGAAGACTCGCCCTTGGTCAGGAGGAAGAAGGCTCCCACACCTACGAGTACAGCTAAAAAAAGAACGGCGAAGCGCATGGTCTGCGCCCCACCGTAGTCGAGAGTCCTACTCCCCGGCCATGACCTCGTAGAGCTTCTTCAAAGCGTCTCGCTCGATCTGACGCACGCGCTCTCGCGTGAGTCCGACGATCTTGCCGATCTCCTTCAAAGTCATCGGGTCGTCGGCCTTCTCCCCAAGGCCGTAGCGCAGGCGCAGGATGGTGGCTTCACGCTCATCGATCACGTCCAAGAGCTCGTTCAGGCGCGACAGAAGGTCGTTCTGAATCGTGTTGTCCTCGGGGTCCGTCGCCTTCTCGTCTTCCACGGTGTCGTGGGTCTGAGTCATCACGTCCAGGGAGACCTGGCCGGCTTGGTTGGACTCGATGGTGCGCTTCAGGAGAGGCCAGGACTCCTTCGGAATCTCCAGCTCGAGTGCGACCTCTTCCACCGTGGGCATGCGGCCGAGCATGTAGCGCAGCTCGTTCGCGACGGTGCGCCACTTGGACATCATCTCGTTCATGTACCCCGGCACACGAACGGACTTCACGGTGTTGGTGAGGGCGCGGCGGATGGACTGCTTGATCCACCAGGTGCCGTAGGTCGAGAAGCGGCAGCCGGCTTCCGGATCGAACTTCTCAGCGGCCTTCATCAGGCCGATGTTCCCTTCCGCGATCAGGTCTTGGAGGTTCAGGCCGCGGTCGTTGTACATCTTCGCGATGGACACAACGAGACGGAGGTTGGCGCGAATCAGGTGCTCGCGAGCCTCCATGTCGCCAGCTTGGACACGGGACCCTAGGACCTTCTCCTCATCAGCGGTGAGCAAGGGGACCTCATTGATCTCCTGAAGGTAGGTTTCGAGGCAGCGTTCGGCTGAAATGACAGGCTCCGGGCGGTCTGGGGCGAATGGGGTGGGAAGCGCGGGCACATGCGCCGTACTTCTGTGCTATGTAAGAATTCGGTTCCGTGGGTGAGCGTTCTTGAGCGCTGGATGGGTTCGTGGGTCCACGTCTCGCGACGGGCTTCTGCTATCCTCTTGCCGAGACATGCAGGAGC
>CALHGQ010000164.1 GCA_938030175.1 uncultured bacterium | reverse complement strand
GGCGGCGGTGAGTTCGGCGATGGACCCCTGTAGCGCGACGCGGCCTTGCACGACAACGACCACGTGGTCGCAGGTCTTTTCAACGTCAGGCAAAAGGTGCGAGCACAGGATGATGTTCTTGCCTTGGTTGCGCCCGAGGTCCTCGACAAGGGACAGCATGTGCCGCCGGCCCTTGGGGTCGAGTCCGTTGGTCGGTTCGTCGAGGAGCAACAGCTCGGGATCGTGAACGAGCGCTTGGGCGAGCTTGAGCCGCTGCTTCATGCCCGTCGAGAAACCGTCGAGGGGCCGATAGCGGGCCTCCTCAAGCTCCACGTAGTCGAGCACTTCGTGGGCGCGGGTCATCGCGTCCTCCTTGGACAGCCCGGTCAGCCGCCCCAGGGTGGAAACCAGCTCCACGCCGCTCATGCCAGGCAGGAGGCAATCGCTCTCCGGCATGTACCCCACCCGCTTGCGAATGGCGATGCGGTCGGCGCGCGTGCGCGGGGTGAGCCCAGCGATCGACGCTTCGCCTGCGGTGGGCTCCAAGAGCCCTAGCAGAAGGCCGATCAGGGTCGTCTTGCCAGCGCCGTTGGGCCCGAGCAGTCCCACGGGCCCCCGTGGTAGGTCCATATCGATGCCGCGCAGCGCTTGCACGTCACCGAAATGCTTGACCAGCCCGCGCATGCGGACAATGGGCTCCTGGGAGCCTGGCTCTTGGGTCATCGAATAGGTGGGGGGGGAGAGTTAGGAAGCGTCGCGAACGGCTCGTCTGGCGAACCACGAGGCTAGGTCCGCGGTAAGCACAATGAAGGCTCCCATGGCAAATGCCAAGAGCATGTCGTCGTAATGGCCCGCGGCCCGGGCTTGAACGATCCAATGCCCGAGGGAAACGAAGCCCAGCATCCCCAGTACGGTGGACTCCCGGACACATGTCTCCAGTCGGTAGAAAAAATACGTGAGGAACCGTGGAAGGACGGCGGGGAAGAGCGCACCCACCGTGGCGGTGCTCCGCGGCGCCCCCGAATGGAACCATGCGTGGGCCGCCCGCTGGTCGGAGTTTTCGAGTGTCTCCCCGTAGAGCCGTCCCAAGATGCCGCCGTTGTGGATGGCGAGGGCGAGCACGCAGGCCCACGCAGCGCTGGGCAGGAGGGCACCCAGAAGGAACGCCAGCATGTACTCGGGGATGGCCCGCAGCAGCACGCAAACGAACCGCGACAGGCGCGAGACGATGCGCCGTGGCAGGGACGCCTCCCCGACGATGGAGCGCGCGGTGAAGGGGGCCAGTGCGGCGCCGAACAGGGCCGCAAGAATGGCGGCAACGACGGCGACGGCCAGGGTCGCAGCTGCGGCAGCTAAATAGCGACTCCTTAGGCGCTCCGCTGCCCAGGAGAAGGCCGCGCCGAGCTTTTCACCTGATGGTGCGTCGCGAACCACCGGCGGGACCGCGTCCACCGTGAGGAAGCGGACGAGGTTGTCGGCTCTCCGCGAGCTCGCGAAGTCCCCCAGGTCAAAGGTGGGGCCCATCCATGCGACCGCCGCCACCAGGAAGAGCAGGACGGCGGTCACGACGAGGAAAGGGCTTCGCTCGCGGGAGGCCCGGAGCTGCTCGATGGTGGAGGCCTGCTTCGGGGTCACGAGAGCCTCCTGCGCACGCCGCGGCTCCATGCTTCCACCACGACTACGAGGGCGATCAATGCGTACAGGTACGTCCAGACTTCGCGCAGCTGGTAGTTCTCAAAGGACTGCGCCACGTAGAGGCCGATGGTGGGGTAGCCGAAAAAGCCCAGCACGGCAGCGGAGCGGATCGCGCACTCGAAGCGATAGAACGCGTAGCTCAAGAGGTCGGGGGCCGCGGCGGGTAGCACCCCCACGAAGAGCGCCGTGAAGGGGCGCGCCCCCGCGCCCACCAAGGCACGGGGCGGCTGCGTCGTCGTTTCATCGATCATCTCCGAGCCCACCTTGGCGAGCGTGCCCGCGAAGGGGATGGCGATAGAGATCACTGCCGCGGCGGAGTTGAGCCCAAGCGCGGCGAGGAAGAGGACGGCCCACAGGAGCTCGTGCAGGGAGCGCATGAGCGCGATGAGCGTGCGAACCGCGATCTGGAGAGTGCGCTGGAGCGCCGATGGGGGCCGCGTCCCCTGGGTCCGCAGGGTCCAGAAGCGATCGGACGCAAGGATGCCGAGCGCGAGCCCGAGCGGCAGAGCGATGGACATGGCCGCCGCGGCGAAGAGCAGCGTCTGCCACAGCGCCGCGAGGATCTTGAGGCCGAACGCGGGCGTCCCCGGCGGCACTTCGGTCTCGTAGTCCAGCGCCGGATGCAAAGCCGCGCCTAAGAGGTCCGCGGCCATGGCCTTGCCGGCGTCACGGGGCAGAACCCCGGCGAGGTCCAAGCCCAGGTACCTTGCGGCGACGAGCCCCGCGAGCGCAATGATCACCAGGGTCAGGGCGCGCATGCCGAGGGGCCCCCGCGGGGCCGGCATCGTCACGGCGTTTCTCCTGGGAGCGCGTCCAGTCCAAAGAGCGCCTCAAGTGCGGCTGGGCTGAGGGCTGGGTGTTCACCCGCGGAGTCCCGCGTGGAGTCAAGGACGACGCGCCCGGAGCGCAGTCCGATGACGCGGTCAAAGAACTGCGCGGCGAGCCGCTCATCGTGGAGGCTCGTCACCAGGGTCGCCCCTGACTCGGTGGCGAGCTCGATGAGTAGCTGGACGACGTCGCGGCTCCGGCTCGGGTCCAGGGAAGCGACGGGTTCGTCGCAGAGAAGCACCCGAGGCTCTTGGTAGAGAGCGCGCGCGATGGCGACGCGCTGCTGCTCGCCGCCCGAGAGACGGTCGGTGCGTTGGTAGAGCAGCTCGCCAATGCCGACCCGCGTGAGCGTGCGATGGACCGCCTCGATGGACTCCCGGCTAGGGAAGTAGACGGAACGCAGTCCCTGGAGCGATCCGTAGCGCCCGAGCCTCCCCGCGAGCACATTCTGCAGCACGCGCAGGACGGGGACGAGCGCATGGTCTTGGTGGATGAACCCCGTGCAGCTAAGGCGATCCCGCGCGGAGAGTCCGCCCGTGAAACGAAGGTCGCCCTCGTTGGGCTCAGCCGTGCCCGCAAGTAGCCTGAGGAGCGTGGTCTTTCCCGCTCCGCTCGGCCCGATGAGCGCGACCTTGGCGCCAGGCTCAAGCTGCAGATCGAGGCTCTCCAGCGCCACCTTGCCGGAGAAGCGAACGGTGGCGCCCTGCAGCCCAAAGCCGATGCCCCCAGGAGGGCGGCTGGGCTCGCTATCGGTCTTGCGAGGTTCCCTGGTCACCGATCGAGGAGCCCAATTTCGCGGCAGATCGATTCGATCTCTTCGAAGTCAGCGTTGCTAGCGGGGATGAGGCCATCCGGGCGCTGTAGGGCGTCGAGGAGCACCGCGTCGGTGATCGAGACGAGCGCTGTCTGGAGCTTGTCCGTAAAGCCCTCGCCGAAGCGGGACTCCAGCAACGGGTGGGCGGTCCAGTTGTAGTCTGCGTAGGGGGGCGTCATCCAAACCTTGATGCACTGATCCGGGTCGAGGTCGCCGTTGGTGACCATGTTCTCGTAGGTCTTGAAGTTCATGACCCCCGCTTGGTACACGCCCTTCTCCACGTTCTTGGCCACGATGGGGTGCTTGCCACCGTTCATGTTGACCTCGCCGAAGAACGCTTCGGGACCTTCGCCGACCTCTTGGCGTAGGAAGTACTCCGGCATGACCCGGCCAGATGTGCTCGCCGCGGCGCCGAAGGTGAAGGACTTGCCACGGAGGCCCGTCGGAAAGTCATCACCCGGCTCGACGCCCGCGCTCGGGTTGGCCACGAAGTAGGACCGGAACTGGGGGTCGACGGTGCCGAATGCAATGACGCGCGACCCTGGGACCGACTGTCGCGCCAGCACGCCGGAGACCCCGCCGAACCAGGCGAGCTGGACGTCGCCGTTCTTGAACGCCTCCACTGACGCCGCGTAGTCCGTCACCGCCACGTACTCGACGTCGACGCCGAGCGTTTCGCTTAGGTAGCTGGCCACTATGCGGTACTTCGGGTTCAGCTCCGTCGTTTTAGAATCCGGGAGAGCGGTGATGCGCAGCGTCGTGGGCGGCGACGAGGGCTCGCCGCAAGAGGTCAGACTGCCGGTGAGGAGGGCACAAGAGAAGGCCGCGGTGGCGACAACCCGTCCTGCGCGTAGGAGGGACCGCCGGCGGATGAGCTTCCTGGAAGTCGATTGCATGAAGGGACGGTGGGCGAATGGGGAGTCGAGGTCAAGCTCGGGTTACGAGTCTGTTTGTCTCTATTACTAGAGCTACGCACTTCTGGTGATCGCCGCTAGGTCCCCCTAGGATCGGGGCTAGCCAATTTCGAGCTGCCTCTTCGCCTTCAAAACATGACTGACCAAAAGCCAACGCCGCCACCTATGGGTGGGCCAGCGGGACGACCCTCGGACCAGGGGCTCTCCCGTCGTTCGTTTCTGAAAGGAGCGGGTGGTGCCGCTGCGGCCTCCGGCGTTCTCGCTGCGGACGCTGCTTCCCAAGAGGCGGCCACCGCCGAGGGAGCGGCCACGCTCTCCGGTACCACCGAGGTCGAGCTGACCGTCAACGGACAAGCCCGGAAGGTCTCGGTCGAGCCGCGGACGACGCTTTTGTCCGCGCTGCGCGATCGGATGGACCCCGCGTTGACCGGCGCAAAGCTCGTCTGCGACATGGGCTCCTGCGGTGCCTGCACCGTGATCATCGACGGCCAGCCCGTCTACGGTTGCATGACCCTCGCGGCGCGCTGTCAGGGCAAGGCCATCACGACGGTCGAAGGCTTCGGGTCTCCGGACAAGATGTCCGACGTCCAGGACGCGTTCTGCGAAAAGGACGGACTGATGTGCGGCTTCTGCACCCCCGGCTTCGTCGTCGCCACCCACGCAGCTCTGGACCGCAAGCCGAACGCCGACATTGACGAGCTGAAGTACGAACTCTCCGGCAACCTTTGCCGCTGCGGCACCTATCCACACATCTTCGAAGCAGCCAAGGCCGTACAGATGTCTCGGGCCGCTGGCACTGGCGAAGCCCAAGAGGGGGCGGGTCGATGAGTCCAGATCCTAGCTGGGGGAAGCGCGCCGATCTCGACGTGCTCAACCGTGACATTCGCCGCGTCGACGGACCTGAGAAGGTCACGGGCCGAGCGATCTACACCCACGATGTTCGGCTTCCGAACATGCTGTACGCGCGCACGCTCCGTCTCCAGACGGCACGGGCAAAGATCAACGCGGTGGACGTCGAGGCAGCCCGCCAGCTGCCAGGGGTCGTGCATATCCACATCGAGAAGGAGCCAGGGTCCGAAGTTCGGTACTCCGGGGATGACTCGATCATCGCGGTTGTGGCCGCGGAGACGATGGAAGCCGCCTTGGACGGGGTCCGCGCGATCGTCGTCGACTTGGAGAAGCTGCCGCCCGTGGTGACGGAAAAGGCCGCGAAGGCGGCGAACGCTCCTCTCGTGAACTACTCCCGGAACGCGGACAGCAACGTGACGACCGCGTCCGAGTCGGGGGACCGAGCGGCGATCGATGAGGTCATCAGGGGCGCTGCTGCTCTCGTGGAGCTGGACATCGAGATCCCGACCCAGCACCACGTCTGCTTGGAAACCCACGGTCACGTGGTGGATCCTGCGGAGCGTGAGGGCTTCGTCCACATCTATGCCTCCACCCAGAACGTCTCGGGGATGCCGGGACAGTTTAGGCGCCCGTTGGAGCGTGACTCGGACACGATTCGCGTGATCACTCCGCACATGGGCGGCGGGTTCGGCGCCAAGTTTGGTGCCGGGCTTGAGGGCGCGTTGGCGGCGCGAATCGCACGGGAGACCGGTCGACCCGTGCACTACATGCTTTCGCGCGCGGACGAGTTCACGATGGCGGGCAACCGCTCCGGGTCCAAGCAGAAGATTCGACTTGCCGCGAATGCGGAGGGCAAGCTGATCGCCGTCGACCTCGATGCGGAGAAGCATGGGGGCCAGGGGCGCGGTGCGCTGCCGGGCGCACCCTACCGCTACGAGGTAGAGAACGTTTCGAGCCGGGTGGTCTCGGTGAAGACCGCCGCCGACAGCAACCGTGCGATGCGCGCGCCGGGTCACCCCCAGGCATCGTTTGGCATGGAGTCTGCCGTCGATATGATCGCCTACGCGCTGAAGATGGATCCCGTCGAGGTGCGCAGGCTCAACCTCTCCTCCGAGGTGCATAGTCGCCAGCTCGACACCGTGGCCAAGGAAATCGGCTGGGCTGACCATCCGAATCGAACCGCGCCCGGCAAGGCGGGTGACAACGGCATGGCGGTGGGCATCGGATTCGGTGCCGCCGGCTGGGGCCCGGGGGGTCGAGCCTCCCAGTGCGATGTCACCGTGAATCCCGATGGAACGGTGGTCTCGGCCACGGCGACCCAGGACCTCGGCACCGGCGCGCGTACGTACGTCGCGGCGATCGTCGCGGAGGAGCTGGGCCTGCAGGTCTCCGACGTGCTCGCCAAGATCGGCGACAGCGAACTTCCGCCCAGCGTCGCCTCCGGTGGCAGCGTCACGACCGGCAGTTCTGCGCCCGCGATCAAGGACGCGGCCCACCAGGCCCGTGAAGCGCTGGAGGCCAAGCTGGAGCCTGTGCTCGGCGCAGCCGTCGGCGGCTACCTTTGGAAGGACGGCCAGGTTTCCGTCCGAGACGGGGACGGCGGGCAGTCGCTCAGCTGGAAGGCGGTCTGCGCGCTTCTCCGCGAGCCCCTCGTGGTCCGCGGCAAGTTCAAGCAGGCCCTCTACCGGGGAGACATCCACGGCATCCAGGCCGCCAAGGTCGAAGTGGACACGCTGACTGGGCGCGTGCGCGTGCTCAAGATGGTGGCCGTTCAGGACCAAGGTCTGCCGCTGAACCGGATGGCGCTACGCAGCCAGATCAACGGAGGCATGATCCAGGCCTTGTCCTACGGACTCTTGGAGCAACGCGTGTTCGACGAGCAGGACGGCTACCTGCTTTCGGACAACCTCGATCTCTACAAGATCGCGGGCCCCCAGGAGATGCCCGAGATGGTCGCGCTCATCGACGATGAAGACGAGCGTGAGTCGGTATGCGGGATGGCGGAAGCCACGATCATCCCCGGCCATGGTGCGATCGCGAACGCGATCTACAACGCGTGCGGCGTTCGCCTCACGAAGATGCCGTTCACCGCAGACAACGTTCTTGAGGCCCTTTACGGGAAGGTCTGATGCAGCCGTTCGATTTGAAAACACCGAAGACCCTGGACGAAGCGATCGCCGAGCTCCCGAAAGAGCGCTCGCGTACGGCGCCCCAGGTGCTCGCAGGCGGCCAGGACCTCTTGACCGTGATGAAGGACGACATCGCCGCACCGACGGCGCTCGTTGAGATCAGTGGACTGGCGCTCGGAGGCGTCGAGCGGAACGGCGATGGATCTTTGACCCTCGGTGCGCTGGCGACGATCCAGGAGATCGCGGACTCGGACGCCGTGGCGGAGAGTTTCCCCGGGCTGGTCGAGGCGGCGAAGTCGATC
Organism: uncultured bacterium; assembly: GCA_938030175.1. Classification (GTDB taxonomy): domain Bacteria; phylum Planctomycetota; class UBA1135; order UBA1135; genus Saltatorellus. The sequence goes on along the minus strand of CALHGQ010000164.1, from coordinate 231 downwards.
GCGAGCCCGCAGATTCGGAGCCAGGCCACACTCGGCGGCAACCTAAACCAGAAGCCGAGGTGCCCGTACTACCGCCACCCCGGCGTGAGCTGCTTCAAGAAGGGCGGCAACGTGTGCTTAGCGGAGTTCGGCTTCAACAAGTACGCGGCCATCTTTGGTGGTGGACCCTCCTACTTCAGTCACCCGTCTGACATGGCGACCGCACTCATGGTCTACGGGGCCACGGTCACC
>CALHGQ010000163.1 GCA_938030175.1 uncultured bacterium | reverse complement strand
CAGTGGGGGAGGACAAGTCCACCTGGGCGTTGGTGCGCTGGGGCACGGCGGCAAGGTCGGAGTCTTTGAACATGCTTTTGGGTTCGCCAAAGGGCTGGGCGGGGACGCGCGATCCCGGGCGATCCCTTGGTGGAGACCGCGCCGGAGCCCGAAACAAACCTCGAAGCGGTTGGGCCCAAGGCCCGAAAATCCGCATCCGGGGCCCGCGAGGGGTCTTAACCGGACGCCCCTGGGGGGTCTCTGCGGCCGTTTCAGGCCGCAGGGAAGGGGCGCTAACGCCATTATGAGGGGACCCCTAGAGAATTCCACCCGGATTCCATCCTGGCGCAATATCCGACTACCGATGCCAGGTGAAAACCCAGTCAGTCGAGACTGGCGGTAGACTTCCGCGCCCCACGGGCCCAGAGACTCCCATATATAGAGCCTGCAACCGTGCCTGCTACCGGTGCCTATCACGGGTCCCGCCGTTCGTCGTCCTCCGCGCCACCTCCCTGATTCCTCAATGTCCAAGACGCTCGTCATCGTCGAGTCGCCGACCAAAGCGAAGACCCTCCGAAAGTTCCTGGGGAAGGATTTCATCGTCGAGTCGAGCGTGGGGCACATCCGCGACCTGCCCGCCAACGCCGCCGAAATCCCAGCTGCCCATAAGAAGGAGGCGTGGTCGAGGCTCGGCGTGAACGTGGAGGACTCGTTCAAGCCGCTCTACATCGTTCAGCCGGCGAAGAAGAAGAAGATCGCGGAGCTCAAGGCGCTCATGAAGGATGTGGACCGCATCCTGCTGGCGACCGATGAAGACCGCGAGGGCGAGGCGATCAGCTGGCACCTCGTGGAGGTCCTGAAGCCGAAGGTCCCGTACCAGCGCATGGTGTTCCACGAGATCACCAAGAAGGCCATCCTCGAGGCGATCGACGACGTGCGCGAGATCGACCAGCCGATGGTCGAGGCCCAGGAGAGCCGTCGAATCCTCGACCGCCTCTACGGCTACGAGGTGTCGCCGGTCCTTTGGCGCAAGATCAAGCCGCGACTCTCCGCCGGCCGTGTACAGAGCGTTGCCACCAAGATCCTCGTGGACCGCGAGCGCGCGCGGATGCGCTTCCGTGAGGCCGAGTATTGGGACCTCGTGGCGCAGTTCACGCCCACCAGCGGCGACGGCAAGGGCAAGGAGTTCGAGGCGCGGCTCGTTTCGCTCGGCGGAAAGCGCATCGCCAGCGGCAAGGACTTCGACCCGGACACGGGCAAGCTCAAGCGCGATGACGTCGAGCTTCTGACGTCCAAGGCCGCGGCTGATCTCAAGAAGCGGCTCGGCGACGGGACGTTCAACGTCCTCTCCGCGGAGGAGCGCCCGTTCTCGCGCTCGCCAGCGCCGCCCTTCACCACGTCGACGCTCCAGCAGGAAGGCAACCGCAAGCTGCGGTTCGACGCCAAGCGCACCATGCGCGCCGCCCAGCGCCTCTACGAGAACGGTTTCATCACCTATATGCGTACCGACTCGGTGACGCTGTCGACCCAGGCGATCGACCTGGCGCGCGCGGCCGTCTCCGATCTTTACGGCACGGAATTCCTTCCGGACCAGCCCCGTCTGTACAAGGGCAAGTCCGCCAACGCCCAAGAGGCCCACGAGGCGATTCGACCGGCTGGCGAGACCATCGCACCGGTGGACGAGATCCAAAAGGTGCTCGGCCAGGACGAGGCGAAGGTCTACGAGCTGATCTGGAAGCGGACGATCGCCTGCCAGATGAAGGACGCCAAGGGCCGCCGCATGGCGCTCAAGGTGGGCGACAAGGAAGGCGCCGTGAAGGCCGTCTTCCAGGCGAACGGCAGCGTCATCGACTTCCCTGGCTTCCTGCGAGCCTACGTCGAAGGCTCGGACGATCCGGACGCGGCGCTCAGCGACAAGGAAACGATCCTGCCGCCCGTGGCCCAGGGTGACGACGTCGCGGCCAAGGGCATCGAGGCGGAGGAGCACCACACGTCTCCGCCTGCGCGCCTGACCGAGGCGACGCTCGTGAAGACCCTCGAGGAAGAGGGCATCGGGCGCCCAAGTACATACGCGTCGATCATCGACACGATTCTGCGCCGGGACTACACCTTCAAGAAGGGTTCGGCCCTCGTGCCGACCTTCACCGCATTCGCGGTGGTGTCGCTCATGGAACAGCACATGGGCCACCTCATCGATCCGGGCTTTACGGCGTCGATGGAGCGTAGCCTCGATGCGATCTCCCGCGGCGACGACGAAATGCTGCCGTACCTCAAGAAGTTCTACGCCGAGGGGCTTGGGGAGCATCCGGGCCTGAAGCCGATGCTCGACAAGAACGTCGAGGACATCGATCCGCGCACGGTTTGTTCGATCCCCATCGGCAAGGGCGAGAACGACGAGGACGTCATCGTGCGGGTTGGACGCTACGGCCCGTTCATCCAGCGCGGCGAAACCACCGCGCCTATCCCGGATGAGACCGCACCCGACGAGGTGACGATTTCGTTCGCGGAGGAACTCCTGGCGGCAAAGGCCAAGGGCGATGAACCCCTCGGCATGCACCCGGAGAGCGACCTTCCGATCTACGTCAAGACGGGGCGCTACGGGCCTTATGTGCAGCTTGGCGAGCAGACCGACGACAAGAAGGAAAAGCCCAAGATGACCTCGCTGTTGAAGGGCATGAACGTCGCCGACGTCACGCTTGAGATCGCGATCGCCCTCGCTTCTTTGCCGCGCAACCTTGGCGAAGACGCCGACGGCAACGAGATCCTCGCCTTCAACGGTCGCTACGGCCCCTACATCAAGCGCGGCGCGGACACCCGCAGTCTTACGGCCGAAGACAATCTCCTGACGGTGACGAAGGAGCGCGCGTTGGCGCTCCTCGCCGAGGAGAAGAAGGGCGGCCGCAGGACCTCCGCGCCGGAGCCCATCAAGGTCTTCGAGAACGTCGAAGGGGAAGAAGGGGCCACGGTCAAGCTCTTCAAGGGCCGGTATGGCCCGTACGTGAGCGACGGTGAAGTCAACGCTTCGCTGCCGCGTGACATGGAAGACCCTACCAGCCTGACCATCGCCCACGCGCTCGAGCTCCTCGAGCTGCAGCGCGAGAAGAAGGGCAAGACGAAGAAGAAAAAGAAGGCGCCGAAGAAGACGGCAGCGAAGAAGAAGGCCGCCAAGAAGCCGGCGACCAAGAAGGCTGCGGCCAAGAAGCCCGCATCCAAGAAGCCTGCCGCTAAGAAGTCCGCTTCTAAGAAGGCGGCGTCCAAAAAGGCCCCGTCGAAGAAGGCTCCGTCCAGGAAGAAGGCGGCCGCCAAGAAGACCGGCTCCACGGACGACAGTTGAGCTCCAAGCGATCCGAATCGGCGACGCCCGTCGGCGCCGTTCGCACGGATCAAGACGGAGAGGCGTCGAGAGAGCAGGCGTTGGATCCGAGCCGCGACCTGTGTGTCGTGTCCTGGAACGTTCACAAGCTTCAGGACGACGGCATCCACGACGAACTCGACGCCCTCGTTGCGTCGGAGCAGCCTGACCTGCTGCTGTTGCAGGAGGCGCGCGCGGCGGCTCCTATCCCGCGCGGCATGACGGGCCATCACGCGCTCAGCTTCCGCTCCGGTGTTCGCGACCGCAGCGACGAAGGGGTCATGACCCTCGGCGCGGTGGCGCCGGTTCGTGCGCACCGCGTGCGGTCCGATGAGCGGGAGCTGCTCGTCTTGACCCCCAAGGCGGCTCTTATCTCCTTCTTCAGGTTGGCTGGCGGCGGCGAACTGTGCCTCGTCAACCTCCACGGACTGAACTTCGATCCGACGGGCGCACAGCTCGCCCGGCAGCTCGATGACCTCCGTGCTCGCATCGCGTCCTTCGCCGGTCCTCTGATCATTGCCGGGGACTTCAACACGTGGAATCACGCGCGCATGGAGGCCGTGAATGAGCTCGGCGCGGCGCTGGATCTCGTAGAAGTCAAACCCAACGAGGAAGGAGGCAAGACCGGGGACCTGCCGGAGGGCCTCCTCGGCAAAGCGGTGGGATTCTCCCCAGAATTGTGGCTCGACCGAATCTTCGTTCGCGGTTTCACGCCCGTCGAGGTTTCATGGATGCTGGAGTACCAGGCCTCCGACCACGTTCCGATTCTCGCGCGCCTTCGCTGGGCGTAACCCCATGACCAATCCTTACCGCGCGCACTGGACCCTTCACCCCGAGGTGACCCCGCTCAATCACGGTTCGTTCGGGGGGGCGCCGCGCGTGGCCCTGGAGACCCAGCGCGGCCTGCAGGACGAACTGGAGAGGGAGCCCCTGCGCTTCCTCGCCCCTGAGCGCGAGCTTGAGCCCAAGCTCGACGCAGTGCGCAAGAAGCTCAGTGGCTTCCTGAAGTGCCGCTTTGAGGATCTCGCGTTCGTGCGCAACACGACCGACGGGGTGAACGCCGTCCTGCGCTCCTTCCCCTTTGAAGCGGGGGACGAGCTGCTCGTGACCAGCCACGGCTACGGCGCCTGCACGAACGCGGCGCACTTCGTCACGGAGCGCTCGGGGGCGAAGGTCGTCGTAGCGGATATTCCCTTTCCCTGCGATGGGCCCGATACCGCGCTGGCGGCCATCACGGCCGAGTTCACCGATCGAACGAAGCTGCTCCTCGTGGACCTCATCACCAGCCCCACGGCGCTGATCCTCCCGGTCAAGCGGATCGTTCAAGCGGCCCAGGCCCGGGGCATTCGCGTGCTGGTGGATGCGGCCCATGGACCAGGGATGGTGCCGCTGGAGCTCGAAGCTGTTGGTGCCGACTACACTTCGGGCAACCTGCACAAGTGGCTGTGTGCGCCGAAGGCGGCTGGGTTCTTGCACGTGAAAGAGGAGCATCAGCACGAGGTACGTCCGACCGTCATCAGCCATGCCGCTCGCACCGCTCGCCCCGGTCGTTCGCGCTTCCTCGCCGAGTTCGACTGGACCGGCACGTACGATCCCACGCCTCTGCTCGTCGTTCCCACCGTGATGGATTTCCTGCAGACGCTGCTTCCGAGCGGCGGCATGGAGGCCGTCTACGCGGCCAACAAGGCGTTGGCCCTGGAGGGCCGTGGAATCCTCGCGGAGCGCCTCGGCGTCGAGGTGCCCGCGCCGCCCGAGATGATCGGTTCCATCGCGACGCTCCCCCTGCCTGACGGCCCGCCGCCCGAGCTTGGACAGACGGACCCCTTGGGGCAGGCACTGTTCAAGAAGCACCGGATCGAGGTGCCCATCGTGCATTGGCCGAAGGCCGGAAGGCGCTGGTTCCGGATTTCCGCGATGCTCTACAACGAGCGCGCTGACTACGAGCGACTGGCCGATGCCCTCGCGGAGGAGCTGGAGCTCGCGGTCCAATGAGCTCGGCCTTTCCGAGAGGCCCCCAAAACGAAGGGGCGAGCGGTCCACCTTGGACGCGTCCAGCGATGGTCATCGCCCATCGCGGTGCGAGCGGCTACCTGCCCGAGCACACCCGCGAGGCCTACTCGTTCGCCTACGCGCAGGGCGCGGACATGCTTGAGCCCGACTTGGTGCTCACGAGGGACGACGTGCTGATCTGTCTGCACGACGTGCACCTTGAGCGTGTCACCGATGTGGCCCAGCGCTTCCCCGGTCGGGCGCGCGAGGACGGGCGCTTCTACGCCATCGACTTCTCGCTCGACGAGGTTCGAACCCTGTCGGCAACGGGCGGTGAGCGGCACCGCTTCCGCGGCTCTGCGGTTCCGACGTTCCAGGAGTTCGTGGAACTCGTGGGCCACCTCAACGATCGAACCAAGCGCCAGGTCGGGATCGTGCCAGAGCTGAAGGCGCCCAGCTTCCATCGCGCAGAAGGCCACCCCATCGAGGAGCTCTACGTGCAGTCGATCCGCGCGTCGGGGTACCACCGCTCGGGGAGTCGCTGCATCACGCAGTGCTTCGAGCCCGATACCTTGGTCCGTCTCGCTGAGATTGGCGTGGAGTCGCCGCTCCTTGAGCTGCTGGAGGGAGATCCCCCGAGCCGAGCACAGCTCGAGCAGATCAGCCGGCGTGCCCAGGCGATTGGACCCTCCAAGGCGATGATCGAATCCACCGGGGGCGAGCTCGTGGTGGACGCCCATCGCCTCCAGCTCGCCGTTATTCCGTACACCTTCAAGGACGACGAAGACGAGGCGCGGCGCTTCTTCGCCAAGTACAACGTCGACGGCCTCTTCAGCGATTTTCCGGACGTGGCGCTTCGCGCTCGCCCCTGAACCCCAACCGCATGTTTCGACTTCCGAGCCTACGGGCCACCGATCACCGCTTCCAGGTGCCCCTCGACCACGCGAACCCCGGCGGCGAGACCCTCGAGGTCTTCGCGCGGGAGTTCGTTGTCCCAGGTCCTGGCGCGGAGAGCCGCCCATGGCTGGTCTTTCTCCAGGGCGGGCCGGGTTTCGAAAGCCCGCGTCCCCTGGGCAAGGAGGGTTGGATCGGCTTTGCCGCCGAGCGCTACCGGGTTCTTGCGCTGGATCAGCGGGGC
>CALHGQ010000162.1 GCA_938030175.1 uncultured bacterium | reverse complement strand
GCTGATCGTGCGCAACTCGACGATCATCGATGCCTACGACTTCTGGGTGGCTCCATCCTTCGACGGCAACGGAGTACACGAGGATCTCACGACACCGAAGCAGGCAGGCTGGGCGCGTGCGAAGGGGCTGATCAACGTGTCCGCCTATCAGTACTGCGAGACGCCCCAGCAGTCGAACGCCACGGGAGTCGCGGCCGGGTACGACGTGTGGCAGTCGCCGGGCGGATTCGGTGCCGGGCCCTGCTTCATGAAGCTGGCCGTAGTCAAGAACTGCGATCTTCGATCAGTCGACCCGAGCAAGAACTTCTGTGCGTTCGGAGGAGTGAAGGACGTGGTCTTCGAGGACTGCTTGATGCGGTGCTACGGCGAAACGCGGCCGATCGTCACCAATGCACAGGGCTACCTCGCATCGGACCCTACCGGCAAGCGTGGGATCCCGCGGACGGAGACGATCACCCTCCGAAACTGCCGCATGGACGGCATCACCCTGCTGTTCAAGCGAACGGGCGGCAACGACATCGCCGTGACTCCGCCACAGGACCTTCGCGGGCGCGAGATCACCTACGACTGCCTCACCGGCGCGGTCATCGTCGACAAGGCGTACGACCCGCTCACGGAGTACACCGACGTCGCAGCGATCATCAACGAGATCAACCCGTTCGACGGTCTCTCCGGCATCCCTTCAGACTTCGAGTGGGGCATCCCCGGCGTCACCGTCTAGCCGTCGCCAGTCACACTTTCCACTAGCTGAAGCACCCATGAAAATGAACTCCGAACAGTTTGAAGCGATCGCCAACGCACTCGCTGAGTCGATCGCCCGTCGCGCTGAAGTCTCCGTCGAGTACGCGCGCGAGTTCGCCGTTTACTCGACAGGCTTCGCAGCTTCTCTTCTCGACGATCCCGACCCGAAGGGCCTCGAACGCTTCCAGGCTCAGGCCCGGGCAGTGGCGGAGACCATCAGGGAGATCAACGAGCAGTCCATCCCAGGCCTCCTCGAATCGGTCGAGGACTTCCTCCGTATCACCCTCGCGGTCCTGAGGGCCGCAGCCATTGCAGCATGAAGAACCTACCTATCCTTGTCGCCTTCGCCCTGCTCGTCGGGACCTTTGCCTGCTCGTCCTGTACGAGCCAGGCGGGGCAGCTCACCGCGACCGAGATTGAGCCCCTTGTGGAGAGCGTCATCGGCGACCTTGAGCCGTACCTGGAGGCCGAGCTCGCGCCGGATGGGACGCAGAGCAGCGCGGCTGAGCGCTTCCGTATCCGCGGCGGAATCGTGGCGCTGCGCAATGCGGTGCGCGCGGGACTAGACGAGGAGTTGGAACCGTTGCCCAGCTATGACGGCTCAGTCGAGCCGGAATGATGGACGAGAAGCCCCAGGAGACCAGCGCAATGAAAGCGCGCGTGAGTAGATTCTTCGCGCGCGCCAGAGATCGCGCCTTGCACCTACTGCTATTCCAAGCCGCGGAGCTGTCGGAGGCCATGATCGGCTTCTTCTGCGTCTCGATGGGCATGGCGGGCGCATTCTTCGGATCGCCGTGGGGGACCGAGGCTGGCAACTTCTGGGGCGGCGTCGCACTTGCGCTATTCGGCGTCCCGCAGATTGCCGCAGCCATCCACGGCAATATCGCGCTTCGACATACGTCTAACCTGTTCGGGGGCTTCGCAGCAATCTTGAACACGGTGCGAGCCATCGAGGCAGCCGTTCCGATCGCGATGGTCTTCTATGGAACGGTCACCCTCATGTGCTCGTTCTTCATTCTTCGGACCGACGTGCACCTGGGGCAGGACCGGGCGCGTGCAGCACGACTCGACCGCCAGTGATTTGGACAAGTCGGGCTATCGAGGCATCGAATCAGTTTACGGCCGACCGGCTAGGTCTCGTCGCAGTGCTATTCGCCGCCGTCATGGGGATCGTCAAGGCCGTTCAGCCCTGGCTCGTCCGGATGGTTGCTCGGCAAGAGGCTGACTTGGCCGCGGCAGACGCGGCACGCATCGAGCGCAGCCAACTTCTCCAGAACGAGATCGCTGACCAGAAGAAGACGATCGAGGGCCTCCGTGAACAGGATCGCGAGTCGGCGATCGAAGTCGCCAGGATGACGGCGGAGGCGATCGTCGCTGAGAAACGCATCGCCCAACTCGAGGCGGAGCGAACGGAGCTCGTGGACGGCTTCACCAATCAGCGGTCGGCGTTGGTGACCGAGCGGGATGAGGCACTTGAGCGGAGCCGCACATCCGAGGCGGAGGTTCAACGCCTACGGATGAGCACGATCGAGCTGAAAGCGGACTTGGAGCGCCTCAAGCGCGGTATGTAGCGCGAGAAGCAAGTTCCTTCCCCAGGCAAGTGAATTCAAGTCCAGTAGAGACTTGCCCATCCCAAAACATCCAACCCGGACCAAACCACTACATCTGGTATGCCGCGCGCCTAGGAATGAACGGCGATGCAGCCGAATGTGGCGAATAAAATCCTAACTCGCTTGATGAGGGCGCAACGTTAAGGCAATAATCTGCTAGCGAGGAGAACG
>CALHGQ010000161.1 GCA_938030175.1 uncultured bacterium | reverse complement strand
CGCGCAATGATGTCGGCGATCCAGTCGACCTGGACCTGGAGCCATGCGTCCAGGGCGGGTCCGCCCGTGCTTCGCAAGAGTGGGCCGACGTAGACATCCACCAGGTCGTCGAGGCTTGTGACTCCGACGCCGTCGTCGAAGCTCAGCACCATGAAGAGCCGCTGGCCCTCCGCCACGAGCGCTTCGTCCGTGATCCCATAGCCGAGCTCCAGCATCTCCGTTCGCACGTCGTGCTCGCCCGCCGAGGGCTGGAACACGATCCGAGAGGGTCGCTTGCCCGCGGCTAGACCCCGGCGCACGATGTCCAGCGCCGTTCTTGAGCCGATGCCGGCGAGCACGGCGCACTCGACTCTGTCATGGGGGAGAGCGTCGAAGCCGTCCCCGTGCTCCACCGCCGCTCGGCCGCGCGCGACCTCGGGCGCGAGCACTTGTCGGGCGCCCGCGAGCGCAGGCTCGGAGGCATCGACCGCGTAGACGAACGAGGCTCTGCCCGAGTCCAAGAGGCCGAGGGACAGGTGCCCGTGGTCGGCCCCGATGTCGGCAGCGACGCTTCCCATCGGTACCGCCGCCGCGACCGCGGAGAGCCGCGGCCCAAGCCCGCCGATGCATGCACCCGTCGCCTCGCCCACCGGACCTCGGTGCTCCGAAGGGATCTTCCAGCTCACGTCTACTTCTTCGGGTCCCTCGGGTGCAGCTCGAGGAGGACGCCCATGGGGGCGGCCCCTTGGTCTTCTCCGCGTTGGTTGTAACGCGCGGCTCCGGCGCGCTCGCCCACGGCGACTAGCTGGAAGCTCTCAAAGCTTGCGGACTTCGTGTTCCAAATCGCACGCCCCGCGAGCTTGGGCTCGAAGCGCTTCTTCCCGGACTTCATGCGCGCTTCCCCGGCGTACTCGATCTCGACCTTGCGGCCCGTGGTGCGGACCCTTCGCATCGTGAGCGCTGCGACTTCGACCTCCTCCGGCTTCCACGGCGGGTTCTGACCGCGCACGTTGTCCACGAGGGCTTGGCGGACGATGCGCTGCGTCACGGCCTCGGGCACGGGTTGCGCCTTGCCATTCGCGGGGACGAGGGCGGCGGGCTCTTCGATCGTGAGCCAATTTTGGTTCCAAGCCCACTCGGTAAAGCTCATCCAGGACTTGCCCTTGAGGTCGGCCTCCGTGCGGCGGCGTCCTGACTGATCGCCCTTGCCCCGGGGCAGATCGCGCAGGGAAACGCGTAGCGCCATGGGGGCAGCGTCCACGTCGGGTGGCGCCACGGCGCCCGCGGATGGAATCGGCTTCGCCGCGTAGCCCTTTTCCTTCTTCAGCTCCTTCCACCGCTCAAGCGCAGCTTCCATGCGCTTGAGGAGGCGCGCAGCGCTGCCGCTCGCGGCGTGGGCCCCTTCGAGGTACTCGCCGCCGGGCCCAATCATGTAGATGCCCTGTTTGGTCCCGGGATCGTTCCAGTCCGCGGCTGGCATCTGGGCGCCGTAGCCTTTGAAGAATACGTGCCCTGGGTCCTCCGCAATCTTCCTCAGGGCCCAGTCGCCTTCCGGATAAATGAAGTGCACCTCCTCCGCAACGGCGACGAACTCTGCGCTGAGCTTTTTGAGCTTTGGGTCCGACCAGACCAGTTGGCGTCCACGGACGCCGTTGTTTCATGTGCAGCCAAGCGGGTGACCGTTCATCGTCCAAAGGAGGATGGGGCGCCCGAGCTCTTGGGCGAGCTGCACAGCCGGCCAGAACTCATTGCGCCACCCGATCGACTCGTAGGTGAGCTCCTCCGCACTCGGTCGGATGAATTCCGCCCACTGGTCGGCCCAGGCATCGACTCCCTTGGCGGGTGGAAGAAGCGTTGCGGGGGCTTCGAGGCCGCGCTGGGGGTCCTGGGGCGCGAGGGCAGGAAGCGGTGCCGCAGCACCCATCGTGAGGAATAGTGTGCAGGCGCCGAGGCGAGCGGTGTGAGCGAGAAGCGACATGCCTCCAAAATACAGCGGTGGCGCTTCGCCGTGGTTGATTTCGGATTCTGCGTCGCGGCCGGATGCTCCGAATCTTCTAATGCGCCCGTGTGCAACTTGATCAAGACCCCCCGTCGCCTCCTCGGCCTCGCCCTCATGGCAGCCCTCGCGGCCTGTTCCAGTGACCCCGCCCCAACGGCTCCCTCCGATGAGCCGAGTGCTGCGCAAAAGCAGGGCCCCATCAAGGATCAGGGCCCGTGGGAGGTCGGCGACCAGATCGCTTCGGGTCTGGCCAACGGCCCCAACATCGAGATCCTCGAGGTTCGCGCGAACGGCGAAGGGGATGTCTGTGGAGTGGGCAAGTCCGCCACGCTCAAGTACGTCGCCATGAAGGCCGACGGCACCGTGATGGATCCAGGTGACCGCCCTTTCACTTTCCGAGTGGGCTCGGGTGAGGCGATCAAGGGCTGGGACGTGATCGTAGCCAAGATGCGGGTTGGCGACAACTTTACGCTGACGCTGCCCCAGGACCTCGCCTACGGACCCTCGCGGGGCGACCTGAAGTTCGACATGGAGCTGCTCTCCTTCCGATAGCTACGAGGCTGCCCTCGAACAGGTGGGGCCGCCCAGTGGGCGTCGGCTCCATCGATCCGAGGGCAGTCCTCTCGCTCCTATCTCGCAGGCGGCCGCTACTTCTTGCCGCCCTTCTTGCCCTTGCCGATCGCGTCGAGGGCTTCTTTTTGCTCCAGCCACGACTGCCCCTCCGAGATCCACGTGGGGGCCTCTTCGCCATCGAGGTAAGTGCTGAACCACTCGCGCACGCGGTGGTGGTAGTCGACCTGGTTGGCCTCTTCGGCGAGCCCGTGGTTCTCGCCCGGGTAGACGAGCATGACGTACGGACGCTGCGCGAGGCGTGCCGCGTTGTACATCTCGATGCCCTGCTGCCAGTCCACCGCGCCGTCGTTGTCCCCGAACGCCACGAGCAGCGGCGTGTTCAGACTTTCGATAGAGAAGATCGGCGAGTTCGCGATGTACGTATCGACGTCGCGCCAGAACGGGCGATCCATCCGGCCTTGGCTCTCGTGGAAGATCTTCGCGTCGGTGCCGCCTGAGTTCCAATAGATGCTCATCGACATGCTCATCATGTTGGTGAGGGGAGCGCCTGCGACGCCGGCTGCGAAGATGTCCGTCTGGGTCACGATGAACGCCGTTTGGTAGGCGCCCCACGAATGGCCGAAGAGGCCGACTCGCTTGGGATCGACCTTCCCGTCCTCTAGCACCTTGCGCACGGCAGGGACCACGCACTCAACGGCAGAGAGACCCGGGTTCTGGGCGCGGTACACGATGTCCGGCTGGAACACGAAGTATCCGTTCTGCGTGAATACGCCGGTGCTGTACGGGTTGCGCTCGGAGGGCGTTGCGTACTGGTGAAGCACTTGGCTGCGGAGCTCGTAGATATAGACGACCATGGGGTAGGTCTTCGATGGATCGTAGTCCGCCGGATAGAAGAGCGCGCCCTGGAGCGGCACGCCCCCGGCGCTCTCGTAGTCCACGAGTTCGGAGTGGCCCCAGAGGAACTCCTCTGCCGCGACGACGTTGGTCGCGCTGATTTGCTTGGGCTCTTCGAGCATGGGGCCAGCGACGAACAGGTCAGGGGAGTCGTCGAAGCGCTCCTCACGGAACGACAGCACCTCGGCGTCTTCGGCCTGGGCGAGACGTGAGAAGCGTGCGTCCTTCCACACCAGGTGCGTGGGGGGCGTGCCGCTCTTCATGTGGCCGTAGCCGGACTTCTTAGTGCGCTCGCCGTAGAGGCTGAAGTAAAAGCCAGCCTCCATGTCGATGAACTGATCGTCGTCACGGTCCGCCGCGACGCGCACACGGCGATGTTCGATCTGGTACTCAGCCCCTTCCGTGAGCTGGGTCGGCTCGCCGCCCTCTAAGGGGAACTGCCAGATGTCGAAGCGGTCGTAGAGGAGTACGGACTCGCCGTCTTCTGTCCAGCCTCCGATGCCGTAAGGACGCTTCTCATCGGTCAGCACCGACGATTCCTGGTCGATGAACTTCGAGTCGACGCTGCCCGTGAGGTCAACGCTCTTGCCCGACTCGAGGTCGTAGGACCAAACGTTGTTGTCGCGCACGAAGAGGAAGTAGCGGCCGTTCGGGTCGCCGGGGAAGACGTACTTGACTCGTTCGAGCAAGCGCTCTTGCGAACCCGTCTTGACGTCCACCGAGTAGACGTCGTTGAGGGTGGCCGAGAAGCGTTGCTCTTCTTCGTAGGGCGTCTCGTCGAACCCGATAGCCGTCGAGCCTCCCTCAAGGATCATGACGTCCTCGGTGAGGTCGTTTTCAAGTTGGACGAGCTTCCGCTCGGCCAACCAATAGACCGCGGCGATGGTGTCGCGTTCGTCGCGGCGAGCCGTCACCTTCTGGCTGGGGATGATGCGAATGTCGTTGGTGTGCCAAACTTCGACGCCAGGGGCTTCGCCGAGCGTGTCCCGGAGGGAGCCGCCTTTCGACTCAGCGGGGTCGGCTTTACCCTTGGTCTCACCGCCAGCATCATCATCTGGGGCCTTCTCCTCTGCCCCTTCCTCTTCGTTCGAGCTCTCCGCGTCGTCTCCCTCGGGCTCTTCCTTTTCGTCGAGCTTAGCCGGCCGCTCTTTCCACTCCTTGAGTCCGAAGTAGAGCGCGTCGCCGTTGTCGGCCCAGCGCAATCCGTCGTAGTCCACCACCCGAAGGTCCTCAGGGAAGTCCTCCGAGGTCAGGTGATCGAAGACGTTCGCTTCGTTGCTTCGCTCGGACACGTCTCGCCACGCGAGCACAGCGAACGTTGGGTCTTCGTCGTCCTCGTAGGTCGTCTTGCGCATGACCGCGAGATCGGCGCTCTCATCCCGCCAGGACATTCCGACGTACTCAGCTTCGTCGGAGTCGAGCGTCCGCAGCATCCCCGTCGTCGCGTCGAAAACGCGGAGGCCGTTGCCCATCTTGCTCGGGGCGTTCACTGTGATTGCGATCCAGGCGCCAGCCTCGCTCCAGGCGTGGCTTGTGACGCGTCCAAAGTGGGTCTCTATGCCAGTGCTCAGCTCGCGAATCACGAGGTCGGTGCCGTTCTTGTCGCCCTTCGGCGCATAGCGACGCATCGCGATGAAGGCGCCGTCGCTGCTGAACTCAAAGCTCTGGACTCCGTCGACCTCTTCCTTCTTGCCTTGGACAAGGTCAAAGAGGCCCATTTGATTCTCGATGGGCTTCTTTGCCTTACGGAGCTTCTTGGTCTCCGCGCTCGACTTGCCGATGCGGTACGCCAACCACTTCGCGTCGCTTGAGAACTCGGGCGAGCCACCTTGCTCGAAGACCTCTGTGGAGTCCGTTGCCACGACGCGCAGTCTCAGCTCTGAGGTCCCGGCGTTCTTTGAAACCGTGTACGCGATCCACCGTCCATCGGGGGAGAGCGTCGATCCGCCAAGGCGCTCCCATTCCTGCCAGTCGGATTCGGTGGACAGTCTGGGGCCGGCTGGGGCCTCTTCCGCTGCCTCCTCGGCCGGGTCCGTGGCTGGCTCCTCTTCCTGGGTAGCCGCAGGCTCCGCAGGGGGAGCCACCTCGGGTACAGGTGGGGTTTCCACGACCGCGTCCTGGGCGAAGACGGACGGGCCCAGCGCTAACGAGGAGGCGAAGAGTGCGGCGAGAACGGAATGGGTGCGCGGCATGAGGGACGTATACATCAAGGAGAGGACAGCCGAACCCTCTTTGGGAACGGCTGATGAGCCCCGAGGCTAGCCGCGTTATGACGCACTGTGGGCGGACCCAGCCCATCGCTGACGGGGGACTTACGTCGGCAAGTCCTTCGATCCCCTGGGGGTTCCATCACGTGACGCAACGTCTCTTATGGAGAGCGCTAGCGGCGGTACGGGTCCGCTACCTTCAAGGGGGAGCTTTCCTGGTCCATTCTCGAAGCACTGCTGCCGCGCGAAACGCAGTGGTCTGTCGAATCTCTGCGCGCACCGGAGGGCTAGACTGCAGCCCGCCATGGCCCTCACCTCACCCCACTCGCCGAACGAACCAGCGGAGTCTTCCCCCGTTGCACGACTGCGTGCGTCGGGCTTTGTCTTCCTGCCGCGCGCGGCTGCGCTCAGGCAGCTGGGGGGCGAGCCGAAGGACTGGGAGGCGTTCGCGGGCACGTGGAACGACCTCTCGATGGACGAGCACATGGCTGACCGTGGACGCTACCGGCGCCGCCGGCACGGAGTGTTCACCATGAACCGCGAAGGGGCGATGGAGCGGCTTCCCGATGCCCCTCACTACCAGGGTCTCGAGCACAACCGGTTGAACGGCGGCGTCGACCGTAGCTTCGCCACGATCACCGACGAGATGGCCGAGTCGGTGAGCTTCGGCGTGCTGGCTTCCTACGCCCAGTCGCTCTTTTCGGAGGTCGCGCCAGACGTGTCACGCTGGTTCGTGGAGGCCCACCAGTTTCGCATCGAAGCACGCACGGGTGAGCCCGGCCAGCCGACCCCAGAGGGAGTCCATCGGGATGGCGTCGACTACGTGCTCGTGGCGCTCATCAATCGCCAGAACATTGAGAGCGGAACCACCACGATCCACGACGAAGGGAAGGCTCGCCTCGGGGCCTTCACGCTCACCGATCCGCTGGACCTCGCGCTGCTCGATGATCACCGCGTGTGGCACGGCGTGACCGCGGTCGAGCCCAAGGACCCGGAGTCGTCCGCTTGGCGCGACGTCCTCGTCTTGACGTTGCGCGCTGCGCGCTGAGTGGCCCTCGCAGCCCGTTGAAGAAGGCCGCACTATCGGGCAGCGCCCCTCGAAGCCCTGACCGCGTTGCTTGAAGGGCCCCGAATAGCTAGGACTCGACCTCTAGCGCCTTCCGCCAGCGCTCCCGGACCACTGGCCAGGCCATGCGGAACCAGGGCGTAAAGATCGTCTCTTCGCCGATCGCATCGTCCATGGCGCCCTCGTCGAAGAGCCGCAGGTCCGCGATCTCCTCGGGATCGGGGTCGATCTCGTCGGGGTCGCACTGGCCCACGAAGACGTGCACGAGTTCGTACTCAGAGCCGACGTCTCCGTACTTGGCGCGGTAGGCGTACCGGTGGATCGGGACGAGCTCTACCTCCAGGCCTAACTCTTCCTTCGTGCGCCTCTTCGCTGCCACAAGGACGTCCTCGCCGTGACGCGGGTGACTACAGCAGCTGTTCGACCAGAAGCCTGGCCAGAGCGGCTTCGACCCGTGGCGCCGATGGATCATGAGTCGTCCGAGATCATCGAACAGGTACACCGAAAAGGCACGGTGCAGAAGGCCGTCGCCGGTGTGGCACTCGGCGCGCGTCGCGGTACCGATGGGCTCGTCGCCCTCGTTCACGCGGATCAGTTTCTCATGGGCCCGTGGACCCCACGGATGGAGGTCTCCTTCGGCGTTGGGGTCCTTGTTGGCGGGATCTTTGCCATCGCTCACAGGCCCTCTCCCAGCTTGTAGAGCCCCAACATGTCGTAGGTGTCTTTTGCGACGACGGTGTAGCGGCCGCCCGTTCCGACCATGTGGGTTGGCTCCATCGTCAGGCACGGGGCGAGCAAGAGCTTGGGCGGCCGTTCCTCCTTCAGCCAGGTGTTCAGCGCGACGAACTGCGCGGGGATACCCATGTCGAGCACGCGAAAGAGGGACCCGTAGATGAAGTCGACTCCGACGGGTTCAGTGGGCTGCTCATTTCGAATGGCGGCGGCGAGGGGCTCGAAGGACCCCAGCGGATGCACGCCGTCGGGGAGGTCGCCGTGCACACCGCGCACGAAGAGCGGATGCTCCGGCCCCTCGACGAAGGTGGCGTACGTCACGACCCCGCACCACGCAAGCGCGCCGATCGCCACCGCGTCGGCCACCGCCCGTGCGCCTCGGTGGCGCCCGATGGCCCAAAGTACGCCAAGGCCCTCGGCTGCGAGAACGCAGAGAACCACGAACACGGGGAGGTAGATCCTCGCGAGCGATGGGTTCTCGAACTTGAAGAACAGTAGCAGCGTGGGCAGCACTGCCCACAGGACGAGCCAGATGAGCCAGCGCATGTCCCGCGCGAAGGCGCCCGCGGCGCCCACTAGCGAGAGCCCCAGGACCGGCCAGCCGATCTGCGCGAAGATGCTCGACTTCCACAGGAACGCCGCCGAGAACTTGCGGATCTCCCACCAAGTGAACTGGTGGGAGTAGGGCGAAGAGAACCAGGTGTTGCGCGCGTACTGGCTGTAGAAGAGCAGCATGAGCGTGAGCGCGCCCACGGGCAGGCAGGCGGCGAGGCCAAAGGCCACGCGGCGTGACTTCCAAGGCCAGCGGGAGGTCCCATTGGGCGCCTTTGAGAACTGCAGTGCGATGATCACCGCGAGGATCAGCGTGTAGACCGTCGCCATCTCATGGAAGCCGTACGCGATCAGCGATGTGACCGCGATCCCGAGGGCTCCGCGGACGAGCTTGCCCGTGTCGCGCTCGCCCGCCGTCGTGTGCATCTTCCACGCGATCATCATCATCCAGACGAGGAAGAACGTGCACGCGGCCTGGCCCCACCCGGAGCGTGACACCGCAACGTGGCCCGTCTGAAGCGCAACGAACCCAGCGGCCGCCAGGGCGATCAGCGGCTCATTGGGAGCGACCCGGCGCAGCCAGAGAAGGACCAGCAGCGCGGTGAGCGCGCCGAACACGGCTTGGTCGAGCCGCAGCGCGGCCACCTGTCCGAACCCGAGGATCCAGCCCGCTCGAATCGAGTAGCGGATCACGAGCTGGTGGAGGTAGCTGTGCTGGAAGGTCCGCGGCGCCTCCGCTCGGCCAAAGTCCTCCACGAGGAGCCCAGCCCATTCCTTGTCGTCCTTGATCCATTGGGCAGGCTCGACGCCCGCCGTCAGGTCCTGGGCCCGGGCGGACCGCAGGAACCAGCCGTCGTCCGGGGACATGCGGCCCCCGTCCAAGTCGTAGCCGCGGGACATGAGCGCCACGATCAAGATCGCGATCGCGCCCATCCAAACGATAGGCCTCGTCCAGCGTTTCGGGGGCGTGGCTCCCGAACCTGTGCCAGCGGGGAGAGGTCGCGGTGTGCCTTGGTCGTACATATCGCTAGTCTACCCCCAGCCGAGGCTACCCATGACGGAACCCATCAACCTAGAGGCGGAGATCGCCTCTGTTCGAGACGCGGCAAAGCGCCTCGAGCCCTACGTGCGCGAGACTCCCACCGTGTACTCGTACACGTTTAGCGAGATCCTAGGAACGGACGTGCACCTCAAGCTGGAGAACCTCCAGCGCACAGGATCCTTCAAGGTGCGAGGCGCACTCAACAAGATCCTGACGATCTCCGAGGAGGAGCGAAGCCGCGGCCTGGTGGCGGCATCCGCCGGCAACCACGCCCAGGGGGTCGCGCTCGCGGCCCAGCTGGCGGGCTGCAGCGCCAAGATCGTGATGCCCCTGAGCACGGCCATCACCAAAGTAGAGCGGACGCGCAACTACGGCGCAGAGGTCGTCCTGCACGGGGCCAACTACGACGAAGCCGCTGCCCACGCGCTCGAGCTCGAAGAAACCGAGGGGCGCACCGCGATCCACCCCTTCGACGACTGGGCCATCATCCACGGCCAAGGCACGGTCGGCCTTGAGATCGCGCGGCAGGTTCCCGACGTGGGGTCTGTGATTCTCCCCATCGGTGGAGGAGGGCTGATCGCCGGAGTGGCCATGGCGCTCAAGGCGCTGCGCCCCGACGTCAGCATCATCGGCGTCCAGGCCGAAGGCGCGTCTCCCATGGTCGAGTCGATCAAAGAGGGGGAAGAGCGCATTGTTGACAACCCGAGGACGATGGCCGAGGGCATTCGCGTGGGCAAGGTGGGGAAGCGCACGCTCGACGTGGTTCGCCAGCTGGTGGACCGCACCCTGACGGTCACGGAGTCCGAGATCGCCTCGGCCGTGGTCGAGCTGATGGAGAAGAACAAGGTGGTCGCAGAGGCCGCGGCCGTCACGCCTATCGCGGCGATGCTAGCCGGCAAGGTGCGGGGAGGATCGACGCTCGTTGGGGTGATCTCCGGCGGGAACATTGACCTCTCGCTGCTAGGTCGCTTGATCGAGAGCGGCCTCTCCCAGCGCGGCACGCTCTACCGCCTCAAGCTGCGCGTCACCGACGAGCCGGGCACACTGCGGAGGCTTCTGGAAGCGGTGGAGTCCGAGCGCGGGAACATCCTCGATGTGCGCCACGACCGCGAGGGTTGGAAGGTGCCGGTAGGCTCCGTGGAGGTGGACCTGCTCCTGGAGCTGCGCAGTATCGAAGCGGGCCCTGCGATCGATAGAAGGCTGCGCGATGACGGCTTCGAGGTCATGGAGCGCCAGCGGCGCAGGATCATGGAGTAATGGCGGCCGTGGAATTCTCGACCCTGGCCGCCGGACTTTGGCGCCAGCCCACGTGGGGCCTGACGGCGTCAGAGCTCGCGCGCTGGACCCAGGCGGTCGCCGACCTTGGCGTCACGACCATGGACCTCGCGGATATCTACGGCGGCTACACCGTGGAGGAGAGCTTCGGTGCGGCCCTCCGCGAAGCGCCGGGTCTCCGCGATCGACTGCACCTGGTGACGAAGTGCAACATCAAGCTGGTCAACGAGCGGCGGCCCCAGCACACGCGGCACGTGTATGACTCCAGCGCTGCGCACATCATCGCGTCGGCCGAGAACAGCCTCCGCATGCTCGGGACCGATCGCCTCGACACGTTCTTGCTGCATCGCCAAGATCCGCTGATGGATCCTGACGAAGTCGCGGAGGCCTTTGTGCAGCTCGAGGAGAGCGGCAAGGTCCAGGCCTTCGGCGTCTCGAACTTCACGCCTTCGCACTTCTCGATGCTCAGCAGTCGGCTGCCGATGCCGCTGGCAACGAACCAGGTGGAGGCGTCGGCCCTTTGCCTTGAACCGTTCCAGGACGGCACGTTCGATCAGACCCTTGAGCGCCGCGTGGTTCCGATGGCGTGGTCCCCGCTCGGTGGCGGCCGCTTGTTCAACGACGACACGGAGCGCACAGTGCGCGTGCGCAAAGCCTTGGCCAGCGTTGGCTCAGAGACAGAGCTCTCTGTGGCCGGTGCTGCCTTCGCATTCCTCGGACGTCATCCCGCGGGCATCGTTCCCGTGACGGGCACCCAGTCGCTGGAGCGAATCGCTGAGGCGCAACACGCCCTGTCAGTGCGCCTATCGCGCGAGCAGTGGTTCGAGATCTGGACGGCTTCGACCGACAGCAGCCTTCCCTAGCCTTCCGGGCTGGTTCCCAGCGCTGGGCACCAGCTTGCGAGCCTTCTGAATCAGGCCGCTAGAACGGCATGCCGATGCCGAAGTGCACCACCCATTCCGACTCGCCGCTTCGGCGGTCCGGGTTGAACGCCGCGTCGATCCGAAGCGGACCAATCGGCAGCAGATAGCGAAGCCCGACGCCGACGCCGGTGCGCACTGAGTCAAAGTCAAAGAGGTCGCTTGCCTGGGCTTCGACGAGGCCTGCGTCGATGAAGGTCGCCGTCTGAAACGCACCGCCTAGCTCGTGCCGCCACTCGAGGCTCATGGTGGCGAACCCCTCGCCCCCGAGTGGTTCGCCCGCGGCGTCCTTGGGGCCGAGCTGACTCTCCCGGAACGAGCGGACCGAGTTCTCGCCGCCGGCGAAGAAACGCTCTTGGATCGGGATGCCGGTCTCGTCGAAGGCCGGGGCGATGAGACCCATGCGCAGGCCGAGCCCGATGACGTCGTCGGCCCCCGCAGGTTGAAACCAGGCGGCCGTGAGCCTCGGCCGGATAAACTCGAGCTCCGAGCCGAGCCCCTCTGCCGCCACTTCCACCGAGGCCTCCGCATAGACGCCGCTAGAAGGGGCGAAGAGAGCGTCGCGGACGTCGTAGCGCTGGGTGAGAACGAACCCAGCCACGTTGACTGAGTTCTGCGTCTCCAGCACAAGGGCGTCGACCGCTTGGACGTCGCGCGCCTGGGACCGGTTGAGCCGGTAGCCGAGGGTCGAAGACAGCGCTCCCGACCATTCTTTGGTGACGAAGGCACCCGCACCGCGGCTCTCCCGGGTGAAGGAAGGCTCCTCCCGCCGGTCGTACTCCAGACGCAGGTCCCCAATGAGCTCGCGCTTGAGGAACCAAGGATCGGTGACGGAGATGTTCCCGCGCAGCGCTCGCTGGGCGACCGTGGCTTCCACCGACGTGCCGATTCCGCCGCCGAACAGGTTGCGGTCTCGTGCACCGAGGGTCAGTCGCGCGAGTTCGTAGCTACCAAAGCCTGGCTCGGCGTACAGCTCCAGTGATGGCTGCTCCACGATGTCGATCACGAGCTCGCGCGCGTCCCCTTCGCCAACGAGCCGCGGTGAGACCTCGCGGAAGAGGCCGGTTCGATAGAGGCCGCGCACAGTATCTCGCACCTTGCGCGAGTCGTAGGGGTCGCCGGTGCCGAAGAGCTGGTGGGACGCCATGAATGACCCTCCCGTGCGCTCGTTGCCTTGGAAGCGTACCTCTGCGAGCCGCACGTACGGTCCGGGGTCAGCGGTGACCCTAAGGGAGACCTCTTTCTTGGCGGCGTCGACCTCGGTGGCAACCTCGAGGCGAGCGTCCGGGTAGCCGCCTTGGCCGAGCACGTCAGAGAGGATCGTCCGAAGGCTGCCCTCTAGCCTCGGCTCGTATTCCTTGGGCGTGCCGTCCTCACCTCTGATGGCCCGCTCGAGTCCTTTCTGCAGCGCCTCTTCGAGTTCTGGGGGCAGGGAGTCCGCCGTGCGATCGAGTCCGACGGTGGCTCGCCCCACGACGTAGCGCTGGCCCGCGTCGACCCTGAGCAGCACGTCCACCGCGCCGCCCTCTGGGCGGGGACCTGGATCCTCGAGTTCCGCGGTGGCGTCGAGGTAGCCTAGCGCGACGAGGTCCTCTTGGACCTGCTCGTCGGCCTGCGCCACCCGACTGCTGACGTACAGCATCGCGCCGCTGCCGAAGAGGCCCGTGCGCGGGCCGTTGACGTAGAGTCTGAGCTGGTCCGGCTCGATGGGGCAGGACCCATCGCACTCGATCAAGACCCTCCCGATGGTGGAGCGCTCACCGGCGGCGACGTCGATGCGGGCCTTGGACTCGTCCAGCACCTCGTAGCCGACGACTGCGTCGGCGTAGCCGCGCTGCTTCAGGAGCAGTTCGGTCTCGTACGCGGCGTCGTCGATCAGCGATCGTTTGCCGGTTTCGACGAACCGCGAGAGTAGGCCCTTGACGTTGCGCCCGAGCTCGCCGGTGAGGTCCGGGGGAGCGCCGTCGAAGGCGATGCCGGTGGCGCCCGAATCGAGCTCCGCCGGCGCCACCACGGCGTCCGGGGTGCTGCTGAGGCACCCGCTCAGTCCGAGAACTGCGGCCACGACCATCGAAGCCCTGTGATTCGCCAGCGCCATGATTCTCTAGCGCAGCCTCACCACGAGCCGAAGTCCGAGGCCGTAGTCCTCGTAGCTGTCCCGTTCGAGCACGACGTAGATCGCGTCGCGCTCGCGCGCCAAACCCTCGCGGATCTTGTAGGTCGCTTCCACGGTCAGCGTGCCCGTGCGCGAGACGTCGCGCCCGGTGGTGACCTCCAAGCGATCGAGGAAGGACTCTTTGTCCTCGTCCTCGAAGCCGCCAGATGAGAACCAGCCGCGGACGAGGTCCTTCGCGACATACAGCGCGACGGACTGCCCCGCGGCTTCGATCCCGCCCCCTTGGGTGGGCGGCTGACCCGAGAGCACCAAGAGCAGCAAATCTTCCGGCGCCAGCGGGGGCGACGAGGAAAGCTCGACGTTGGCCGCGTCGTACTCGCCGTCGACGTTGACGGTGACGTCGTAGCCAGCGAGGCGCGTCGTTCCCACCAGGTCGATCCGCGGGATGTCGGGGTTGTCCGGCTCGAAGCGAATGATGCCTGTCGGGAACTCGATGGACCCGGCGGGTACGGCGACTTCGAGGGGATCAAAGAAGAGCTGCCCGAGGGGCTTGGGGTCCTCGGCGGTGCCGACGAGTCGCATGTCGGCACGGATGCTTCCGCGGGCGATGCGACCTTTGAGCGCCAAGGGTTCCTTGGTCTTGATGTTGAGGTTCAGCTGGACGGTGTCCGGACCGAATGACGGCACGCGAATGCCTCGGCGCACGGAGTTCGGCGACTTAGAGCCGCCCGCGAGAAGACTCTGGAACTCGATGGGCGAGCGGATGCGCCCACCGGCGAGGAGGACGTCGCCGCCCACCATCAGCGCATTCGTCCGGCCCTCAATGGTCAGGTCGAGGTCGGCTCGGATACGTGCATCGGAGCTTCTGGCTAGGAGGACCTCGGTGCCCTTGACCGATACGTCGATGCGCGGATTGCCTTGACCGTGCAGGATGTTGCCCGCGATGGAGAGGGGCGCGGCGCCTACCTCGAGCTCCGCCTGCTCGATGCTCACCTGGCCCGGGTCCAGTCGAATCTTGAGCTGCGCCTCCTCGATGGGGGGGAAGCCGCGGTAGCGTGCACCGCCGTCCACGAGGGTCAGCTCCCCGGTGGGCTCTGGTGCTTCGATGGAGCCTGTCACGGCGAGATGTCCCGTGAGGTTGCCGCTGGTCTCTCGAAGCTCCGGGAGGAATCGCGCAAGCCATGCGAGGGATGCGAAGTCGAGGTCGGCGTCGAGCCGAAGGGCCGCCGCGCGCCAGGCGGCGAGGCGTTGCTCTGGATTCGCGAGGAGCGCGGTTGCGTCAAGGGACTGGGCGAGCGTGCCTTCGACCTCGGCCCTCGCGGTCTTGCCGAGGCGGAGACCGGAGCGCTCCAGCTCAACGCTCTCGCCCAAGCGAATGGCCAAGGAACCGGAGACGGCGTCGGGCAGCCAAGGTTCGACGCCCGGCTTGGGAGCGAGCCTAGCGTTCTCAAGGTCGAGGTTGAGGGTGCCCCGCAGCGCGTCCCACGACCCGTCGAGCCGGACGTTCGCGAAGGCCCGGCCGCTCGCGCGGAGGAGCGCGGCGCGCTCTTCTTCGTCGAAGAAGGACCGCAGCGGCTCGCGGCCGAGGGCGAGGGCGTCGGCCCCGAGTCGGGCCTGAAGGCTGACCTCCCCGGGTCCCAGCGGCTCGTCGGACACGGCGAGCGGTGCGCTTCCGCTCAGCTGCAGCTGGGCCGCGTCGAGTTCGACCACGACGTCCTGGAACTCGATGCGACCGTCCTGCCAGCCTCCACGGAGGCGGCCAGCCACCGGGGCGAAGGCCGGGTTCGCGGATCGGTTGAGGGTGAGGTCCACCGACCCCGCCGCTTGACCCGTCGTTGCGCTCTTGGAACGGAACGAAGCGGTGCCGTTCAGCGCGCCGAAGTGGAGGCCTTGGGCAGCGGAGATGGCAGCCGTGAAGGGCTCGAGCTCCATGGCGTCCACCACGAGGTCGAGGGCAACTCCCTCGTCGCTGGCGGAATCGAAGCTGAGGTTGGCGTGCCCGTCGCCGCTGGCGAGGGAGAGATCCTCGATCTTGACCTGCCCGTCCGCCACGAGGATCGGAACGGGTTGGTCCAGGACGAGCTCGGCGCCGCCGTTCTCAAAGGTCAGTGTCTGCAGGAGTAGATCGAGGGGACGGCCGTGAATCGGAAGCCCCACGCGCGCTGCTCCGACGGCGTCGCCGAAGTCGCTCTTCAGCGCGACGTTGGTCAAGTCCAGGACTCCGTCCTCCAGTGCACCCTTGGCCGCGACTTCGCGCAGTGTCGTCCCACCCGCGTCGAGGGTGTCGGCTCGCAGGTCGATGTTGCCGGTCGGGTTCTCAAAGTCGCCGTCCAGCCTGAGCTCCGCGCGCAGGCCCCTCACGCTCGCGAGCGCCGGATACACGGTGTCGGGCGCGTCGAGCTGGAGGTCGAGACGCACGTCCTTCAGGGTCCGCCTATCCGCCAGAAGCGCTCCCGAGCCACGGACGACGCACCCGTTGCCATCGGAAGCGAGGGCTTCCCGAAGCACGACTCCCGTGTCATCCGCCGTGGCGAAGGCGCTGACCGTCCCCAGGTTGATGCCTCCCACAAAGAGGTTCTCTCCGCTCACGGCGATGTTTCCCTGGGTCACGTGCCCGGGCACAGGGACGAGGTCGACGGTGCCGCGAAGAACCCCTGTCCAGTTGGCGGGACGATCGATGCCCTGGAAGGCCAGCACGACGCGGTGTGCGTCCTGGAGATCCTTGAAGTCGAAGGCGAGGCGCCCACCGATTTCTAGGCCTTGATCGCCGCTCCTCAGGACGATCTCGTCTGGCGTGATGGAGTTGGTTCCGAGTACGAGGGAGCCAGCGTCGATCGTCGTCTCACCCGGGCTCCATGTGCCCGCGAGCTTCTCGAGCTGAAGCTTGACCCCCTGGGCGGCTCCGTTCGGAACATCGGCGGCGAACGCTAGCCGGTTCGGGCCCTCCCTCACGACATTGCCCTGGAGCGCAGCGTTCCAGTTGTTCGCGGCTGCATTCGCCTCAACGCGAATCGGTACCCCCGTTGATCCGTCACCTGTGATGCTCATCTCGGTGAACCGGAGCGTATCGGTCTTGAGCTTGAGCTCGACATCCCCACCTGTGACCACGATGTTGGGCAGGGCGGGAATCTCCAGCTCGGCAGTCTCCCCTTGATCCGATGCACCCCGCACTTCGGTGAAGTCGAGACGGAGGATCGGTCGGTCGAGCCTTAGGAACTCGAGCTGGTCGAGGGAGGCGCTCCCGCGGATCAGTCCGATGAGATTGCCGCGGACCGTTGCTTGGTCCACGTCGATCGAGTCCAGAGCGCCGAGGCGCTGAGCATCTCCTTCGCTCAGGCGCAGTCCTTCGACGGAGAGCTCGTGACGCCAGTCCCCATC
>CALHGQ010000160.1 GCA_938030175.1 uncultured bacterium | reverse complement strand
TTGAAGATCTCCTTCTCCACGCGCTGGGCCATGCAGCCCATCACGCCGACGACCAGGTCGGGGCGCTCTCTCTTGACCTTCTTCAGCTCGCCCACCCAGGACCAGGTGCGCTCCTCGGCGTGGTCTCGCACCGAACAGGTGTTGAAGAGCACGATATCAGCGTCGCCCATGTCGGCGACGGTCTCGTAGCCGCGACGCTTAAAGCGTCCCTCGACGAGCTCGGAGTCGTACTTATTCATCTGGCACCCGAAGGTGACCACGTGGAGCTTGTTGCCGCTGGCGCCGCCTCCTACAGAGACTTCCTCGGAAGTTTCGTCGGGGCTGCTCGTTTGGCTCTGGTGACGTGAGATGGACATCGCGCGCGCATGATGCCAGCAGCGCCGGACGATGCCCGTTCTGGAACCCAAGAACCGAGTGTTTCGTTCTCTGGGGTGCCCGAGGACGTGACCCAGCGAGTGGGCACAAAGTGTCCTCCCGGAGGCTGTCCTCTCCCGGCGACTCCGCGGTCACCTGACGGAGTTCCGGACTCATTTTGAGTCAAAAAGCGCCTTCTAGACCCCAAGAGAGGCGATTCAACGGCCCAATCGTCCCCCTGGCACACCCGTTGCATCTCTACCGGCGTTCCCCCCTTTGGAGACCAACGCCATGAAGCACCTTCTCAAGTCGACGCCTGCTGCGTCCCTCAGCCTTGCCAGCCTTCCCTCCGCGCTCAAGCGGAGTGCCACGGTCCTTGCGGCCGTCCTCGCCGCATCCTTCATGACGAGTTGCGACCGCACGCGCCACGTCCACGTGCCCGCGCCCCCCCAGCCCGACTACTTCACCGAGCTTGAGCCGAACGACAGCCCGGACTTCCCTGACTTTGTCGGAATCCTGGACGACCGTAGCTTCCTCGTGGTGGACGGATTCGTTGAGGCCGTCGGCATCGACATCGTGGATCACATTGAGTTCGAGTCGGATCGGCCCATCGAGATCGACTTCACCCTCGAGGCCTTTGGCGCCTTCGGCGACGTGGACGTCTCAATCTATGACCCGATCGCTGACCAAGTCGTTGGCACCTTCGCCTCGGGTGGCAAGTACGAGACGGGCACCCTGATCATCCACGACTCCGGTCGGCCGTTTCAGTTCATCATCGAAGCCTTCGACACCGACTCAGCTTGGAGTCTTGAATTGATCGCCTACCCCCACAGCTGCGCTTGCCGCACCGGTGAGGGACTAGACGACCCGGCCAGCGGCGCACTGGATCACGAAGAGGAGCTCCGTGATGCGGAGGACTCCCTGCCCGCCTTCACCATCCGAAGGGAGCACGAAATCCTGCGCCTTGACCGAGACGCCATCGCGAACTGAGACGATCCAAACCACGGAGCGAGCTCACCCATAGATCTGAGACTGGAAGCTATCCCCATCGCAGACTGCCCTAAGCGCCCCTCGAAGCCTCGGCTTCGGGGGGCGCTTCCCTTGTCCTGGGATCCCGCATGCCCCATGCACGTACCGATGCGAGACGCTGGGCATAAGAATTCTCGCACCCCTCCAAAGCGGGGTACGGTTTTGTGTGAGCAACCGCACCAACCAAAAAGCCGACACCTCGACCCGCCGCCACGCTGGCCTTCGCCTTGCACCTATCGCAGGTGTCGCCAGCGTTCTCTTCTTCTCCTGCATGGCTACGCCTCCCTCCGAGGTCTTGGCCTTCGACGGCGGCCGCGTCCGGGCGGCGAACGTGATCGAGGCCGAGCGAGTTGAGGGGCTCCTCAACGACCTGCGACCGCGCCTCATCGAGATGCTGCCTGACAGCACCTTCGAGGACCTTGAGGTTTGGGTCCAAGAGCGCCCGTCGCTCTACCGCTACGCTTCCGAGGCCACGGCCGACGCCGAGGGCCTCTGGTCGCCGACGCACCGCCGCATCATGCTGTCGCGCCACGCCGACCACGTCGAGCGCACGCTCGCCCACGAGCTCACCCACGCCGTCCTCGGCGAGTCCTGGGCCATGCTGCCGGGCTCCCTCGAGGAAGGCCTTGCCGACCACGTTTCCGCCTCGCTCGTCAAGGACGGCGCCACCCGCCTTCGCGCCGGCCGTCTCTCCAGCGCCTGCCTCGCCACGGGCGGCCTTGAGATCGACGTCGACGTCAGCCGCGTCCTTCCCTCCGACACCTTTGCCGACGAGATCCCGTCGAGCCGCCGCGGCTGGTCCGCGCGCGTCAAGCTCAAGGGCGACACCGAGAGCACCGATCCGCTCGACGTCTTCCGTCTCTCCGCGGGTCTCTCCTCCACCAAGCTCGACACGGGCGCCAAGCGCGGCTACTACGGCCTTGCGTTCCTGGTCGTGTCCCGCATCGCCGCTCTTGAGAACGGCTACGAAGGTCTCCAGCAGCTTTGCCTCGACGCGAGCGCGAAAGGACTCGACCACGTGCCCGTCAAGGACATCCTCGCCGCCGCGAACCTTGGGGAGACCCCCGCCGAGTGGCGCCGCGCCGCTGCCCAGGCCATGGGACCCGAGGAAATCGTCGAGCTGGTGCGCATGTACCCCGACTTCCTCGTGGACGCCCTGACGACCTACCTCGAGTCGCTCCGCCCGAGCGGCCCCGTCGAAGGCTGGCTTGACCAGATCGACGTCCGCGTCAGCCTCGTCGAAGGCGGCGCATCGATCCCGCTCCACCGTCTCCCCTTCGTCCGCGAAGCCGTCCTGACTGAGCTCACGCGCGGCGCTGGTAGCCTCGTCGCCCAACGATAGACTCGGGCGAAGATCCGGCGACAGAGCAGATCGGCGCAACGCGGCTCGATCATCCCATCGCTGAGTCGTACCGCCGTAGCCCCGCGCGAAAAACCCGCGCCACGAGCCAGGCGAAAGCGAGCAGCACCAGCGGAAACACCACCGCCACCGTGGGGCTCAGCTTGCCCAGGACGAGCGCGGCTGGGAACCAGGCAAGCCCAGCGACCGGCACAATGAAGGTCAGGAAGCGCTGGATCCCCGACGGATAGACGTCCAACGGCCGCTCCCCCATCGAGCTGAAGAGGTTCCACGTCAGGTGGCCTAGGTCTGAGTGCGTCAGCCAGAGCTCCACGAGGTTGTAGGCCATCATCATGAAGACCTGGGTCCAGGCAATGACGACGATCGCCAACGGAAGGGTCCAGACGAGGCGAAGTGGCGGCACTTCAGCACCCACCACGCCGCTCAGCGCGTAGACCAGCCAGCCCGCTGCGATCGCCAGGTTCGTGAGCCCCTCTGGGCTGAAGCGCTGGAAGAAGTAGAGGAACGCCGTGGGACCGGGTCGCACGCGGAACGAGTCGAGCGCGCCGTTCTTGAGGTCCGCGCCGAAGTGCCACTGCTGGCCTAGGAAGGTCATCATCAACGCGTCCGACACAAACGCCATGCCGAGGTAGACCTTCATGTGGGCGTAGCTCCACCCTGCCAGGCTCAACGCCCCCGACTCGCCGTCGGCGCCAAGCCCGTAGAGCATCTTGAACGTCAGGATGAACGAGACGTAGAACATCACGTCCATCACCACCTGGTTGACGAACTCCCACCGGAACTGACTCTTGCGGACCCAGCCGATGCGGCCGTAGGCGCGCAGCACGCGCAGGCCCCAGCCTAGCCTCGACCACAGCCCCATCCCTTTGACCTCATCCCCCATCACATCCCCGCCCCCACATAGCGTGCGAGGCCGCGGCGCCAGACGAAGCGCCGTAGCAGGTCGAGGGCCACGAGCTGCACGCCCACGATCAACAGTCCCCGGAGGAAAGCGTCGGTTCCGAGGCGCCCCATGAGGATCTCGATCGGCGCCGAGATCGCCCAGTAGGGGAACAGGTATTCAAAGGGCGTCGCCGCCCAGCTGGGCATCTGGGAAACGGGCATGAGCGCGCCCCCCGCAAACGAGATCACAAAGGAGACCATCACCAACAGGCTCCAGACGACATCGAGCCAGAACGCGAGTGCGTTGATCGTGACGTACAAGAGAAACGCGCAGTAGCTGCCCAAGAGAACGAGCGTCACCCCTTGCCCCGCCGCTGTCCAGCTCACCGGAACGAGCCAGCGATCCCCCACGGCCCCGTAGCCGATGCACCAAACGAGGGAAGCCACCATGACCTGCATCATGGTGAACTGCGCAAAGCGGGCCTGAAGCAGCACGAAGTACCGAACGGGCATCGTGAGGTACTTGGTGATGCGTCCCTCGAAGATCTCCGTCGAGAGGTCCAACCCTCGGTTGCTGAAGGTGAGCTTCATGACGATCAGGAGCCCGCCCACGTACTTGAGGATCTCGTCGAACGTCCAGTTGCGCAGGGCTGCCTCTCCCACGTCTCCGGAGCTTGAGGCGCTCTTGTAGAGTGCCGCGTACACGAACAGCATGACGAGGGGTTGCACGACGCCGTTCAGCACCTCGCGCACGAAGAAGCCGGTGCGGAATTGAATCCGCTTGCGGAATTCGTAGCCCACCGCCTTGCCGAGCAGCGCGAAGTCCCGGGTGGCCACCGGCTTCAGGGGCACGGCGCTCATGGCGTCTGGGCCCCTGACGCGACGGAGCCCACCGAGGCCCCTTCGCGATCACTCCTGCGGTAGATCTCCCGAACGAGGTGTTCCAGGGGCTGCCGCTCCACGGAAAGGTCGCGGACGTCCAAGAGCTTGAAGAGCGCTGGCACCAGATCAGGCAGGCGATCAGCGTCCACGATCACCGTGACCGCCGCCGCACCGCGCCCTGCGATCTCCGCGCCGAACGGCGTAAGGTCTGAGGCCAGCGATGCTTCGTCGATGGGGACGTGCGGATCCACATGCACCTCGATGGCTCGCTTGCCCGTGACCTGGGCGGTCAAGCCGGCGAGGTTCCCGTCAAAGGCCATGCGCCCGCTGTCGAGCACGACGATGCGCTTGCAGGTTTCCTCGATGTCCTCTAGGTCGTGGCTCGTGAGCACGAACGTCACCCCGCGCTCCTCGGCGAGACGCACCAGGAATTGCCGAATCACCTCCCGGGAAACGAGGTCGAGGCCAATCGTAGGTTCATCGAGGAAGACCACC
>CALHGQ010000159.1 GCA_938030175.1 uncultured bacterium | reverse complement strand
TCTGACCCCCGACGACTCTCTGAGGGTCCCGATCGGCCCGAAAAAGCGTCCCAGGCGCCACTCGAGGACGTCCAAGGCCGCGGCGACACCCGCGGGATCGTGCTCCAGCGCGCGGGCGTCACGGACGTCCGCTATCCCGCCACGGCCATCGACCCCGACGGGATCGAGCGCTCCACGATCGTCAACCTGGAGATGAGCGTCGCCGTGCCGGCCGAGTCGAAGGGCACACACATGAGCCGCTTCATCGAGATCGTCCAAGCGGACGAGCGGGCACTCTCCCCGGACGCGATGGTGTCGATGCTCCGAGAGATGCAGAGCAGGCTGGAGGCCCAGGAGGCGCGGCTCGCCATCGAGTTCCCGCTCTTCATGGAGCGCGAAGCCCCCGTCACGAAGTCCAAGGGCATGATCGACGTGGACTGCGGATTCGTAGGCACGATCGACGGCGACTCGATCGATCTCGTCCAAAAGGTGGTCGTGACGGTCACGAGCCTGTGCCCCTGCAGCAAAGAGATCAGCGACTACGGCGCGCACAACCAGCGCGGGGCCCTGACCGTGGAGGTTCGCACCAGGAAAGACGCTGACGGTCTCCCGGTGACGATGCCCCTCGGCGAGCTGATCTACGCCGCCGAGGAGAGCGCCTCATGCCGAATCTACCCGGTGCTGAAGCGCCCGGACGAGCGCTGGATCACCATGGAGGCCTACGAGAACCCGGTGTTCGTGGAGGACATGGTCCGCGGAGTGGCTTCGCGACTCCAGGACGACGAGCGCGTGCAGTCATTCCGCGTCCACGCTCGCAACTTCGAGAGCATCCACGGGCACGACGCGTTCGCAGAGACGTCTTGGTCCCGTTAGACCTCGCCGGAGGTTTCAGCCCCTCGGGGCGCCCACTTGGGGCGTGACCTAGGGGGCTGAGGGCGCGATAATCGGGGCATGCTTCAACGACCCCGGCGCAACCGCAGGACCCAGGCGATCCGCGATCTCGTTCACGAGACCTCGCTGAGCGCGTCCGATCTGATCTACCCGGTCTTCCTCCATGCGGACGGGACCGACACGGCGATCGAGGCCATGCCGGGGCAGACGCGGTGGTCGCCCCAGGGGCTTCTTGGGGCGGCAGAGCGCGCCCTTGAAGCCGGGATCCGGAGCATCGTGCTCTTCCCAAAGATCGACGATGCCAAGAAGGATCGGGTCGGCACGGAGGCGAGCAACGACGAGGGACTCATACCGGAAACGCTGCGGGCGCTGAAGAGCCGTTTCCCAGAGCTCACCCTCATCACCGACGTGGCGCTGGATCCGTACAGCAGCGACGGGCACGACGGCATCGTTTCGGACGACGGTGTCATCTTGAACGACGAGACCATCGAGGTGCTGGAGGCCCAGTCCCTGGCCCAGGCCCGCGCGGGCGCCGACATCATCGCGCCCAGCGACATGATGGACGGGCGCATCGGCCGCATTCGCGCCACCCTCGACTATGAGGGCTTCGAGAACGTCGGATTGCTCTCCTATACCGCGAAGTACGCGTCTTCGTTCTACGGTCCCTTCCGCGGAGCGCTCGACTCAGCGCCCAAAGCTGGGGACAAGAAGACCTACCAGATGGATCCGCGCAACCGTATCGAAGCGCTGCGCGAGCTGCTCCTCGACGAGGCCGAGGGCGCCGACATGGTCATGGTCAAGCCCGCCGGGCCGTACCTCGACATCATCCGGGAGATGCGTGACGCGACGACGCTCCCCGTCGCGGCGTACCAGGTGTCCGGTGAATACCTGATGATCGAGGCCGCCGCCCAGTCGGGATGGCTCGATCGGCGCGCGGTAGCACTTGAGAGCTTGACCGGCATCAAGCGCGCAGGCGCCGACATGATCCTCACCTACTACGCGGTGGAAGCTGCGGGCTGGCTCAAGGAGTCGCGCTAGGTAGCGGGCACTCTTCGCAGCGCGCGCATCGCGGGGCGCCGCTGCCGGGTGCTGACCCCAGAGGCAGCCCCCCCCCCAGAGCAGACCCCCGGAGCAGACCCCCTAGAGCAACCCAGCCTCGCGGAACAGGCGGGCCGTCGCGATCAACGGCAAGCCGATGATCCCCGTGTAGTCGCGGCTGTCGATGCTCTCGAACAGCCGGATCCCCTCGTCCTCGATGCGGTAGCCGCCCGCGCAGTCGAGGGGCGAACGCAGCGCCACGTACGCCTCGGCCTCGGCTCGATCGAACGCCCGCATGGTGAGCGTTTGGACGTCGATCGCTGTGAGCTCCTTTCCGTCGATCTCCGAGTGGAGCACGATGCCATTGACCAGCCGATGGGTACGGCCAGAGAGCTCCATGAGCTGGTCGACGCAGGCTTCGGGCGTGCCGGGCTTGCGCAAGAGGACGCGCTCCCCGTCCACCTCAAGGACGCCAACTTGGTCCGCGCAAAGTAGCCAGCGGTCGCCGTCCCTCTGGATCAGCGCGGTCGCTTTCGCCCGGGCGAGCAGCAGCGCGAAGTCTTCGGCGGGGATCTCTGCGAACCGATCGTCGTAGGAAAGCTCGTTGACGTTCGGTGAGGTCTGCGTGAACGGGACCCCGAGACGCGTCAGCAATTCGGCGCGGTATCGCGAGGATGACCCGAGAACCAGTGGTGAGCTTGGGGAAGACAAGGCGGCGCGAATGTACCAGGACCCCCACACCTGCGTCCCGCGTACGGGACTTCTTCGGCGCTGAATGAGAGCAACGAGGCGTCGCCGGTGCTGACGCGGAACGGTTGCGCAAGACGCAGCCTCGATCTACGAGGTCCTATCTGCGGAACGCTTGCGGGCAGATCAGAACCCTGGAAAGTACTTGGGAAGGTTGCCGTGCGAGCTTCTCCCCGATGGGCACGGAAGAACGGAGACTCGCGCAACCGTTGTCCGCCAAGCGCCATGGAGCCAGCGGCGACCCCCGGCGTTGCGGCCCTTGGCTGATGACCACGCTGTAGCACGGGGCTCCCCCACTCTGGCCGTGGTCCGAACTGCGCAGCGCACCGCTCTTATCGGTGAGCTGCACAAGCGCGATCCGCCCAAGGGCGGCGCAACGGAGCTTTTCTTCCGTTCCAACTCGGGTACTTGACAGGGGATCACGGCGATCCATTTCTCTGTACTTCAAGATCAAGATGAATCAGTCATTCTTCCTGCTGGCCAGCGCTTCGGTGCTCGCCGGCACAGCATGGTCCCAGAATTCGAGTCAAGGTACGACTGGCACTCCACCCGTGGCCCCGGAGCTCAGTCAAGAGACGCTGACGGAGGGCGCCACCTACTCCTTCCCCCTGACACAGCAGAAGGTTCACGTCCAAAAGACCTTCAGCCTAGAGACGGGACAGTTCGGCCTGTCCTACACCGACGAGCTCGGGCAGCCAGTGAACCTGCAGGCGGTACGAGCCGCGGAAGCGGCCGCAAGGCAGGCGAGTCCGCAGGCCAAGATCGAGCCCGCTTTGCTGGCGGCTCTCGCAGATGGCTCGACCGAACTCCACGAGGTGGTGATCTGGCTCAGGTTCGACACGGACCCGATCGACACGCTGCGGCAAGAGATCGAGAGCAGCGTGGACATCGAGTCCCTCATCCCCGAGGAGGTCGAGCCGATCGAGGCTCAGATCGGTGAATACGCCCGGGAGCTTGTGCAAGCGAACAACCAGCCGGTGGGCGAGCGCCTTCGTGCCCTCGGCGCGAAGGTACGCCTTGTTTCCGGTGCGTTCCCGGTCATCTCGATCACCGCGCCGGCGGAGATGATCGAGACGATCGCGTCATGGGACGAGGTCGACACCCTCTACGCCGAGGGTGAAGCCGAGGATCTCATGGATGTGGCCAACGCGGCCCACTACACGAACTACCTCACGAACGCGGGCTTCGATGGAAGCGGCATTCGCTGCGCCGTGCTGGAGAACAACGGTGTGGATCCGGCGCACCCGAACCTGTCCGTGACCCAGTGGTTCAACCCGCTGAGCCCGAACCCCGACACACACGTCCAGGGAACGGCCGGCTGTATCGCATCGACGCGGCCAGACCGAATCGGTTCTGCAGCTGGCGTTAGCCTCTACAGCGCCAACGCCGCGACGTACTCCATGACGGATATCACAGCCGCAGCAGAGTGGGTCACGACCAGAAACGTCGACCTCACGAACAACAGCTGGGGCTACACGACGTCAAGTTCGCTCTACGACTACTTCAGCCGGATGTTCGACTACCAGAGCCGCGTCTACCAGGACTCCTACATCGCGGCTTCCGGCAACGAAGGCGCTACCTCGACGGTGAGAAGCCCCGGAGCCGCATGGAACGTGATTACGGCCGGTTCCTTCAACGACTCCGGCACAGCCTCGTGGGGCGACGACTCCATGAGCAGCTTCTCGTCCGCCGGTGATCCGTCCAACCAATGCATGAAGCCCAACGTGACGGCAAGCGGCTCGTGCATCGACACCCTCGGGTTGGCGCCGACTTGGATCCGCGACTGCTACAGCGGAACGAGCTTCGCCTCTCCCTTCGTGACAGGCACGGTCACGCACCTGATGAAGGCGGACGGCACCGCGCGCTGGGCTCCCGAGGCGGCCATGGCAGGCGTCATGGCCAGCGCTTGGCACAACGTCGAAGGGGCCACCCGGCTCTCTGACCTGGACGGGGCCGGTGCTGTGCACACCCTCGCAGCGCACAACATGGGGCAAGACAACCGTGTCCGTGCCGTCACCCTGACGCCAAGCAGCTTCAACAGCTTCAACGAGTACCGGATTCCCGTCAAGATTCGGCGCGGAAGGCGTACCCGCGTCTGTATCGCATGGTCGGCCAGGGGCACGTCCGACTACTCCAGCACGTCGCTGGATGCTGACCTCGAGCTGATCGTGGACCTCCCGTCCTCGATGATCTCGATCACCGCCTCTCTGTCGACGTTCAACAACTACGAGATCGTGGACTTCACGGCGCCGCTCGATGGCATCTACAACATCGTGATCCGCAACTCGCAGTTCAACGGCGCGTCCGAACGGGTGGGCATCGCCTGGAGTTTCTGGGACGACCAGTGTGAGATCCCGGGCGGGCTCTTCCTGTGCGAAGCCCCTGGAACACCCCCAACCCCCGACAAGGAGCCGACGCCCAGGCGTATCGAGAGCCTCTGGGTCGGGCCCGCCTCGGCGAACCGCGAGTTCACTGCGTAGTCAGTGACTAAGGGCCGTACCGCCCACGCTTGATCCATGGTGCGATGGAAAGAACCATCGACACCTCTGAGCCTGTCGCGCTTTGGCGGATTCGTCCATGCGCGACAGGCTCCTTGGGAAAAAGCGCGCGGTACGGCCCCGTCTCTTGGGCCCTGGGGCGGCATCGACGGGTCCGCTGCTGCCCTCGAGGTCCTGGTATGCGGGGGTGAGACCCAGGCGTGCCCACCGGGAGGGACAACACAAATTGAGACGGAGATTCTCTGCAACGCCGTCCGGAGCCCGGCGCTCACCCCGTTGGACTCCAATGGGAGCCGCCCCCACGTCCCTTCCGCCTCTCCATCCATGAAGAACCTCAAGACTCCTCTCTTCACCCCGCTGCTCGCGCTCCTCGGCCTTCTTTCAGCACCAGGTGCCGCTGCCCAGATCGGCAGCTCTGGCTTCTGCTCGGGCGTGGCCAACTCCACGGGCAACCCGTCCGAGATCACCGGTTTCGGCAGCACAGTGGTCAGCCAGAACGACGTCACGCTCTCCGTCACGAGCCTCCCGCAAAACTCCCTCGGCTACTTCATCGTTGGCCCCGACCCCGGCGCGACGTTCAACCCCGGGGGCAGCACGGGCACCCTGTGCATCTCCGGCGCCATCGGCCGCTACGCGGGCAACGTGCTCAACACCGGCACCTCCGGCGCCGTCAGCTTCAGCGTCGACCTCACCGCACTGCCGTCCCCTACGGGCAACGTGGCCGTCCTGCCCACGGAGGACTGGGTCTTCCAGTTCTGGCACAGGGATACGACGCCCACCGGCCCGACCTCGAACTTCAGCCCGGGGCTGATCATCGACTTCGCGCCGCTCGTTCCGACGTTCAGCGACGACATCTGGCCCATCCTCGCCCAGTCGAACATCAACGCACCAGCGTGCATCACCTGTCACGGCTCGGGCGGATTCGGAGGACTCAACATGGGCTTCACGCCGACGATGGGTTACGCCGCCTTGGTGAACGCCCAGTCGAGCAGCCCCGGCTGCGGCGGCAGCACCTACGTCGTGCCGGGCGACCTCGGAGCCAGCCTGCTGTACGACAAGCTCTCGAACGCCACGCCGTCCTGCGGCTCCCAAATGCCCCTCAACGGAGCCCTGGCTGGCGACATCAACCTCATCCGCGACTGGATCCTGGGTGGCGCGCCCTTCTAGTGAAAGAAGGACGCTCTTGATCACCTCGGATCTGCTTCGATACGAAGGTTGTCGACACCAACCACCGCTTCGTTGATCAGGATCTGGCCCGGGGAATCGGAGTTCGCCGGGTCAATCGTTCGGTCGAACAGAACGATGTAGCGGATCATCGTCGGCTGGAACGAAGCCCCTGCAGCGTTCGTGAGAAGCTGGAGATCGGCTGGGTGCGCCACCCAGGGGGTGAGTGAACCGGAGGCGATCTGATCGATTGGACGCTCGTCCAAGTTGATGTCGCAGGGGTTGAGGAGCGTCTGGCCCACGGACCTCGCGCCTTGGAACCTGACGACGATGGGCGAAGCCACTTCGCCGAGCTGGAGGTCGTAGCCGAGGAGGTTGCCGTATTGCTCTTCCCAGCTGGGCGAGCCATCGGGCGTCCCTCGGAACGGGCGAGTCACGCCGCTCGCCAGAACGACGTCCATCGTCCAACCCTTGGACTCCACCGTGTTGGACGCGCCGTCGTCGCCGCGCAACTCAAGCGAGGTGAACGGGCCCGGGGGGCGCATCCAGCAGCCGGTGGCGCCGCTCATGGAGTCAGGACGCAGGAGAACAATGCTGCTTGGGTCCACGAATCCTGGCGCCACGCTCAGGTACCGCTCGGGGTTCATCTCCTCCGGCACCACGCGGGCTGCCACGTCGGCGAAGGTGAGCAGACTCGATGCGTCCTCGATGCGGATGAGCCCAGCGCTACCCGCACCGCCCACCGTGAAGATGCCTGCGCCAAACTGCGTCCACGGGGCGCTGCCGCCGAGGCCGCCCCCGACGTCGATTCGCGACTGTAGACCCAAGACCACCTCCGGCGCGCGCAGGCGGATCGCTCCGCCGGAACCACCGCCGCCCGGCATAGCGAACGAGCCGTCCGTGTCGATAGCGGCGAGCGCGCTGCCCCCGTCACCTCCAGTCGCGACGACCGCCCCGTTCAGCCGGAGCTCGCGGCCAGCGAACACCTCAACGGCGCCGCCACCTCCTCCACCCGATCCGGCGCTGTGGTCGTTCCAACGGGAGATCTCCAGCGCGGGGTCCGTGCACTCCAGTGCGTCGACGGGCGTCTCCGCATCGTTGATCGTAGCGTAGGGATGGTTGCCACCGCCGCCGCCGCTGGCGCCCCCTACCAGGTGCCCTTCTTCCCAGCGCAGGATCCGGCGGGTGTAGCCGATGTTGTCGACGCTCGGATTCGCCAGCGCCACGGTGGGCGTGCTCGTGGAGTCTCCAGGCGCGGTGCCCTGCATCGGGTTCTCCGTCGAAACGAACGCTGGGTTCGCCACCCCAGCTCCGCCCGCCTCCGAGTAGCCGCCGCCGCTCCCCACGCCGCCGATCTGTGGGGTCATGCACACGTCGCCTGCTTCATCGCCGCCCAGGGGATCCGTCAGAACATTGAATCCAATGTCCCCGAGCTCAGGAAGGATCGACGTAAGGACAGTCGGCAAGAGCGCGGGGAAAGCGCCTCCGCCGTTCCCGCGTCCGGCCTCCCCAAGCCCCACCCCGACGCCGGACCGGCCGTTCCTGTTCGAGTTTGGGTTCGCCACCCCGCCGACGTCCAAGAAGTCATCGTTGCCGGAGAAGTCCGCGCGATCGCCGCCGAATCCGCCAAGCGCGCCGCCGGGTCCGCCAATCGGTGCGACCTGGCCCCCAGCGAAGGTCCCGAAGAAGTCGTCGTTGTCGGGGATTGTCGAGTCATGGGTCGGCGCACTACGGCCCGACGCATCGATCACGGCGCCCTGCGCCACGACGCAGAGACCCCGCACGAGGATCCGCGCGGGCTTCGATCCGGTCAGAACGAGCCGGCCATTGCCCGCCACCTGGAGCGTGGAGAACTCAAACACGCCGCTCGTCTCCACAAGTTGACGGGGGTAGTCCCCACCGTCGCCGAGGACGCCGCTGGGGTTGCCGATGACATTCAGCGACTCGTTGGCGTCCAAGGGGAAGACCTGGGAGTCGGTGTTCAGGATCACGGTGCGGCCAACGCCGATGCGCAGCGAGCCGTGGCGCCCGGAGCCGCCCGACAGACCCGGGGCCAGGACGCCGTTGCCCCAAACCGCGCCCGTCTCGGTCGCCGCCTCCAGCGAACCAACGGCGCTGCTTGAGAGGTCGAAGCCTTCGCCGTCCTCGTCAGGAAGGACAACCGGCTCGAAGCCCATGCGCAGGGGTACCGCCAGCAGCGTGCCGCCACCGGTCTCGGTGGTCACCGGATTCTCGGCAATGTCGAGCACGGTGCTCGGGATCCGCACGATCAGCAGGATCGGCTCCTCATCGTCGAGGCTCGCCGCGGGAAAGCCGTCGATCGGTCGGAACACAAGCGAGGTGGTCAGGCTTTCCTGGTCGACCGAGTACGTGTACGAGCCCTCGATAGGCGTCCGGTCCACGCCCCCCGTGCTCGGATCACCGTCCCTGTCGAGCTCGACGGCGATGAAAGGCGACGTCATGAACTGGTTGTTGGCCACGGTGGGCAGCTTCATCAGCTCGTTGAACTCAAAGTAAAGCGCCGACCCGAGCGCGACGTTCTCCACCGCGCTCGCCCCGTCGTTGCCGATGGCCCGTCGCTCCACAAGGATGTCCCCGTTCGGATCGAGGAGTGGCTCGCCCATGTCATCGACCAGAACCACGTCCGCGCTCACGACCACCTGTGGGCTGCCGGGCACGGAGTCGACGACGCCCTCAGAGGCGGACACCGTGCACAGAAGGCGGCTCTGGTTCGGCCTCTCTGCCACGCTGCGAATGAACGGTCCCGGGTCCCCCTGCCGCTCGCCGGGGATCAGAATCTGGTAGCTCCGATTGCGGATGAACGAGAAACTGATGCCGGTCTCGAAGGAAACCGCAGGCCGGAAGATCACGCGCCGCGGCTCGACCGGGTCGACGAACCGGAACCCGTCAGGCGTCGTACCGTTCTGTGCGTCGATGACCTGAAAGGAAGACGCGTTGACGCTCGCCGGGTCGATCGGCTCCGAGAACAGGACGGAGATCTCCGCGTTCTCGGTGACGTCGACAATCGAGCAGACGACCTGGGACCCTGAGGAGCCATCCGTGCACGCGAGGGAGCACGAATCGACGAAGAGCTCGCCCGCGAAT
This sequence comes from uncultured bacterium, assembly GCA_938030175.1. Lineage (GTDB taxonomy): Bacteria > Planctomycetota > UBA1135 > UBA1135 > Saltatorellus. The sequence continues at coordinate 23,797 of CALHGQ010000159.1, read as the reverse complement.
TCCGGCGAGACGCCGCCTGAGCAACCGGCGAGCCACACGGCAGAGAATGCCCAGAGCTGGGCGGACAGGGATAGACGCACGACCCCCTTGGGGGATCGCGAAGTTGCGAGACGCGTCGAGCGCATGATTTCCTACCTGGGAACGGGAGCGGCGCGGTCCGTCAAGAAGGCACCAGGCTCCATGGCTGGGGATAAAGGCGGCGAGTCCAGGGAAGTTGGACGGGAAGATCGCCAGGGGCTCTAGCGAGCTCATCACAAGGCGGCTACAGGATTTTCGAGGGACGGCCCATCCGAACCGCCGCACGCGCGATTCTCGCGACGCCCCCCCGTTAGAATCCTGGCCATGAAGTCCAGCTCGGTATTGGCCCTCTTAGTCCTCGTCGCAGTGATCGTCGCAGGGCTCATGGCGCTCGCGCGTACCCCGGCGTCGGAGACGCCCGGCGGGCTTGCGCCGGTGCACACCTCGGGTACCGAGCCCGCTGGGGACTCGCCCGCCCCCACGGGACCCGAGGACCTAGAGCACGAAGCGGGAAGCGAGCTGCATCCGTCAGGTCGCGCGACCGTGCCCGAGGGAGCCGACGAGCCGGGCCAAGGAACGCTCCAACTGGTTGCGTCCGACGCGATCACCGGACAGCCCGTTCCGCGCTTCTGGATGAAGCAGGACGCGATGGTGGACGCGGCCTCCACCGGCGGGCCGTTCCTGTCGGACCCGGACAGCGGCACGGTCACGCTGGCTCACACCGAGTGGGACGCGGCCGATCCGCTCGAGAAACGCTCTTTCCTCGTGAGCTCCCCGCGCCACACGCCGCAGAGCGTCGAACTCAACCGGCCCCGCCGGGACGGCGAGAAGCTGACGCTTCGACTCCTGCGTGCCGCATCGATCGTTGGCACCGTTCGAGACGGCTCCAGCGCTCCGCTTCCATCCGCAAGGGTCACGCTGCAGTACCACGGACCCGCGGCTGACTTCACGGGTGAGCTAGGTGAACCGGTTCCCCTGCCCGACTCCTACCAAGGCTCGACCCTGCGCCTGACGGACGCCGAGGGCGAATACGCGTTCAGCCAGCTGCCCCCGGGCGTCTACGTCACCCAAGTCCAACAAGCGACCGCACTGCACGCCTCGGATCCGATCTTCGTTCGGCCCGGCGAATGGTCCCTGGGTGACCACTGGCTGGACGAACACGTGCGCCTGACCGTGACGGTGACCCAGGCCGATGGAACCGCGTCCGCCAACACGCGCATTCTTCTCGTGCAGGCTGAGCCGCCCCTGAACGAATCGTTAGATGAAGGCGTCGAAATCATGACGGCCAAGTACACCGACGCAGAAGGGCGCGCGACAGTCGGTCCATTGAGCCCCGGCGCGTATGGCGTATATATCCAAAGCGACGACGGCGTAGCCGCGCCCATGGCCCTTGAGGTGGCAGAGACGAGCCGATCCGTGTTGGAGCTCTTTGCACGCCTCCGTCAAGACGAATCGCGCCAAGACGAATCACGCTAAGACCCATCCGATCCATCCCTGGGCCGAACTCTTTCTCCCGACCGCGTCTCTACTCGGGCCCCTCCCGGGGTCAACCCCGCAACAGCTATGGCTTTTATTCCTTCGACGCACCGACGCGTCGCTTTTGCTTCCGCTCCGCTCTTCCTGGCCGCCGGGCTTCTCACAAGCTGCGGAAGTAGCGACGATGGCACTCCAGCGCCGGGCCCGGCGGGCCCCGGTGCGACGCTTGATGGCATCGACACTTCCGGCGCCGTGGACGGCATCGTGGCCTTGCCCGACTCCGCAGACGATCGTATCGAAGCTGTCTTCGGCCGCTACACGCAGTTCTCGGCGCCGAACGGCAGCCGCGTTCACTTCCTGAGCCAAGACAACGTCTCGGACGATCTCTTGATCCGCACCCGCGGGCTCGTGCGCCAGCACCTCTTCGACGTCCCAGGTACCTCACTGGGCGCCGACAAGTCTGCGGCGTTCAACGCCATGGCCAGTCGCGGCGCTACTTTTGTGCTGTTCGAGAACGCGGCCGCGTACGACGACGCCGACGCGGACGTCGTCGCCTTCAAGGCGCTCTTCGGCGACCGACTGGGAGAGCTCGATGCGTCGACGATCATCCGCGAGGCGAGCCCCAGCTACACGCAGATCGCACCCGCCCACGACCCCTCGATCGGCGCCACGGCGCGCTTCGTTCTGACCCAGGGCCTCTCCGCGGGCATCCCGGCGTTCCAGGACGCCTTGAACACGGCCTCCGCCGACGCCGTGACCATGGGCATCTACACGCCCGACGGCGCCACTCCGGCCGATGAGGTGGACGACGAGTACCTGGTCGTCGCCCTCGACACCTACTACGGCCTCTATGGGCACGACCCAAACAGCAACGGGACCGCGGGGCTCAACGGCGAATACACCGCCCTCGACCGCGCCGACATGGCCGGCATGGATCCGGACGGGCTTGCGCTCATCGAGAGCTTCTTCCGCCCGAACCACCGCTACTCGGCGTTCCTGGATCCGGCCGTCAACGACACGTTCGAAATGGAGTTCGACGTGGCCGTCCCCTACACGCACCGATCCCAGTACCTGGAGCGCGTCGGCATCCGAACTCCCTCCACCGCCCGCATCAACGGCAACGACCTCGACAACGTGCTGCTAGGCAACACCTCGGGGACAACCTTCGAGGGGCGCGGCGGCGACGACATCATTGAGGGCGAGGCCGGGACCGACATCGCCATTATGTCCGGCCCGAGCACCGACTACTCGATCACGGACATCGGCGACAACGTCACCGAGATCGTCGACAGCGTCATGGGGCGCGACGGCAGCAACCGCCTGCGCGGCATCACCCAGGTCAACTTCACGGACATGAACGTGACGCTCTAGCGGGCCACCCGAAGAATCCCGGCGATCCGGCGCTGGCTACCGGAGGTCCTGACCAGGCGAACGAGTCGCCGCCAGGACTTCGAGGGGCGGCGTCGGATCGCTTGGCTTTTCGAGCTATTCGGGGCCCTTCAAGCAACGCAGTCAGGGCTTCGAGGGGCGCTGCCCGATCGTGCGGACTTTTTTTGGCGGGCTGCTAGGAAGCGAGCTGCAAGTCGAGGCGGACATGGATTGAGCGACGGCAGGTTGTCATCATCCGTCCATGTCCTTCGACCTTCGCGGCAGCTATGCACTCATCACCGGTGCCTCCTCCGGCATCGGCCTTGAGATCGCACGCGGACTTGGCGCGCGCGGCGCGCACCTCGTGCTCGCTGCTCGCCGCCGCGACCGGCTCGACGAGGTCGCAGCGTCCATCGGACGCTCCAACGGGATCAACATCCAGGTGGTCGACGTGGACCTCTCCCACCCGGAGGGCCCCGACACGCTGATCGACATGATCGACGAGAAGGCGTGCCCCATCGACATCCTCGTGAACAACGCCGGCGTGGGACTGTACGGCGACGGCCTTGACGCCGAGTGGGACCGGGAAGGGGCCATGCTGCGACTCAACGTCATCGCGCTCGCCCAGCTGACGAAGCATTTCGGACGCAGCATGAAGGTCCGCGGTCGCGGGCACATCCTGCAGGTGGCCTCCACGGCCGCCTTCCAACCTTGCCCGGGCTACGCGGCCTACGGCGCGACCAAAGCGTTCGTCCTGCACCACGCCGAGGCCCTGGCCGACGAGCTGCGCGACTCCGGCGTCAAGATCACCACGCTCTGCCCGGGCAGCACCAACACCGAATTCTTCGAGATCTCGGGGCATAAGCGCAACCAGCTCCAGGAGGCCACGAGCATGGAGCCGGCCGACGTCGCGAGGCAGGCCATCGAGGCGATGCTCGGCGGGCGGCGCGTCCGCGTCACGGGCTTCACGAACAAACTCGGCGCCGTCGGCGTGCGGTTCCTTCCCCGGCGCCTCCAGGCGATCGTCACGCGCAAGGTTCTGTCTTAGGTCCCACCTAGCCTAAGTCTTTATCCTGGGGACAGCTATGAAACGAGCTCTCCTCCGCTGCGCCTCCGCGCTGACTCTCCTGACGTTCGGCGCAGCCGCGTGCCAGGTGTACCCTCCCGTACGGTCCGCCGAAACCGTTGACTACGGACGCGCGCTTCCCGCCGGCGCGGATGCGCTGATCCGACTGGGACCCGGCGACGAGATCCCGAACTTGACCGGATCCTGGGTCCAGCGCGAGCAGATCCTCCCTGCCCTCGAGCGCTCGCTGCAGTTCACCCGCTCGAAGCACGCGTCGCAGTTCTTTCCCATCGAGGGCATCAGCCAAGCGCGCGCGATCCTCAGCCTCGAGCGCATGGCCGCGCTCCTGGAGGAAACCCGCTCGGCCGAGGAGTTCCAGGCGGCCTTCGAAGAAGAGTTCGACGTCTACAAGAGCGCGGGCTGGGACGGACGCGGCGGGGGTGTCCTCTTCACCGGGTACTGCACCCCCCTCCTGCCGGGCAGCCTCGAGCCTTCCCCTCGGTTTCCGTATCCGCTGCACGCGCTCCCGCCGGACCTCGTGAAGGCAAAGGACGGCACCACCCTCGGCCAAGAGACCCCGAACGGCGTTCGGCCGTACCCCAAGCGGCGCGCGATTCAGCGTGACCCGGCGTACCGCGCGCTGGAGATCGTTTGGCTCCAGGATCCGGTGGACGCGTACATCGCCCACGTCAACGGGTCGGCGTTTGTCGAGCTAGCCAACGGCGAAGTCGCGCGCTTTGGCTACGCCGGAAAGAACGGCCAGCCCTACACCTCGCTGGGCAAAGCGCTCATCGCCGCGGGCGAAGTTCCGGCGTCCGAGATGAGCCTCGCCGCCATCCGGCGCTGGGCCGATCGGTCGGACCCAGCCAAGGTCGAGTCCTACCTCGATCGCAACGAGAGCTACGTGTTCTTCACGCCGATCGATGGCAACCCCCGCGGCAGCCTGAACGTCCCGGTCGCCGCCGAGCGCTCCCTTGCCACGGACAAGACCCTCTTCCCGCGCGGCGCGCTGGTCTTTGTGGACACCGAGCTGCCGACGCCCCAGGGGGGCATCGTTCCGTTCCAGCAGCTCATGCTTGACCAGGACACGGGCGGCGCCATCCGAACCGCAGGCCGTGCCGACATCTACTTGGGCGTGGGGCACCGGGCGGAGCTGCTCTCCGGCGCGACGAAGTCCACGGGTCAGATGTACTACCTCTTCCTCAAGTGAACGCGTCCATCGTTGCGGTGTGCCTGGGAAAGGGCGGCATCCCGAACCAGCCCGTCGCGAGCGCCCAGGTCGTGCAGTCGGGGCTGGTCGGCGACCGACATCGTTCAGAGCTGCATGGCGGCTTCGACCGAGCGGTTTGCCTGCTCTCTGAAGAGGTGTACGCGAGCCTTCGTGAAGACGACGTGGATTGTCACGCACCCGGGACGTTCGGCGAGAACATCCTCGCCCGCGGCCTCGACGACGCTCGACTTCGTCCGGGCGACGAACTGCGGCTTGGCCCCGACGTCATCCTGGAGATCTACGACGTCCGGGCGCCGTGCCTGACCCTCAAGAGCGTGGATCGCCGATTCCCGGATCTGATGCTCGGCCGCAGCGGGTGGATGGCACGCGTGGTTCAAACAGGGACGGTCGAACCGGGGATGAAGATCACCCTCGTCGAGCGCTGAACGGGCCCCGTGCCCCGCCCTGGGAGCCCCAAAGTCTCCATCTGCCGAATCTGGCGACATTCGCCGGGTTCCGCGTGGGTTTGAAGCCGAAAAACCGCTTCTACGGACGCCGAGGTCTCTTCGCAAAGGTCTCACGCTATGGGGAACACGAACATCATTACGCCGCTGACGGGCAAAGACAGTCTCTTGGGGGAGGCTGAGCCGCGCATCGCACACCAGCCGGCGGCATCCTCCAACAAGACTGGCTCCCACGGGGACGTCGTCGTGGAAGCGCTTTCCGTTCCGGTGCGTTTCCTGATCGCCGGCGTGCTGCTCTTCAACCTGACCCTCGGTGTGTGGCTCGTGGGGCGCAGCGACTTCTCGGAAGTGAAGCCCCAGGGCCTGTCGAAGGACGCTGCGCGCGCCTCTGCGACCGCGACACCCATGGATTCGAAAGGCTCGATCCATGGGAGCGAGGCCGGTTTTGAGCGAACGCTCGACGTGGCCACCGCGAACGAACGGAATTAGAGACGCGCAGAGGAGCTCATCGCAGCTTATCTTTGCTGCCGGGCACCCAAGGCGCCCCGTCTCCCCCACCACCGCTCAGCCCCAGGAAGGGCCCAAGTCCATGTCCGAGTTCGAAGTCGTCTCTTACACCGTGGAGCCCGTCGAGGGCGATGACCAAATCGCCATCACCATCCACGCGTCAGATGGCAACAAGTGGGAGTACGGCGTTCCGTTCAGCCGCTCCACGGGCCGCTACACGTTCGAGGAGCTCGACGTGCTAGAGGTGGACTTCGGCGAGGAGTTCGCCGAAGAACTTTCCGATCGCCTCAGCGAGGTGATGGAAGAAGTGATGAAGGACAGCTAGCTATCCGGGCCTCTTCGAGTAGCGCAGCCAGGGCTTCGAGGGGGGCTGCTTTTAAGTGCGGCGTTCCTTAACGGGCGGCTAGCGATCGGTCGAGCCAAGCTGATCGAGGATCTCCCTTGCTCGGCCCGCCTGACCCGCCTGGGTGAGCGCCGCGGCGAAAGCGCGCATCGCGGCCTCGTCGCTGGGATCGCTGCTCGCCGCCTGCTGCAGCGTTTCGAGCGCCGCGCCGCCGTAGCCGGCGGCGAGCTGCGCGCCGCCCAAGAGCGTCAACGCTTCGGTATGGAGCGGATCGGCGCGCACCACCGACTGCAGCCACGGGATCGATCGGCCGTCGGGCGCGATGGCCGCTGCCGCCTGCACCTTTTGCCTGAGCGTCACGCTGCCGGAATCGATGGCGGCATCGAACGCAGTGAACGCATCGTCCACGCGCCCCGTTGACGCCGCCTGAAGGCCCAGGTCAAAGAGCGATGCCGCATCCACGGACTGAATGGCCCCGGCGGCCCGCAGCTGGGCGATGGAAGCGCCACGGCCGGGGATCCCAAGGTCTCCACTGAGCACGCCCAAGCGCGCCAGCGAATGAGGACGCCCCGGCGCCAGCTGCAGAACGCTCATGTACGCTTCGCGCGCAGAATCCGGGTCGCCCGCGCGCTCATGGGCCTTCCCCAGGAGCTCCAGGATCTCCACGTTCCCGGGCCAAAGCCCATCCAGTTCCGCCAGTCGCGTACGGGCGACTCCGGGCCGATCCGCTTGGTAGTGGGCTCGCGCAGACTCGAGGCCCGCCCGGCGGTCGGAGCCCCTGGAGTCCCGGTAGATCGAACTCCAAACCGAAGCTGCTTCGTCCCAGTTGCCCGAGCGGCTTAAGGCCTCCGCGCGGGGAAGGCGCTGGTCCACCCGTTCAGCGGACTGGCACGATGCCCCAAGGGCAGCGACCAGCGTCGCCGCAAGGAGCGCAGCCCCTGCGCGGGATACGGGTGAGGTGAGCGTTGGCATACGTCCGTAGGCTACGCCCTCGCGGGGAATAGCTTCCACCGACCTGGAACTTCCTGACTCAAATCGCTGGGGCTGCTACCCTCGGCGCCAACCATGGAAGCACTCGACCCCAAAATCCTGACGCGCCTTCGGATCGGTCTCGCCGCGCTCATGCTCGGCCTCATTTTCGACGCGGTGGACCTCGAGCTGAACGATATCGACGTCTTGCACGACATCGCCGCGGCGGTGCTCCTCGGCGTCGCGGGCTGGGGCCTTGGCCAGGCAGCGGCCGCCGCGGGCGTCGCCCCGATGGCCATCTTCCTGTTGCCAGCCGTCGCGCTTGGCGGCGGCCTCATCATCGACGCCATCGGGCCCGGCTGGTCGGCCAACCGCTTCTTCCAAATCGGACGCTTCGCGCTCTACGTGGGAGGGCTTGCGGCGTCGGCGTTCTGCATGGCCAAAGTCACTTCAGAGGTGGGCCTATCGAGCAGCGTGAAATGGCGCCGCTCCGGCCTGCAGCTTTCCCTGCTCGTGCTCGTTCCGGGGATCGTCATTGCCGTCTTCATGCTGCCGCCGTCGCCGAGCCTCCCGTTCCGTCACCACGTGGGCAAGATCGACGGCTCGACGGTGAAGACCATCGTCGGCTACGTCGCGATGGGCCTTGCGCTCCTCGCGACCTTCGACACCGTCATGGCCTCGTTCGCCACGTGGCGCTCCGCAGGCCGTCGGGCCTAGGGGCGCACCCAACCACCCCATCCACTCCATCCAATGGGCCAATGGGCGATCGTCGCCCGTGCGCCGAGCATCGGGCGACAAAGACCGCGAAGACATCGAGCTGCGCTGACGCGGGAAGGGGCTCGTTCGGACTACTGGCCGGTGGACCCGCCGACCGCTGGGGCAAGTCCTTCCGCTCGCAGGGCCACGGCGATCACGTCAGGGACGGCGAGGCTGGCGGTGGGTGCGACGTCGCCGTCGAGGTTGAGGAAATCATCGAAGCGTGAGATGGTGCCGTTCGAGCTGTCCGCCACCCAGAGGCTCGCGCCATCCCAGGCGAGGTGAATCGGCTCGTCGAGCCCCGTGGAAGCGCCTGTGATGGTTGCGATCGGGGCGGTGAGGCCTGAGGCCTCGTTCGCTACGTCGAACACGTAGAGGGAGCCGTCGTTGCCGAGCCCAGCGTCTGCGCCCGTGTCGGACACGATGAGGAGGTTTCGCTCGGCGTCGTGCACGAGCCCCGCGAGGCTCGTGGAGACCTGGCTGGCGCCCACTTCGTTCGTCGGCGTGATCGTTCGATCCGGCGTATCCGCTGGCTGCGTGCTGTAGTTCTCGTAGACGTAGATCGTGCCGTTGGACACCGCGACGTAGAGCGAATCGCTACCGAGGTCGAAATCCGGCTGCCGCGGTTCAGCGCTACCGAGCGCAAAGCCCGGCTCGATCAGGAAGATCTCCTCCGCGTCGGGGCCGGCGTTGCCGCCGAAGCTCCAGATGCCCGGACGGCCGGGGTCGGACAGGATGATTAGGTTCGCGCCCTCATCGAGGTCGAGACCGGCGGGGGTCACCGGCTTCGGAACGGGGAAGAATGGGTTGCCCATGATCTCCAAGAGGCGATCGGTGCTGCCGTCGAACGCAATGTCGAGGCCGGTGCCGCGGGAAACCGCGAGGCGGTTGAGCACGCGCACGCCGCCCTCGGGTCCCGTGCCGACGTCCTGGCTAAATGTCGTGAGGACGTTGCCGAGGAAGTCCACGCCAAGGCCGAGGATCGGCACGCCGGGATCGAACATCGCGGTGGCGGGGCCCGAAAGATCGGCGGGCAGGCGGAGGACTTCACCGTTCATGCCAGCCGGGGCGGTCGCCGCGACCAGCTCGAGGATCGGCTCGGACGGAACGTCGAGGTCCGTGCTCGGCACGGATTCGAAGACGGGGCTCGAGACCTCCAGCGCAATCGCTCGCGGACTCTGGACGGCCTGGGAGAAGCTCGCCGTGCGAGCGAAGCGGCGCTCTCCGGCCGAGGGGTAGATGACGGCCCGGTTCAACTCCGCGTCGATCACGCGCAGGAAGCCGTCGCCGCTGACAGCAAGGTCGATGGGCGCCCGAAGGCCCGAGCTCGATCCCTCGATCATCTGGTCAGCCACGGTGAGGCCCGTCGCCGCCGACGCATCGTCAAAGACGTAGAGCGCACCATCGGCACCGTTGTCCACGGCTCCGAAATCGCTCACGACCAGGGCAGTGCCCACATCGCCCGGCAGGAGCGCGATCCCGCGCAGGTCCACGCTGGACTGGGCCGCTCCGTCGAGGGAGGGAGTGATCGTTCGGGTGGGCGCGAGGGCCTCGGTCGCGACGAAGTCGTCGTAAACGGCGATGGTGCCATCCGCGAGGGTCACGAAGAGCCGATCTTCAGGCTCGTCGTAGGCAAGGTCCCAGGGGGCGGCAGGTGTCGTGGCGATGAATCGGGGCGGGACGTCGCCGCCAGCGCTCGACCCAAAGACCTTGATGCCTTCGTCGCCGGAGTCCGCCACGAAGAGCCAGCCGCCAGCCTGGGCCAGCGCCACGGAGCGCGGCTGCTCCAGGGTGGTGCTGAACCCGAAGATCTCGCGATCAAACGACTGATTGAAGCTCCCGAGGCCGTTGTCGAAGCTCCGTCGCGACGCCTGGCTGATGATCTGGATGGCTCCGACCTCGTTCATGTCGTCGTCAAGCCGAATGTCCGCCTGGTAGAGGTTCCCGAGGTAGTCGAAGGCCATGCCGCCCTCGGCCTCGTTGATCACCTGGAACGACGACTGGAAGGACTGGTTGCCCCGCGCGACGGAAGCGATCCCGTTGCTGCGCACGAACGCCACATAGGTGGTGACCGGGGCGCCCACCGCGCCCGAGCCGCCTAGGCCACCCGCGCCGTCGTCATCGCTGCCGCCACAGCTCCCGAGGAGGAGCGCTAGGGGCGCCATCGCGGCCAGACACAGGGCTGCCGGAACGTTCCCTCGAACCAGTGGCTCGGCCTGGGAAAGGGGGTGACAAATAACAGGGGGCACGTGCTGCATGGGAGGCGGATCGGAACGGAGTTCGGAGGGCCGAAGAGTACAACTAGGTGGCCCTTCGTTCCTGTCCCCGATGACCCCCTCGCGCGCGCCCCGTATGGGTTCTTGGTGCCTTCAGAGGGGGTTCGGGCCCGGGCGCTCCCGCACGCCCGGGCAGAAGCCGCCGCCGTTCGCCGCTAGGGCGATCAACGTGTAGATCGCATTAATCTGCTCGCGGGCGCTGCCCCAAGTCCGATCCATCCGGCGACGTTCCCACAAGGAGAGTGCTCACAGCGGTAGATCGTAGATCAAAGTTCTGTTCTACTTGGAGCGTTTGGCCCGGCCCCTGCGCGCAGGACGCTCGCCCACCACACTCCGCACCGAATTCGACCTCCCCCGGCACCAGCCCTCTCCCCCCCCAAGCCACATGCCACGCAGAGACGACATCGAGTCGATCCTCATCATTGGAAGCGGTCCGATCGTGATCGGCCAGGCCTGCGAATTCGACTACTCCGGCACCCAGGCGTGCAAGGCGCTCCGGGAGGAGGGCTACCGGGTGATCCTGGTCAATTCGAACCCAGCCACGATCATGACGGACCCGGAGATGGCCGACGCCACGTACGTCGAGCCGATCACCCCGGAGATCGTCGAGAAGATCTTGGAGAAGGAGCGACCTGACGCCGTTCTCCCCACGCTCGGCGGCCAGACCGCCCTCAACACCGCGCTCGCACTGTTCGATCGCGGTGTTTTTGAAAGGCTCGGGATCGAGATGCTCGGTGCCGACGCGGACGTGATCCGCAAGGCCGAGGACCGGGACCTCTTCCGCGCCGCCATGACGAACGCGGGCCTGGAGTCCGCCAAGTCGGGGATCGCCCACAACATGGACGATGCGCGGCGGGCCTTGGCCCAGCTCGGCCTGCCCTGCGTCATCCGACCCGCGTTCACGATGGGCGGAGCCGGCGGCGGCATTGCGTACAACATCGAGGAGTTCGAAGAGATCGCGGCGCGGGGCCTTTCGCTCTCGATGAACTCGGAGATCCTCGTCGAGGAGTCGCTCCTTGGTTGGAAGGAGTTCGAGACCGAGGTGATGCGCGACGGCAAGGACAACGTCGTCATCATCTGTACGATCGAGAACATCGACCCGATGGGCGTCCACACGGGCGACTCGGTCACGGTCGCGCCCGCGCAGACGCTGACGGACCGCGAGTACCAGACGCTCCGAAACGCATCGATCAAGATCATGCGCGAGATTGGCGTCGAGTGCGGCGGATCCAACTGCCAGTTCGCCATGGATCCGAAGAGCGGCCGGATCACCGTCATCGAGATGAACCCGCGCGTGTCGCGCTCCTCGGCCTTGGCGTCGAAGGCAACCGGTTTCCCGATCGCCAAGTTCGCCGCCAAGCTAGCCGTCGGCTACACGCTGGACGAGCTCACCAACGACATCACCAAGAAGACCCCCGCTTGCTTCGAGCCGACGATCGACTACGTCGTGACGAAGATCCCGCGCTTCGCATTCGAGAAGTTCCCGAGCGCCGACCCAACGCTGACCACGCAGATGAAGAGCGTAGGTGAAACCATGGCGATTGGGCGCACGATGAAGGAGTCGTTGCAGAAGGCGCTGCGCGGCTTGGAAACGGGACTCGCCGGCTTCGGCCTTCCGCCGAGCGCGCGCATCGACCGGGTCACGCCTGAATCTAAGGAGGAACTCTCCCGGCACCTGCGCGTGCCCAACGCGGGTCGCTTCATGTACATCCGCACGGCATTCCGTTCTGGCTGGAGCCTGGACGAGATCCACGAGGCCACCAACATCGACCCGTGGTTCCTCGAGAACATGCGCCAGCTGGTGGAGTTCGAGCAGGAACTCTCAGGCGCGCTCCTCGACGAGCCCCTGATGCGAAAGGCGAAGGCGCAGGGCTTCAGCGACATTCAGATCGCCGGAGCGGTCGGCACGACGCCTGAGGCGATCCGCCAGATGCGCAGCGAGATGGGCGTGCTGCCCGTCTACAAACTGGTCGACACGTGCGCGGCGGAGTTCGAAGCCGCCACGCCTTACTACTACTCCACGTACGAGGACGAGACCGAGACGCGCCAAACGGACAAGGAGAAGATCATGATCCTTGGCGGCGGTCCGAACCGCATCGGCCAGGGGATCGAATTCGACTATTGCTGCGTCCACGCCGCCTACGCGGCCCAGGAGCTCGGGTACGAGGCCATCATGGTCAACTCGAACCCCGAGACGGTCTCCACGGACTACGACACGTCGGACCATCTCTTCTTCGAGCCGCTCACCCACGAAGACGTGATGCACATCGTCGACGAGGTGTCGCCCAAGGGCATCATCGTGCAGTTCGGCGGGCAGACGCCCCTGAACCTCGCGGCGGGCCTCGAGAAGGCAGGCGCGCCGCTGATCGGCACATCTGTGGACTCCATCGACCGCGCAGAGGATCGCGAGCGCTTCCAGGTGGTCCTGGAAAAGCTCGGACTGCGCCAACCGCCCAACGGCATCGCCAAGAGCGTCGGCGACGCCTTCAAGGTCGCCCGCACCATCGGCTACCCGGTGCTCGTTCGCCCGAGCTACGTGCTCGGCGGTCGCGCGATGGAGATCGTCTATGACGATGAGGCCCTCGACCGCTACATGCAGAACGCGGTGGACGCCTCGCCGGACAAGCCCATCCTCGTGGACAAGTTCCTAGAGGACGCGATCGAAGTCGACGTGGACTGCATCGCCGACGGAACGCACTTCGTGCTCGGCGGCATCATGGAGCACATCGAAGAAGCGGGCATCCACTCCGGCGACTCGTCGTGCGTGATCCCGCCGTACTCGCTCTCCGAAGAGATCCAAGAGGAGATCTCCGCCGCCACCAAGGCCATGGCGAAGGAGCTCGGCGTGGTCGGCCTGATGAACGTTCAGTACGCCATCAAGGGCTCCGAGGTCTACGTGATCGAGGTCAACCCCCGCGCTTCGCGCACCGTCCCATTCGTCTCCAAGGCGATCAACGTGCCGCTCGCGAAGCTCGCCGCCAAGGTCATGGCGGGCAGCACGCTGGAGGACCTCGGATTTACCGAAGAGGTCGCGCCGAAGATGTTCTGCGTGAAGGCGCCGGTCTTCCCGTTCAACAAGTTCCCGGGCACCGACATGCTCCTGTCCCCTGAGATGCGCTCTACCGGCGAGGTCATGGGTATCGACAAGGACCTCGGCTGCGCCTTCGCGAAGGCCTACGAGGCCGCCGGCATGCGCCTGCCACTGCGCGGACGCATCCTGCTGTCGGTCAAGGAGTCGGACAAGCGACCCATCGTTTCCGAGGCCCGCACGCTGAGCGCGCTCGGCTACCAGCTCCTCGCGACAGGGGGCACCTGGCGCACCGTGCGCGCCGCCGGTGTTCCCGTCGAGCGCATCAACAAGCTCCACGAGGGTCGCCCGCACATCGTGGACGCCCTCAAGAACGGCGAGATCGACATGGTGTTCAACACGCCGTCGGGTCAAGCGACGCGCCACGACGACACGTACATCCGCTCGACGGCGATCTCCCAGGGTCTGCCTTGCGTCACGACGCTGGCCGGCATCCGCGCCGTGGTGAGCGCCTTGAGCGCGCTCCATCGCGGCGACCTGACGGTGCGTTCCCTGCAAGAGATCAACGGCGTCGCACGGCCCCCCGCCCCCGCGCGCGAGACCGTTAGCTAGGCTGAGAATCAGCGCCCCGAATCGGCAGGCCGCTGCGCTTCGCAGGGTTCATCTGACTCGTTCGCATGCTCCACGACCGTCCCAAGCACATCATCTTCGTTCATGGGCGCTCCACGAAGCCGTCACGGAAGGAGAAGGAGAGGCTCGTGCGGGCGGCGCTTGTTCGAGGCGTCGAGCGGGGCGATCCATGCGCCGCGGACGCGATCCGCAGCGGGCGCGTGCGCTTCACCCTCGCGTACTTCGGTGACGTCAACAATCGGCTCCTGCGCCGCAGCAGCACCCACGCCTGGAAGTGGATGGCCAAGAAAGATCCCGATTTTGGGAACGCGCTCTGCGAGGACGGGGCGTACTACGACGATGCACTGAGGGCAGCCCTCGCGAGGCCGACCGACGCTTTCACGAAGAGCGACTATAAGAAGTGGCTGCGCGAGGTCGACGACACGCGGGGGCTCGACGAGATCGCAAAGGCCGCGAGCGCGCTGGCGAACCTGCTCGGCCTCTCGGACGAGCTGGTCAAGCGAACCTCCCCCGACATGGCCGCCTACCTGACGCGGCGAACCGTGGGCTCTGAGATCCGGACGCGCCTTCAGGAGCCGCTCCAAGAAGCCCTGATGCAGGGGCACGACGTCTGCTTGCTTGGGCATTCGATGGGCTGCCTCGTGGCCTACGACGTGCTTTGGAAGCTCTCTCGCCTTTCGGAGTACCGGCGACTGCGCGGCAAACAGGTGTCATTGTGGCTGACCCTCGGCAACCCCCTCGGGGACCCCGGCGTGCGCTGCAACCTCTACGACGCCCACGAGCCGCCCGAGTCCCAGTACCCAGAGGACATCGTGAAGACGTGGGTGAACCTCTCCGCGTACGACGACTTCATCTGCCATGACGCCGACGTAGGGGACGACTTCCGTGAGATGAAGCGCCGCGGCTACGTGAACCGCATCATCGACCGGCCAAAGATCTACACGTTCTGGAAGGGGGCGAACGGGGCCAATCCCCACAAGCTCTACGCCTACCTGAACCACCCCGACGTCGGCGCGGAAATCGCGCGCTGGATCGGCGCTTGAGGGCGTGACTCTCGTTTCCTGGAGTGGCTTGTCGAGATCTTGAGGCTGTGGCAGTTGAAGTCCACCTAACGAAATTGACAGGCTGCAGGTGAGGAGGCCAATCGGTCTCCTCGATCCTCGATTCACCTGCCCCCTTCGAGTCATGAAAACTAAACCGCTGTGGACCGTGGCGATCGCCCTCGCCGCGTCGACCTCCTATGCTTTTGCGCTGACGCCCCAAGCCCCCCCGGGCTACTACGCCTCGGTGGACGCCAGCAGCTCCGCTACGCTGCGCCCCACCCTGCACGCCGTGATCGACGATCACACGCGCTACCCGTACACCTCGTCGGCCACGGACACCTGGAACATCCTTGAGATGGCCGACCAGGATCCCACAGGGGGCTCGAACATCCTCGACGTTTACCGGAACGCGAGCTACCCCAAGGTCGGCGGCGGCAACAACAACTACAACCGCGAGCACACGTGGCCCAGCTCCTACGGGTTCCCAAACGACGGCGGGACGAACTACCCGTACACCGACTGCCACCACTTGTTCCTTTGCAACAGCAGCTACAACAGCTCCCGCGGGAACAAGCCCTACCGTGACTGCGGCGCGGGCTGCTCTGAGAAGGTCACGCTCTTCAACGCCGGTGTGGGCGGCGGAAGCGGCACCTACCCTGGCAACTCCGACTGGACGTCGGGTTCGGGAACGACGGGAACGTGGGAGACGTGGTCAGACCGGCGCGGCGATGTGGCGCGCGCGATCATGTACCTCGACGTGCGCTACGAAGGCGGGCTCCACGGCGTGACGGGCGCGGTGGAACCGGACCTCATCCTGACGGACAACGAGAGCCTGATCGCGTCGTCCAACACGGGCTCGAACCAGAGCACCGCGTACATGGGACTGAAGTCCACGCTGCTCGCTTGGCACCTCGCGGACCCCGTGAGCAACGTCGAGCGCGACCGCAACGACATCGTCGGAGCGTTCCAGGGCAACCGCAACCCGTTCATCGATCACCCCGAGTGGGCAGAGTGCCTGTTTGGAAGCACGTGCTCGGGTGGCGGCGGCAACGGCGGCGGCTCGAACGGCAGCGCTTGGATCAACGAGTTCCACTACGACAACGCAGGTAGCGATACAGGCGAAGGCGTGGAGATCGCCGGCCCCGCGGGCCTCAGCCTCTCTGGCTGGAGCGTCGCGCTCTACAACGGCAACGGTGGCTCGGTCTACAGCACGCTGTCGCTGAGCGGCTCCCTGGCAGACCAGTCTGGCGGCTTCGGAACCAAGTGGTTCGCGAAGAGCGGTATGCAGAACGGAGCGCCGGACGGCCTGGCGCTCGTGGACAACACCGGCTCCGTCGTCGAGTTCCTGAGCTACGAGGGGACGATGACCGCGTCGTCTGGCCCGGCCGCTGGAATGACGTCGAGCTCGGTCGGAGTGTCGGAGACGAGCGCCACGCCCGTCGGCCACTCACTGCAGCTCGATGGATCAGGCTCGAGCGCCGCGGAGTTCTCGTGGGTATCGCCCATGGGGGCGACCCCCGGCCAGCCCAACACAGGTCAGAGCTTCACGGGCGGCAGCGGCGGCGGCCCCGATGTATGGATCAACGAGCTCCACTACGACGACCGCGGTTCCGACAGCAACGAAGGCGTTGAGGTCGCAGGCACCGCGGGCACGTCGCTCAGCGGCTGGTCCGTCGTGGCCTACAACGGCAACGGCGGTGGGAGCTACATAACCCAGTCCCTTAGCGGAACCCTCGGCAACCAAGGCGCCGGCATCGGCACCATCTGGCGCTCGATCTCGGGGCTGCAGAACGGAGCGCCCGACGGCGTCGCCCTCGTCGATGCCAACGGGAACGTCGTTCAGTTCCTGAGCTACGAAGGGACGTTCCAGGCATCGAACGGCCCGGCCGCGGGCATGACCTCGACGTCCATTGGCGTCAACGAGACTTCGTCCACGCGGAACGGCTACTCGCTGCAGCTCGGCGGCACCGGGTCCACCTACGACGACTTCAGCTGGCAGTCGCCGCGCTCCCACACGCGCGGCAACGTGAACCGAAACCAGACGTTCAGCAACTGACCGCTACGGAAGCTGCGCGATCCAGTCGCGCAGCTTCCCCGCCCAAGCGGGACTCTCGCTGCTCTCTTCGAGGGCGGACTCAAGCGCTTCTCGAAGCGCTTGCCGCTCGCCCTTGGAGCGGCGGAAGCGAACGCGCGCCACGCAGCGTTCAAGACCCTTCGCGACGGCCGCTTGGGCATCGACGTCGGACCGGAGCGTGGCGCCCAGCCGCGCCATGGCCCCGGCGGTTGAAGCCTGCTGGGGCGTCCGCCGCCACGTCCGGAGCGCCTCAAGGGCCTGCTCCCTCGGAACGAGCCCCGCCCCGAGCTGATTCTGGACAGTGGCGATCGCGTCCGATGACCCCGAGGCCACGAGCCCCTTGAGCGCGGCGCCCGCGGCGAGCGCTTCCTCCACGGTCGTCGGCTTCTTCTCGGCGAGCCCCTGGAGGTCCCCGATGAACGCCTCGTCGGTCACGGACTCCAGCGCTGCGATGGCCACCGCGTGCCCCTCCAGCGCCTCGGCGATGGCGAGGTCCGCCACCTCCACGGAGGAGCGCACGCCCAGGGACCAGAGCTCTTCCTCGACGCGCGGTCGATCGCTCTCTCGCTCCTCCCAGTTCTCGACGAACGCATCGAGCGATCCGCCAGCGAGCGCCGGGATACCGCGCAGCGCGTGCCACGCGCGTAGGGACGTCAAGCCAGGGAACGAAGCGGTGTCGTCGTCGCCATCCGCTTGGTCGAGCAGATTCTGGGCCACGCCCATAAGGGCTTCGGTGCGTCCCCCAAGATCGAGCGCGAGGACAGCCGCGAGGGCCTCTTGCTCCTGCCCATTGCTCCCGCGCCCCCAGGGCTTGGTGAGGCTTCCGAGCCATGCGTCGCTCTCGGGCCCCGGCTGGGCGCCCCACGTTGTGCACAAAACGAGGGCCACGCGCCCCGCGTCCCCGGCTTGGAGCGCTTGCGCGGCGGCCGTCAGCTCGCTCACGCTCAGGCCCGCCTGGAGGGTGAGGTCCCGGAGCCTCTGCAGCTGGGCTGGATCCGGCTCCGGCTTCACGAGGTCTAGCTCCGGTCCGAGGGATTGACCGAACGCAACGATGGCCGCGAGTCCAGGACTCGGGTCCCTGCGCGGTGTAGGCGATGGATCGGGCTCAGAGGGCGAGGGCCCGAGGGCGCTTTCGATCGGGGCTTCCTCCCGCTCACGGGGAGCGAAGAGATCCGGGGCCGACTCCTCGCCGCGCGTGGCGGCCTCCGTCCGGTCCAGCGTCCATGGGGACTCCCTCGTTCCCGACCTCGTCGCGATGATGAGTCCATAGAGGCCGAGCCCAAGCGCTGCACTGACCCCGAGCCACCCGCGAATTCCCATGGGCCTATTGAACTGCACGGACGACGGCACGGGCAGAGGCAACCCCCGTTCTTGGCGTGGGTCGTTACCGTGGCATCCATGTTCATCCACGCCCTCAGCGTCGCGGTCCTTGCCGCGCTCCAGTCTGCTCCCCCCGCTCCTCAATCACCTGCCGCTGACCTGTGGGAGGCCATGAACCTCGACGGTGGACCTGCGCCGACCGGGACTTGGACCGCGGAGAGGAACGACGAGGAAGAGGCCCTGCGCTGCAGCGGCGCGCCGAAGGGCTTCCTCGCATCGCGCGCTCACTATCGGACGATGGACCTCGAGTTCGAGTGGCGCTGGCCGGGAGAGCCGGGGAACTCGGGCCTCCTTCTCTTCGCAGAGACTGTCGGCTTCGTGGGCCAGCCGGGCCTCGTCGGTGGCTGGCCGCGGAACCTCGAGGTCCAGCTGCAGTCTGGGGATGCGGGCCACTTCGTGACCCTGGGCCCGGAAGTTTCGCTCGATGTGATCGACCCCGCGACCGGGCTCGTCCACGAGGGCGAGCGCATCGCTGGTATCTTCCGACGTCGCGCCATCGATGACATCGAGAAGCCGTTGGGAGAGTGGAACCAGATGCGCGTCGAAGTGGGCTTGGACCAGATCGTGGTCTACATCAACGGTCAAGAGGTCAATCGAGGCGTGGGTGGTAGCTTGACGGCCGCCCATCCGGGCGGGTTCCGGCCCGGCGCGTTCGCCTTCCAAAGCGAGGGCTCAGAGATCGAGTTCCGCGGCATCACCGTGAACGGGAACCCGACCAATCAGCCGAGGGCCCTTTGGAACGGTGAGTCCACCGATGCGCTCGCGGGCTGGACGCCGGTGGGAAAGAAGGGCGAGCACGTCGACAGCGAGCCGGTCATCGGTGAATTTAGAACGACGATCGCGTACACGGCGCCGGCCAAGGATCCCAAGGAGGAGATCGCCTTCTGGTTTTCCCAAGAGTCCCAGGTGTCCAGTCGCAAGACGGGCGCGCTCCGCGTCAACGGCACCCCCGCCGGATACTTGCGGACGCGCGACGCCTTTGGGGCGAGGTATCATCTCAGCCTGGAGTGGGCCTGGGACGAGGGGCGGAGCGGCAACTCAGGTGTCCTCCTGCACGTCACACAGCCGGATGTCCTGAACGGCTGGCCGCAGTCAATGGAGGTCCAGCTCCAATCCGGCAGCGCCGGCGACTTTTGGGTGATCGGAGATGACGTCGTCGATGTGATCGTACCGAACATGGAGGCGCGCCGAGCCCCCAAAAAGGAGGGCGACCGACACTCCCACAGGCGCATTCGGCGTCTCGACATGGAAGAGTCCCCGGAGCGCCCACTGGGTCAATGGAACCGAATGGACGTCGAGCTCAACGGCGACCGGATTCGCACGTTCGTGAACGGACGCCTCGTCAACGAAGGCACCGGGCTCACGGTACGGACGGGCGCCATCGGCCTTCAAAGCGAGGGCACTCCCATCCGATTCCGCAACGTGTACGTCCGCTAGTCGCCCTTCCTTGCGAACAGCCCTCGGAGCTGCGCGATGACGAGGACGAGAAAGAGCGGTTCGATCATGAACTTGAAGCGCTCGTTCTCGCCGAACTCGAAGAGACAGCCGACGAGCGTTGTATAGACCACAAGGAACCAGCCAAAGACCCCGGCGGGATGGCTGCGGAAGTACGCCGTCCAGGCTTGCGGGGAGAGCCTGCAGCGCGCTACCGCGCCGTAGACTGCTAAAGCCAAGAGCAGCGGAATCAGCGTGTAGTAGATCGAGCCGTAGTCTTCGGTGAGGCCGCCGATGGTGAAGAGCATGAGGTAGCTGCGCTCATGCCAGCCCATCGCTTCGGCCATGGGCTCCACCTGCTTGAATCGCGCTGACGGGGCACAATAGAACGCGTAGGCGGCGCGTCCGTTCTCAAGCCAGGCCCAGGGATCAGACTGGATCAGCTTGGCGGAGGCCTCGCCGTACACCTTGGAGATCGCTGGGACGTTGCCGTTGTGAAAGTCGTCCTGCGAAAGCGAGGGCGCATCGAAGGACCCATCAAAGCCGTACGGCTTGTAGGCGGACGGCGCCGAGAACGCGGGCTGCTCCACGACCATCGGGTCGCAGGTCTGCAGCTCCTCCCATGAACGATCGACTGAGACCACTCGGAAGAGACCCTGCCCGCCCCAGCTACTACTCCCAAAGAAGTCGAACTGCGCGAGGTTCTTGCCGTACCAGAGGAAGCACGGGGAGGAGATGAGCAAGGCCACCGCAAGGAACCTGGGCCAGCGATCCTTGGCCAGCAGGCAGCCGAAGGGAACCGCGATGCCGAGTAGCGCGAGGTGGAAGGCGCTGCGCAGGAGGATGAGCGCACAGAGTGCGGCGACGAAGCCGTACAGCGGACCCAGGCCCGGGGCGTCAGGGGTGCGCGCGAGCCTTTCGATGCAGAGCAGCACAAGGAAGGCAGCGAGCAGGGTGTAGAGCAAATACGCCTCGTACACGAAGAACCCTGGAAGCAGCGCCAAGAACAAGCCGCCGCCAGCGGCCACCCGGCGGCTCTCGGTCATCCTGAGCAGCAGTCGGTAACAAAGCACGACCGCGAGGCCCCCCGCGAAGATCTGTAGGTAGCCGAGCACCACGAGATGATGCGGGTAGAAGAGCTTGCCGAGGACGCCGCCGTAGAGGTTCAAGAGCGGCGGCTGCGCATGCAGATGCCACAGCGAGCCCATGAGATCGCTCCGCAGATCCTCCATGCGGAGCGTCTGCCAGAACCAATCCCAACGCCCGAAGCGTCCACCGAACCCGATCTCGAGTCCGGCGAAAAAGCGATACGCGAGCGCGACGGCAACGTGCAGGAGAAAGAGAACGAGAGCCGGCCCAGGTCGCGAAGTGCGCATGGCGGCATGGTACCTCCTGCGACCGCCGAGGGCTGGAGCCATGGCTCTGACTGACGGCGAGCACACGAAGCTGGCATACTCTGGTGCATCATGCCCTCCCAAGTGAACTTCCGCGCCGCGCTCATCACGGGGGCCACGTCCGGCCTTGGCCGCGCGATCGCCATGGAGCTCGGTCGGCGTGGCACTTTCATCCACGCGCTGGGTCGGCGAGCCGAGCTCCTCGATGAACTCGTGGCCGAGTTGCCCAGCGGAGGCGCCCCGTACGCGGTGGATGTGACGGACAGCGCTGCGCTGCGAGGGGCGATCCACCGAGCGGACCAAGGACACGGTGATGCGACCGGCCCCCTTGACCTCGTCATCGCAAACGCCGGCATCGCGGAGAACGGCATCGAGTCAGCGGACGACGCCGACGCCGCATCCCAAGTGCTGGCCGTGAACGCGATCGCCGCCTCCGCCACCATCGAGTACGCCAAAGACCTCATGCTTCCAAGGGGTCAAGGGCACCTGTGCGCCATCTCCAGCCTAGCCGGCACGCGGGGCCTTCCGGGGGCGCCCGCGTACTGCGCGAGCAAGGCGGCGCTCAGCACTTACGTCGAAGCGCTTCGGTTCAGGCTGCACGGTTCAGGCGTCACCATCACCGACGTCCAGCCAGGCTTCATCAAGACGGCCATGACCGACAAGAACGACTTCCCGATGCCGTTCCTGATGGAGCTCGACGTCGCGGCGCGCAGGACCGTGAACGCGCTCTGTAAAGCGAAGCCGCCCGCCACGCTGCGCTACCCCAGGCGTCTTGCGTGGCCGCTGCGCCTCGCCGCCAAAACCGCGCCAGGATGGGCCTGGCAAAGGGCGCTGGGTTCGAAGCGTTAGGGGAATGTCTCGGCGCGCATGCGCTCCCCATTGCCTGGCTTCGAGCTGAGCGAACAAGCGTCCCCAAGATTTTGGAGGAGTGGTAGCCTAGAAGTGCATCCGCACCTTCACTTCCAACAAGGCTATCCCATGCTGATCTCGCTCCTTCTCGCAGCTCCGATACTCGCATCCTCGGCATTCGACGACACCTGCGCCACCGCCGCTCCCGCCGGAGCCGCCACTAGCGGTGGCGTAAGTTTCCTGACTCGCAGCCTCGACGCTGGTGAAACCACGGATTACTTCCGCATTCAGGTGAACCCCGGACTACGCGCTGATATTCAGGCGCTCTTCGACTCAACCGAGGCGAACATCGATCTGCGGATATGGAATGCGGACTGCTCCGTCCTGCTCGCTGAGTCCGCGACAGCCGGAGACCCCGAGGCAACGCTCTGGCTGAACGACACCGGCGCGAGCGCTGAGGTCGTCGCCCAGATCTTCGTGGCCGTCGCCCCCACATCGTCGGTGACCTATCGACTGCGCATCACGGCGACCCAAGAGCTCTGCGACTTCGACGACGAGTTCGAACCGAATGACACCTGCGCGACGGCCGCGGTCGCTCCCTCGAACGTCGGATTCTTTTACCCGCTCACGCTGACGCCCGCGAACGACGACTGGATCCGCTTTACGATCCAGCCGACGACCTCGATGCAGTTCAACGTTATCGGCTCAATGGGAAGCGACGTCGACCTAGAGCTCTGGAGCGCTGACTGCAACACGCTGATCGACTCCGCCGCGGCCGGGCCCGTCAACGTCGTCAATGGCCAAGCCCAATCCATGGATGTGGCGCTGCGCGTGTTCCGGGTGGACTCTGACCCTATGTGCTCCACCTACTCGATCATCCTCTCCGGTTCGATCGGGATCCGGGAGTGTTCGTCGGTCCCAAACACGACGGGCAACCCCGCTCTCATCTTCGGCCTCGTCTCTTCTAGCGTCAGCGACGATGCGTTCTTCCTTGAGGCGAGCACGGTCCCCTCGAACACCGTTGGGCTCTACGTTTACGGACCCGACGCGGGCTCGACCCCCCTCGGTAACGGGCTCCTTTGCGTCGGCTCCAACGGGCTCGTTCGAGGTCCGATCTCTACCGGGCAAACTCTATCTATCCAGATGAGGGTGCGAACGTCCATGCCCGCAGGCGGACAGCCGCCGATCGTTCCAGGCATGACCCTACGTTTCCAGGCCTGGTTCCGCGACGCCGCGGACCCCACAGGCTTCGGCCTCTCGGACGCGATCCGAGTGACGTTCGTGCCGTAGTCCCCGGGGAGACTCGAGCAGCGCAGTAACGGCTTCAGGGGACGCCGCTCGTATGGGCGGCCGCTTTCGGCCGCCTACTAAGTACGTCCTGGAGGCTCACGGGGGCGGACGGAGTACACTGCCGCCCCCGCCGAGAGACCTTGACCGCAGGAGCCCCTAGATGTGCGACGATTTCACCTCCCAATCTGACGACGCGAACCTCGCACGCCGCGGCCTGACGCG
>CALHGQ010000158.1 GCA_938030175.1 uncultured bacterium | reverse complement strand
CTGCGTTGCTTGAAGGGCCCCGAATAGCTCGCTATGGGGGGCTTCAAGCGCCTTGTCAGGACTCCGATGCACGCAGCTGGTTAGCGCGGACTTCTTCAACGGGCTGCTAGGCACCACCGGCGAAATTCCCCGCGGCGTGTACCTCAAGGACAGCTTCGCCGTCGTCTCCGTTAGCAGAGTATCGAACTTCAGGAGCGGCATCATAGCCATCGATACGCGTGACCCGCTTTCGCTTGTGGTCGAAGACACAAGGGGCTTCGTGCACGGCACCTGGAGCGAGCCGTTCGTCGCCAACGGCTTGGTCTACAGCGGCTTCCGCTTTGGATCTCCCGTCACAACAGAGCTACTCCGCATCCGCGACGAGTTCCAATTCGGGCAAACCTCGGCGCTGACGTCGGGTTCCATCCCCAACTATCACTGGCGAGGGTGGGGACGCGTCGAGAAGAATGGGCCCAGCGGCCCCGAAAGCTACATCCTGATGAGCGACGCCCTGACGTCGGCCTCGCTTGGTGGGCTGTACATCTACAACGAGAACACGCAGTCCGTTGCATCCGTGCTCGGCCAAATCAGCGGCGAGGAGATCGTCATCGACTCCACGACAAACTGGTGCTTCCAGATCGACAACGGAGACCGCAGCAGTGGCCAAGGCGGTGCCGGGGCCGAGCAGCAGTCCATCCGTTCTTGGGACATCAGCGATCCAACCGATCCACAGCTTGTGGGCAGGGCCAACACGGGGGCGTGGGCCGACGCTGGCAGCGCGCGCGGCCTCGTGTTCGACGCGACGGAGAACTACCTGTTCGTCGCGGGCGGGGAATACGGGCTCCGCGTCGTCGATGTCAGCGATCCTGCGAACCCTTCGTTCGTGCCCGGATCGACCCGCTGCGGGCTGAATCAGCCGAACAAGCACGTTCGAGGTTTGCTCCTCTACAAGCCCACCGTCCTGGCGGTCACGACCATTGAGAACAGCCTCTCACGGGTCACTCTCTGGGACGTGAGCGACCCGACGTCCCCGCGCAAACTCAGCGATGTGACCCCGCCGGGTATCACGCGCATTACCGATCTCGACATGCGCTTCGGGCGCGTTTACGCGACGGTGGTCGCGGGCGGAGTACCGCAGCTGCAGGTGTGGTACTAGGCGGGCCCGGGCCCCCACGCGCGGCTCGACTCTGCGCTGCCGATGCGGGGGGCTATTGCTGAGGGTGCTGCCGGCAGGCCCGGGACAGCCCGCGCTGCCCCAGGGCCAGGCATCCCAGGCGAACTTTGAGAATTCGGCAGGGCGCGGCCCCGGGGCGTTGCGCTCGATGGCCCCATGGGGCACCGTGGAGGACGCCGATGAATCGATCGAAGTCCCCCGCCGTCTTGCTTGGCGCCAAGCTCGACCGCCGCACGCTGCTGCGTGGCGCGGGGGCAGCGCTGACGCTGCCATGGCTGGACGCGATGGCCGGCGCTTCTCCACTGCGCTCCACGGGGCCAGTTGCCCCTAAGCGATTCGCGGCGCTGTTTTGCCCCAACGGCATGCTGCCGTCGGCTTGGCGACCGCAGACGGAGGGCCGGGAGTTTGAGCTCCCCCCCACGCTCAGGCCGCTCGCGCCGATCCGCGATCAGGTGTCCGTGCTCGGCAACCTTCGCAACTACGAGAGCCGCGTTGGCGAGGGCCACTACGTCAAGACCACCGCCTGGCTCTCAGGCGCACCGGTCAAGCGCACAGGGGGCCGCGACCTGCGAGTCGGAGTTTCCATCGACCAGTTCTTGGCGGAGCGCATCGGCCAATCGACGCCCCTTTCGTCCCTGGTCCTCGGCGTCGAGCCCGTGCGCAACCGCGTCGACATGGGCTACAGCACCGTCTACGGCGCGAACATCTCATGGCGCACAGCGGCGGTCCCAGCCGAGCGCGAGATCTCAGCCCGTCGCGCGATGGAACGACTCGTGCGTTGGTCGGGCGCCGCCAGCGGCAAGAAGAAGCGCGTACTGGACCTCGTACACCGCGAAGCCAAGGGCCTCGGCGCGCGGCTCGGCGCGGCGGACCGCGCGAAGCTGGCGGAGTACCTGCACGCCGTGGACGCGCTTGAGAAGCGCATCGCCGCGATGGAGGCGCGCGACGTGCAGGCCTCGCCCCTAGGGCTCGACCCCACCTCGGCCGAAGCCGCCGAGACCTACGCCGCGCGCGCCGACCTGATGCTGGACATCATGGTCCAAGCCTTCCGCACCGACTCCACGCGCGTCGCCACGTTTATGTTCGGCAACGCCGTTTCGGGCCAGAACTTCTCCTTCCTCGACGGAGTCGAAGGCGGGCACCATCCCCTCTCGCACCACGAGAAGAAGGACGACAAGAAGGCCCAGTACGCGCTCATCAACCGCTGGCACGTCGAGCAGTTCGTCAGCTTCATGCAGCGGCTCCAGTCCATCGAGGAGGCGGACGGCACCCTGGACCAGAGCTGCGCCGTTCTCTTTGGATCGGCCCTCGCCGACGGCAACGCCCACAACCCAAAAGACCTCCCCACTCTCCTCGGCGGCGGCCTGTTCCAGGGTGGCCACCACATCAGGCAGAAGAAGCTCACCCCCATGTGCAACCTCTTCACCTCGATCAGCTCAGCGTTCGGTGCGGGCGATGGGCCCTTCGGGGACGGGACCGGGCCGCTGCAAGGTCTCACGCCGGTCTAAGCTGGGTCCGTTCGCTATTCGCGAAGAGCCAATGGACGGAATGGAGCACCGCAGCCGCTACCCTTGGGCCATGCGAACCCAACCTAGCCGCCCTAGATCTGTTTGGGCGTCCCGCCCCTTCGCGCCGCTGCTGCTTGCCGCGCCGCTCCTGGCCGCCCTTGGCTCCTGCCGCGCGGTCCAACCTCCGCAGACAGAAGTCGTCGTCCTCGGCATGATCCACGGCTCCCACCGGACGAGTGAGAGCTATGGGCTAGAGGAGCTCGAACGCATCCTACGTGCGGCTGAGCCCGACATGGTGTTGACGGAGATTCCCCCCGACCGCCTCGCCGAGGCCGCTCAGCAGTTTGCTGACACGGGCAAGATCACCGAGTCGCGCGTGCGCGTCTTCCCGGAGTACACCGACGTGCTCTTCCCTCTCCAGGCCGAGCTCGGCTTCGAGATCGTCGCGTGTGCGGGCTGGACCCGCGATATGGCCCTGGCCCGCCGCGCGAAGCTCGCTGAGCTACGCACCACTCACCCGGCTGAGTCTCTCCAGGCCGATGAAGGGCGGGAGTGGATCGACGCCAAACTCGAACAGGAGGGCTTCGACGACGACCCCGTCAAGATGCACACGGGCGAGCGCTACGACGAGATCGTGGAGATCGGCATGATCCCCTACGACGTCCACTTCAACGACACCCTTGGGCTGGGTGGCTGGAGCAACATCAACGACGCCCACTGGGCCCCCTGCGCCCAGGCGCTATCCCGGGTTCGCGGCCAGGGTAAGCGCGTCGTCATCACGTTCGGCGCATGGCACAAGGGCCGCCTGCGCACCGCTCTGCAGGAGCGCGATGACTGCGTAGAGATCGACGCCGGGGAACTCACGCGCCAGGCACTAGGCCGGTGAACCTGTGATCGTGCGGCCGCCGGGGCACCGTCCAGAGCCCTAATCCCGAACCTGGAGCGCGGGCATGAAGTTCGAGGTCGAGGCAGGGTTCGCGTCGCGGTACCAGGCCTGGAAGCGCCAGGTCTCTCCGGCGACCGCCGAGATGGCCCCGAGAGGAGTCCAGGACAAGGAGGGGAAGGCCACGATCATCGTCGGAGATCAGTTCTCCCTCAGGGTCAAAACGTCCAGAGCCGCGCTCCCCTCGCCCGCTTTGACGACTAGGAGTCGTTGCGGACGTCGTCCCAGTCGGCGTTCTTGTCGAACACCAACCAGTTCAGCGCGTAGAGCCGCTCGTAGACCACGGATCCGTCGAGGCCCTTGGCCGGCACGTTCTTGGTGCGGGCGTCGGTAGTGATCCAGTTGCAGAGGTAGTAGACGTCAACCTGGTCGAGCAGCTCCTTCTTCGGCCGGATGCCCTTGGACGCCAGCGTCGACGGCGTCCCCTTCGTCGCGGCCTCGATCACTCGGTCCGCGTTGGCTTGGGCGTCCGGGAATCCAAGTTCGTCCGTTTGCTGCAGCGCCCAGAGAAGCGCCCAGGCGGCCTCGTACCGCCAAGTCATGATCGAGCTGGCCTCGTCCGTGGGGCTCTCCAGAAAGCTGCGCTCATCGCTCGTCAGCCAGTCGCCGAGGTCGTTCTTGGCAATGAACCCATCCGCATCGAACTGGTCCTTCTGATCCCCTTTCATCGCGACGGCTGCGACGCAGAGGAATCGGCGAGCCGCCGCGTCAACCTCGCGGAGGCGGACAGCTTCATCCCCGATCGTCTCGGGGAGCGGTATCGGCTTCAGCTCACGCGCCGTCAAGAGCTCAAGGCTGCGCTCGCGTCGCTCGATCGCCGATGGAAAGACGGGGATCTTCGCTTCCTCATCTCTGGAGCCGTCCGGGCCGAGCAGCTGGCGAAGCTCGTTATCGAAGACCTGGTTCGACTCGAAGACAATGGCCTTCTCGGAGTCAGCGATCGCCCGCGCCAGGGCGATGCACTCCGCGTGCAACGGCTTCTCTGCCGACATGGAGTACATGTGGCTGGTGCGGCCGATCTGCCGGATCACCGCATAGACCTGGCTGTCCATCTCGCCGCCCGCGAGCTGGTTGTAAGCGAATCCCTGGAACTGTCCGAGGTAGCCCACCATGCCTTCGGAGTGAATCGATTTCGTGTTCATCGTCACGGTCAAGTCGGACCATGTGATCGCGATTCCCTGCCAGTCCGCTTCGGTTCCCTCGAGAACCGCGACGGTCCCCGCGTCCCCCACCCACTCCTGGAGCTTCGCGGGGGTGAACTTCTCGTAGCGGCTCGCGAAGAGGCTGAGGTTCGTCCCCCTGCCGATCATGGCGCGCTGGCTGTCAGAGATGTTTTCACTCATGGTGGTGGATTGGCCCAGGCCTGTGGCGAGCGTGGCGCAGCACGCGAGCAAGAACAAGGGAAGGAGGAGGCGGGCAGGTAGCGACGATGGAAGGGCCATGGAGGATGACACGGTAGAAGGGCGCGAACGAAACGAAGACGCTGGAGCTCGGCGTCTTGGCGATGACTAGGTGAGGCCAAGCGCTGCGGCATTGGACTCGAGGAAGTCCTGCTTCCACATGTAGTTGTCGAGGAGGTATTCGATGTTCTCGTGACCCAAGAGGACCAAGGCAGCGTAGAGGGCTTCGACCGAGGCCAACCCTTCACTGGGGTCTTCGAAGCCCTTGGAGCGGCGCGGGTAGGCCGTCACGAGGGGCGGCAGGCGGCGACGAATGGGCTCGCCCGTGATCGTCTTGGCGAGCTTGGGGAGGCGACGCCAAGAGGAGTCGAGGACGAGGAGCGGGAGCCCACGGTCGGCGTCAGAGATCAGGTCGCCGTCCGGGTCGAGCAGCACACGCCCGGCAGCGTCAAGGGTCCGATCCCCCTCGTAGGTGACGAACTCCACCCCCGGAGTACCGCGCAGTGGGATCAGGGAGCACTTCTTCGGCGACTCACGTGGGTCCCTCAGGATCAACACGTCCAGAGCTGTGCTGCCCTCCCCCGCTTTGACGTCTTCAGTCATGGGCACAAGGTTACCGGGCGGCAGGCGCCTACGTCGGCGGACAAGCCGGGAACGCAGGAAGCCCCGCCCGGACGAATCCGAGCGGGGCTTCCCGATCTAGCAAGCTGCTATGAGCAGCTTCAGTGCGCGTACGCACCGCTCATCCCCGTCAGGGGATGGGCCAGAGACATCAAGGCGGGCGCGCAGTGAGCTCGCCTTAGCGAGCGAAGTGCGCGTACGCCTTGTTCGCTTCTGCCATCTTGTGGATGTTCTCCTTCCACGTGACGGACGCGCCGGTGCCGTTGTAGGCGTCGACAAACTCTTCCGCGAGGCGAAGGTGCATGGGCTTGCCCTTCTTCTTGCGGCTGTTGTCCACGAGCCAACGGATAGCGAGGGCCTGCTGGCGGGCCTTCTTCACTTCGCGCGGGACCTGGTAGTTGGCACCACCGACTCGCTTAGAGCGAACCTCGACGTTCGGCTTCGCGTTCTCGACGGCCTTAGTGAGGATGTTGACTTGCTTCTCCTCGTTGCTCTCGCCTTCGACATCGGTGAGCTTACCGAGGGCGACGTCGAGGGCCTTGTAGATGAGGGTCTGAGCAGTGCTCTTCTTGCCGTCCTGCATGACCTGGTTGATCACCTTGGATGCGAGGAGTGAGCCGTACCGGGGGTCCGGCTTGACGAAGTGAGCAGTTGACTTGAAGTTACGGGGCATATTGGTCTCGTGTGTCTGGTGCTGAAGCCGGAGCGGGAGTTGATGGGGCGCGTTCTCGAGGATGAGGTGGCGGGCCGGTGGCGAGTGGCGGCGTGACGCGATGAAGCACGGCGCCGTTCGCAGCTCAACTCCTGCCAGGGGAGGCTTACTTCTTGGGCTTCTTGGACCCGTACTTGGAACGGCTCTGGGCGCGGCCATCAACACCCGAGGTGTCGAGCGTGCCGCGAAGGATGTGGTAACGAACGCCGGGGAGGTCGCGAACACGACCGCCACGGACCAAGACCACGGAGTGCTCCTGGAGGTTGTGGCCTTCACCGGGGATGTAGGCGGTGATTTCCTTGCCGTTCGAAAGACGGACACGGGCGATCTTCCGGAGAGCCGAATTCGGCTTCTTCGGGGTCTGTGTCTTCACCTGGAGGCACACGCCGCGCTTCTGCGGGCAGGACTCGAGAACGGGTGACTTGGACCGCTTCGTCTGGGGCTTGCGCCCCTTGCGGATCAGCTGGTTGATTGTCGGCATCGCGTTGGTTGGGGTTCGCTCTGGGCCTCTTCTGGAAGGCCGAAAACAGCAGAGCGGCGTAAAAGTGTACGGAGGGAAATTGGGGGGTCAACCCCGGCTCGCCCAGACTTCAAGACAGAGTCTGGCCCGGAGCTGGACTCCGGGGAGGGGTCGGAGCGGTTGCGAGAGGGACCGGTGCCGCCGGGTCTTCTCCGAGGGGCCCTAGAAGTGGGTTCTAGGG
This sequence comes from uncultured bacterium, assembly GCA_938030175.1. Lineage (GTDB taxonomy): Bacteria > Planctomycetota > UBA1135 > UBA1135 > Saltatorellus. Next base: position 8,239 of record CALHGQ010000158.1, on the reverse strand, counting down.
CCCTCCAGAGAGGAATCAGCCGCGGGAATCAGCCCGCAGAGGCTGCTCCGGCATCGGGGTCGGTCGTGGGCGCCTGGGGTGCACCGCCGGCTGGGTCGCCGTCGATCGTGGCGGTCGACGAGTCTGCGGGGGCGGCAGGAGCTGCCATTCCCCCATCGGCCAAGCCGCCACCGGTCGGCGGAGCGCCGCCGGAGAGGCGCGCCGGATCCACGCCAAGGGCGGCCGCCGCGGCGTCCACCGAGAGCATCTCGTCCATGGCGTCATCCACACCAGCGCCACCGAAGGACACCGTGCCGGTGCCCGTTCCGATCTCGCCGAAGTCGATGTTCTTCTTCACTCGGGTCCGGTAGTGATCGCGGAAGCCCGTGCCCGTCGGAACCATGTGGCCAAGGATCACGTTCTCCTTGAGGCCGACGAGGTAGTCGCGCTTGCCACCGATGGCTGCCTCGGTGAGCACCTTGGTGGTCTCCTGGAAGGAAGCCGCCGAGATGAACGAATCCGAGGAGAGCGACGCCTTGGTGATACCAAGGAGCAGCGTCTGTCCCGTCGCGGGCTTACGGCGGTCCTTGCGGAGTCGCTCGTTCTCGCGGCGGAAGCGGTACTTGTCCACAACCGCGCCCGGAAGGAACTCCGAGTCACCCGGCTCGTTGACCTGCACCTTGCGCATCATCTGCGACAGGATCGTCTCGATGTGCTTGTCGTCGATCGTCACCGACTGTGAGCGGTACACGTTCTGCACTTCGCCGAGGAGGTAGGCCTGGACCGACTCCTCGCCGTTGATGCGCAGCATGTCTTCCGGGTAGAGCGGGCCATCGACCAGCGGCTCACCGGCGCGAACTTCATCGCCCTTGTGAACGCGGAGGTGCTTGCCCTGGGGCACGGAGTGCTCGTGCTCTTCGATCACCTCGCCGTTCGCGCCGAGGGCGCGGACGACGACCGTGCGCTTGCCGCGCTTGCGATCGCCGAGCTCGACGACACCGTCGATCTCACTCATCACGGCCGGCTCCTTCGGACGGCGTGCCTCGAAGAGCTCGGTGACGCGCGGAAGACCACCGGTGATGTCCTGGGTACCCGTCGCTTCACGCGACGACTTAGCCAGTAGCTCACCGCGGCCGATCTTCGTGCCGTCATCGATCTCGATGTAGGCCTTCTCCGGGATCGGGTACACCGCGAGGCGCTCGCCCTTCTTGTCTTCGATGACGAGCTGCGGGTGAAGGTCACCCTTGTGCTCGGTCACCTGACGACGCGCGGCCTTACGGCGCGCGTCACGCTCGATCTTGAGGGTCTTGCCTTCCACGAGATCCTCGTAGCGAACGACACCTTCGAACTCGGTGATGATCGGAACGTGGTGAGGGTCCCAAGTACAGAGGACGTCACCGGCCTCCATCTGGGCGCCTTCTTCCACGATGATCGTCGATCCGGTCGGGATGGCGTAGCGGTCGATCTCGCGATCCTTCTCGTCGAGGAGCAGGATCTCGCCGTTCCGGTTGAGGACGATCGTCTCGCCGCCCTTGTTCGTCACAGCACGCAGAGCGTGGTACTGGACCTTACCGGCGCGCTTGATCTTGATCTCGCTGTCCTCAATGGATCGCGAGGCCGTGCCACCAATGTGGAACGTACGCATCGTGAGCTGCGTGCCCGGCTCACCGATGGACTGCGCCGCGATGATGCCGACGGCGAGACCACGCTCGACGAGCTGGTTACGCGCCAGGTCCATGCCGTAGCAGCGTGCGCAAACGCCGAGCGGCGCCTCGCAGGTCAGCGGGCTTCGCACGCGGATCTTCTCGTGCCCGTTGGCCTCGATGGCCAGCGCGATGTCGCCGGTGATGACTTCGTTCTCGCGAACGAGGACGTCCTCGGTGACCGGATCGATGATCGTGTCGCGGGCGATGCGGCCCATGATGCCCTGGGCCAGGCTCACGGCCACGCGATCGCCCTTATAGACAACGGTCTTCGTGGTGCTGCCCATCGTGCCGCAGTCGTCCTGGGTGATCACGACGTTCTGGGCCACGTCCGTCAGCTTCCGCGTCAGGTAGCCAGCGTCCGCCGTCTTGAGCGCCGTATCCGCCAGACCCTTCCGAGCACCGTGGGTGGACGAGAAGTACTCGAGCACCTTCAGGCCTTCACGGAAGTTCGCCTTGATGGGCGTCTCGATGATCTTGCCGGACGGCTTCGCCATCAGGCCGCGCATGCCGCCGAGCTGACGAATCTGGTCGACAGAACCACGGGCGCCGGACGTCACCATGCAGTAGATCGGGTTGACGTACCCGGTCTTCTCGTTCATGTCCGTGGACAGCTCCCCCATGAGGATCGCTCCGATCTTCTCGCGGGCCTCCGTCCAGAGGTCGATGATCTTGAGGTAGCGCTCACCGTCGGTGATGACACCCTTGTTGAAGCTCGCCTCGATCTTGTCGATCTCGCCCTCGGACTCCGTGAGCATGTCCGGCTTGCTGTCCGGGATACGCACGTCGTTCTTGCCGAACGAAAGGCCAGCGCGGGTCGACGACTTGAACCCGAGGTTCTTGAGGTCGTCCAGGAGGCGCAGCGTGGCGTCGCGGCCGAGCAGGTGATGGCAGTCGCTGATGAGCGCCTGGATCGCCTTCTTGTTGAGCTCGTAGTTATAGAACGGCATCCCCTCGGGCAGGATGTCGTTGAAGATCGCACGGCCCACCGTGGTGATGGCGTACTCAGGTGCGCCCGCGGTCTCGTCGGCTTTGACGGGGACCACGATCTTGCCGTCCTTGTTCACGACCACAGGCTCGTCACCGCGACCGAACTTGATCGTGGAGCCTTCCGCGAATCGCACGCGAACGGGCTTCTGCGTCGTGGCGTGGCCGTGGCCGTAGGCCAGGAACAGCTCGGCCTCAGACGTGAACGTCGGCAGCTTGTCGGGCAAGCTGATGGGGTTCATCGTGAGGTAGTAGATCCCGAGGACCATGTCCTGGGACGGCGAGATGATCGGCGAACCGTTCGACGGCGAGAAGACGTTGTTGCTGGACAGCATCAACGTCGAAGCCTCGATCTGCGCCTCGTAGGAGAGCGGCAGGTGGACGGCCATCTGGTCACCGTCGAAGTCGGCGTTGAAGCCGCCGCAAACGAGAGGGTGAAGACGGATGGCGTTGCCTTCGATGAGCTTCGGCTCGAAAGCCTGGATGCCCATTCGGTGAAGGGTCGGCGCGCGGTTGAGCAGCACGGGGTGGTCGCGGATGACCTCCTCGAGGATGTCCCAAACGTCGTCGTCGCGGCGCTCCAACATGCGCTTCGCGGACTTGATAGTGTCGGCTTGGCCGAGCTCCTTCAGGCGGCGAATGATGAATGGCTGGAAGAGCTCGAGGGCCACCTTCTTCGGCAGACCGCACTGGGTCAGGCGAAGCTCCGGCCCCACGACGATCACGGAACGCGCGGAGTAGTCCACGCGCTTACCGAGCAGGTTCTCGCGGAAGCGTCCCTGCTTGCCCTTGATCATGTCGGTGAGCGACTTGAGCGGGCGGTTCGACGAGCCGAGCACAGGACGGCGGCAGCGGCCGTTGTCGAACAGCGCGTCGACGGCCTGCTGGAGCATCCGCTTCTCGTTCCGGATGATCACCTCAGGGGCGTTCAGGTCCAGAAGCTTCTTGAGACGGTTGTTCCGGTTGATGAGACGACGGTAGAGGTCGTTCAGGTCACTGGTCGCAAAGTTGCCCGAGTCCAGGAGAACGAGGGGGCGCAGGTCCGGCGGGATGACCGGAACCACGTCCAGGATCATCCACTCGGGATCGTTGCTGGAGTCGCGCAGCATCTCGACGGTGCCGAGGCGCTTCGTGATGTCCTTCATGCGCTGCTTGGAGCGCGTGGCCTTCAGCTCCTCGCGAAGCTCCTCGGAGAGCATCTCGAGGTCGAGGGTGCGGAGGATCTTCTTGACGGCCTCGGCGCCCATGTCGGCGTCGAACTCAGAGCCGTACTTGGCGCGTGCAGCGCGGTACTCCTCTTCCGTCAGGAGCTGGAACTGCTCCATGGGCGTGTCGCCCGGATCCACGACCATGTAGTCCTGGAAGTAGATGACCCGCTCGAGGCTCGCGACCTTACATCCGAGGAGGTTGCCGAGGCGGCTCGGCATGGCCTTGAAGAACCAGATGTGGGCGGTCGGCGCGGCCAGGTTGATGTGGCCCATGCGCTTCCGGCGCACGCGACTGTGCGTGACCATAACGCCACACTTGTCGCAGACGATGCCCTTGTGCTTGATGCCCTTGTACTTGCCGCAGGAGCACTCCCAGTCCTTCTCCGGACCGAAGATGCGCTCGCAGAAAAGGCCGTCGCGCTCGGGGCGGTACGTCCGGTAGTTGATGGTCTCGGGCTTTTTGACCTCGCCGTACGACCACGACCGGATGTCTTCCGGTGAAGCGAGCGCGATGGTCACGCTGCCGTAGTCGTTGATGCGGTTGTACTTGGCGTCTGCAAGCGTCATGGGTCGTTCCTTTATGGGGTCGAGCGGTTGAAGGCCCCGCTCGGGGACCGATGCCGAGGCATCAGTGATTGAGTTGCCTGGGTCGGTGGCGATCAGCGTCCCGATCGGACCGGCCCAGGTCGCGCCATCCGCGTCAGCGGATGGGCCAAAAATATGACTGCGTAAGAAAGCGTTGCTGTCAGCGTGCCCCGACAGCTCCGTCTGCTCATCACAGCACCGCTTTCTTATGCAGTTCCATGTTGAGGCCTAGGCCGCGGATCTCGTTGGTGAGCACCTCGAACGACACCGGGGTGCCGGGTTCGAGGATGTTGAGGCCCTTGACCATCGACTCGTAGATCTTCGTACGTCCATCGACGTCGTCCGACTTCACGGTCAGCTGCTCCTGGAGGATCGCTGCGGCGCCATAAGCCTCGAGTGCCCAGACTTCCATCTCCCCGAAGCGCTGGCCGCCGAAGCGCGCCTTGCCGCCGAGGGGCTGCTGGGTGATGAGGCTGTACGGGCCGGTCGCACGTGCGTGCACCTTCTCGTCGACGAGGTGGTGCAGCTTGAGCATGTACATGACCCCCACCGTGACGTTCTGTTCGAACGCCTCGCCGGTACGGCCATCCATCAGGTGGAACTTGCCGGTGGTCGGCATGTCCGCCTCCGTCAAGAGCGCCTCGATCTCCTCTTCCTTGGCGCCGTTGAACGCCGGGCAGGCGCAACGGACGTCGAGCTTGGCCGCGGCCATGCCGAGGTGCGTCTCAAGGATCTGCCCCACGTTCATTCGTGACGGAACGCCGAGCGGGTTGAGGACGATGTCGACGGGCGTGCCGTCTTCGAGGTACGGCATGTCTTCGACCGGGCAGATCTTGGAGATCACACCCTTGTTGCCGTGACGGCCAGCCATCTTGTCGCCCACCGAAAGGTTGCGCTTGGTGGCCACGTAGACCTTGACCATCTCAAGGACGCCGGTCGGAAGCTCGTCACCGCGGCTGAGGCGGTTCACGATCTTGTTCTTCTCGGCTTCCTTGTTGTCGATCTTGTTCTGGAACTCGTGGATGAGCTGCAGCGACGCGTCGCGCTTCGGCTTGGAGTCGTGCTCTTCCGCTGCCGCGAGGCAGAGGATCTTCACGCGACGAAGCTCGTCGTAGGTGGACGTGTCGTCGAGGTCGAAGGGCTTGCCCGTGAGGTCGTCGTCGATGACCACGCTGAGCGAGTTCTGCACGTCCTCGAGGAGCTGACGGGTAAAGGCCCGCAGTGCACGCAGGAACTCCTTCTCGGCGTCACGGATGACGCCCAGGGCCTTCGTGCGCTCGGCGTCCGTCAGGTTCACGCGGCGCGAGAACTTGTGCGCGTCGATCACGACGCCGCGGGTGCCCGGGGGCATCGTCAGCGAGGCGTTCTTCACGTCGACACCTGCCTTACCGAAGATGGCGTGGAGCAGCTTCTCCTCGGGGGTCAGCTCGCTCTTGCTCTTCGGCGCGACCTTGCCGACGAGGACATCGCCGGCCTCCACGAACGTTCCGATCCGGACGATGCCGCCCTCGTCGAGGTTCGCGAGCGCCTTCTCACCGACGTTCGGGATGTCCCGCGTGAACTCTTCCTTGCCGAGCTTCGTCTCGCGAATCTCAACCTCGTACTCCTCGATGTGGATCGAGGTGAAGACGTCGTCCTTGACGAGGCGCTCCGACACGAGGATGGCGTCCTCATAGTTGAAGCCGTCCCAGGTCATGAACGCCACCAGGAGGTTCTTGCCGAGCGCGAGCTCGCCGCCCTCGGTGGAAGCCCCGTCCGCGAGGAGCTGGTTCGCCACGACCTCGTCGCCGACCTGCACCACCGGACGGTGGTTCTGGGTCGTGCGCTCGTTCATGCCGCGGAACTTCTGCTGGTGATACTCGTCGTCGCCGACAATGATCACGCGGCTATCGACGTACTCAACGACGCCGCCGCGCTTGGCGAAGATCGGCATGTTGGAGTTCTGCGCCACGGCCTTCTCCATGCCGGTACCGACGATCGGCACCTCGGGGATCAGGAGCGGCACCGCCTGGCGCTGCATGTTCGATCCCATGAGCGCGCGGTTGGCGTCGTCGTGCTCAAGGAAAGGAATAAGGGCCGCCGACACGCCGATGATCTGCTTCGGCGAGACATCGACGTAGTCGACTTCCTTGGGCGGGACCTCAAGGTTGTCCCCGTCCTTACGGGCGAGAACCCGCTTCGAGAGGATCTTGTTCTTCGCGTCGAGCTCGACGTCGATCGGTGCCATGACCTTGCCGGTCTCTTCGTCCGCTCGGAGGAAGTCGACTTTATCCGTCAAGACGCCGTCTTCTACGCGACGGTAAGGCGTCGTGAGGAAGCCGTACTCGTCGAGCGTTGCGTACATCGCGAGGGACGAGATGAGACCAATGTTCGCGCCCTCCGGCGTTTCGATCGGGCACAGGCGGCCGTAGTGCGACAGGTGCACGTCGCGGACATCGAAGCCCGCGCGCTTCCGGTTGAGACCACCCGGACCAAGCGCCGAAAGTCGACGCTCGTGGGTCAGCTGGCTCAGCGGGTTGGCCTGGTCGACGACCTGGCTCAGCTCCGAGCGACCGAAGAAGTAATCCACCGCGCTCGAGAACGTCTTCGAGTTAATGAGCGTCCGCGGGGAAACCGTCTCCGGCGCCTCGAGGTTCATCCGCTCCTGGGCGGTACGGCGCAGCTTCAGGAGACCCTTGCGGAACTCCTCCCCTGCGAGCTCGGCGATCGTCCGCACGCGGCGGTTACCGAGGTTGTCAATATCGTCGATCTCGCCCCGTCCGGCACGCAGCTCGAGGATGTACTTCACCGAGTTGACGATGTCCTCAGGCTTGAGGACCTGCACCTTCTCGCCGATGTCCTGGCTGAACTTCCGGTTGAGACGGAAGCGGCCCACGCGACCGAGGCGGTAGCGCTGGACGTCGAAGAACTTCTCGTGGAAGAGCTCGCGCGCCTTCTCGATCTGAGGCGGGTTGCCCGGGCGCAGACGCCCGTAGATCTTGACGAGGGCTTCCTCGTGGCTCTTCACCGTCGGCTCATCGTGGAGCGTGTTGATGATGAGCATGTCGAGGTCCTGGGGATCCGCGTCCACGACCTCGACCTCAGCGAGATCGCCGCCAGCGATCTCGAGGGCTGCAGTCTCTGGAATCGGCATGCCCGAGGGCACCAGCACCTCGCCCGTCTTGAGCACGACGATGTCCCCCACCGCGATGCGGTCGGTGATCTTCTTCGCGTAGGCGTTCGCGGTCTGGGACTTGGTCTTCTTGACGACCTTCGTCGGGTAGAACTGCCTGAGCAGCGCCTGGTCCGTTCCGAGGCTCTCGTCGAGGGCCCGGAGGAACGTCACCGCGCTGAACTTGCCGCTCTGGTCGATCCGGACGCTCAGGGCCTCCTTCTTCGTGACGTTGAGTTCCACCCACGATCCACGCTCGGGGATGATCCAGCACGAGTGCATGTCCCGGTCCGTGGCGGTCGCGTCCATCAGGAAGTCGACGCCCGGTGAGCGGTGGAGCTGGCTGACGATCACACGCTCGGAGCCGTTGATCACAAACTCGCCGCCGCCCAGCATGATCGGGATCTCGCCGAGGTAGACCTCTTCCTCGATGGGCTCGGGCTTGACCAGCCGCAGGCGCACCTTGAATGGGTAGCCGTAGCTCATGCGGAGCTTGCGGCACTCGTCGATGTCGTACCGCGGGCGCCCCAGCTCGTACCCGACGTACTCCAGACACATGGTCCGGTCGTACGAATATATCGGGAAGATCTCGCGCAGCAGCGCTTCGAGTCCCTGCTCCTCCCGGG
>CALHGQ010000157.1 GCA_938030175.1 uncultured bacterium | reverse complement strand
CCCAGTACCCAGTACCCAGTTCACAAATCGCCCAGAAATCCACGCAGGTCTCAGCATGTCGTCTCGCTTCCACGCCCTCCACTCAGGCCACCGTTTTGTTGGCCAGGCCCTTCGATCCTCTTGCCTGTGGGGGGTGGGTTTCCTCTTGGCCCCGGCGCTCTCCGCGCTTCCCCAGGTCGAGACCTGGGTGGACCCCGTGGGGGGAAATGACTCCAACTCCGGGACGTCCGCCGCGACTGCATTGCGCACAGTCACGCGAGCGCTTTCGAACACGGCGGGGAGTTCTCCGAACGACACCATCTGGTTGTTGCCCGGGACCTACTCCGCGGCCTCGGGGGAGAGCTTTCCGCTGATCAAGATTCAAAGCCAAGCCCAAGTGCGTAGCACGGAGGGGTCAGCGGCGACGATCTTCGATGCAGGAGTCAGTACGTGTTGGGCTATTCTTGCGCCCATTGCTCCTGCGACGGATCACTCCTTGTCCGGAATCACGATCCTGGGCGATCCATCGTGGCCCGGAATCGATGCCATTGTCGATGGGCCGAACTCGAAGATCGTGCTCGAGGATGTGCAGGTTCGGGGCTCCTTGAGTGGTGTGCAGATCCAGCAAGACGGATCCGACTCTGGGCCGTTAACCCTCCGTGGGTGCCTGATGGAGCAATGTGCGATAGGGGTCGATGCCGAGCAGGGGTCGTACACGGAGTCCCTCCTGATCCTCGAGGATTGCACCATCCGGGATTGCACCGAAGCGGGTATCCAGCTGGCCTCGGACTACAACCTGCTGGCGCGAACCCGTTGCGATCGAGTGCGACTCGTGAACAACCTTGTCGGACTGCGCGTCGGGCCCACCGGAACCGGGGGCAGCTTCCTTGAGCTACGCAGTTGCCTGATCGCGCAGAACGGGGTGGGGTTCGACCTGAGCCTCTCGATGGACATCGACATGGACTCCTGCACCGTGGCGGACAACGCCGGAGGGGGGATCATCTCGGGGACCACGGCCGGGACCCTGCATGGAAGCATCTTTCGCAACAACGGAGCTGACCTGACCCCATCTTCGGGTTGGATGGTCACGGACTGCAACCTGGAGACCCCTGGCTACGCGGGGAACAACGGCAACATCCATGTGGACCCGCTCTTCCGGGACGCGCCGAATGGGGACTACCGCCTCGGCTCAGGGACCGCCTGCGTGGACTCGGGGACGGCAACGGCCCCGGACTTGGACCTCGATGGGGCCCCTCGACTGGTGGACGGCGACCTGGACCTTCTCGGGCGCGCAGATATGGGGGCGCTCGAGTTGCGTGTGCTTGACGGACCCACGGTGGCGCAGCTCGGGGACGTCGTCCCCTTCGAGATCCATGGGCAGGACTTTGGCTTCGCGCGGCTCGTCTACGACTCCATGGGCCTGCTCCAAGCTCCGTTGGTGTCACCCTACGGCGAACTTTGGATCGATCCGATGGGGCTCCAGGAGGGTGGTGTCACGGCCACGAGTGCCGGGGCTCCCAACGTGCTGCAGTTCACCGTGCCCCAGGACGCGGCGCTGGTCGGCATGACGATCGGGTGGCAAGCGTTCGTGCGCTCTAGCAATTCCCCGACGTCAGCCGGCTTGAGCAACCCTAACTCGCTGTTCATCACCAACTGATCCCGGGCCCTGGAGTCGCGAGCCTGGCTCGCTGCTCTGCGGTGCGACCTCCTCAGCTGCCCCCGCGCAAGGTCTCGAGGGGTTGCACCCGCAGCGCCTTGGTGCTTGCAGCCAGGCCGCTGAGGGTGGCGAGGAGGGAAGTTGCCAACGCTGCGAGGGGTAGGACTACGAGAGGGAGCTCCGCGTCGAGCTCGGCGAGGTACACCAGGAAGGCCCAGGCCAGGGCGAAGGCGCCGGCGGCCCCCAAGGTCCCCGCGACGAGGCCGGTCAGGGCGTACTCCCACGCGAACAGGCGCCGGACACCGCTGCGGGTGATTCCCAGGGCTTTCAGCAGCGCGGCCTCGCGCGTGCGCCGCAGGGCCGTGGTTCCAATGGCGCCAGCCAGGATCACCAGGCCCGTCAGGATCGTGAAGCTGCCGAGGGCGCGAACGCCGAGGGCGATGCGTTCGAGCAGGGCGGCGATCTTGGCCAGCATCGGTCGCACGCGCAGCATGGTGACGTTGGGGAACGCCGAGGCGATCTCGTTTTGTAGGGCGAGCTCTTCGGAGGGGGGCTCGAGGCGCGCGGCGGCGAGGCGCCAATGGGGGGCGTCCTCGAGCACACCCGGTTCGACCAGGAGGAAGAAGTTGATGCGGAAGCTCATCCAATCGACCTTGCGCAGACTCGTGACGGCGAGCTCGACGGGGATGCCCTGGACGTCGACGACCAGGGTCGATCCCAATTCGACGCCGAGGTCCTCGGCGAATCCTTCTTCGAGGCTGACTTCGGTGGCGTTGGGATCGCTCCACAGTTCGGTGAGGGTTTTCCCCTGCCAGGGACCTTCAGAAATCACGACGCTGTCAGCTTCTTCGCGGGCGGATATTTCCCAGGATTCTCCGTATGGATTTTCTGA
>CALHGQ010000156.1 GCA_938030175.1 uncultured bacterium | reverse complement strand
GTCAGCGACGGCCTTGCGTGGGACCTCTACCGGATGGCGCGGGCTTCAGGGCTCACCGCTTCGCTCGTGACGGAGGAGATTCCGCTGCACACGGACGCCGGGCGCGCGGCAGAGTCTTCCGGGCGCGCGGCCTTGGACCACGGGCTGCACGACGGCGAAGATCACGAGCTGATCGCTTCCCTGGACGTGGCCGCTTGGGATCAGTTCAAGGCGTCGGCTGCGGGCGCGGGCTGGCAACGGATCGGTAGCTTTCACGGACCGACAGAGCCCGGCCAGTACCTCACGCTACTCTTCGCCGGCGAGTCCAAGCCGTGGCAGCCAGGCCCCGGTCGCGGCTGGTCCTACACCCGTTGACCCCCACGGAGTCCCACCCAGTGATTCAGTACGAAGGAACGCTCTACCGCCCGCCCTCGGAGGCGAACAGCCTCATCCTCCAGGCGACGATCGGGTGCTCGTACAACCGCTGCACCTTCTGCGCGATGTATCGGGAGAAGCGCTTCCGCGTTCGCCCGATGGACGAGCTTGCCGCCGAGATCGAGTCCGTGGTACGAAGCGGCGCGGCCGCGGAGGTCACCAAGGTTTTCCTCGCCGACGGCGACGCACTCGTGGCCAAGGCGCGGTTCCTGGATGAGCTTCTCGGGCGACTGAACGCTGCTTTCCCGAACCTCCGCCGGATCTCCTGCTACGCGTCGCCCCAGTCGCTTCAGGTTCGAGGGCCGGACGAACTCATCCAGCTTCGGAAGGCCGGGCTGACCCAGCTGTACCTGGGGGTCGAGTCTGGCAGCGACGCCGTCTTGAAGAGCCTCGACAAGGGCGTCGACGCCAAGGAAATGATCCGGGTGGCCGCCAAAGCCACTGCCGCTGGGATGAAGCTGTCCACGATGGTCCTACTCGGAGCCGGCGGGCGCGCTGGTTCCCACGAGCACGCGCTCGAGAGCGCGATGGTGATCAACGCCATCCAACCACGGTTCGCGAGCGTGCTAGTGATGACGCCCGTGGAGGGCACGCCCTTGATGGAGAGCGCGGAGCGCGGCGAGGTCGACGAACTTTCGCCCATCGAGCTGGCCCAGGAGCTGCGGACGTTCCTGGCAGCGACGGAACTCCGCGGAACCATCTTTCGCTCGAACCATGCGTCGAACTACCTGGCGCTCAAGGGGACCCTGCCCAAGGACCGGGACGCACTCGTTCAGATCCTCGACCGAGTGCTCGCCAATCCGCGGAAGGCTCCCTTTATCCCGGACTCTCTCCGCGCCCTCTAGGAGTCTGTTGTCACGTGTGCCATGATCTCCAGGTCATGATGGAGTGCTGTTTCGTCTCCCAGAGCGAGGAGGCCACGTTGGGCCTTGGTGAGGAGCTCGGTCGGCAACTGCCGGCTGGGAGCGTCATGACCCTCGATGGTGATCTTGGTACGGGTAAGACGACCCTCGTTCGTGGGCTCGGTGCGGGGCTGGGGATCGAGGGTGGGGTGTCCAGCCCGACCTACACGTTGATGCAGGCCCACGAAGGGGGAAGGCTGCCGCTCTTCCACTTCGACGCGTGGATGGAGGGGCGTGAAAAGGCCCTCCTCGCGGACGGCGCCGATGAGTTCCTCGGCGCCGGCGGCATCGCCGTAGTCGAGTGGGGGAGCCGCGTCGTGGATTGGCTGCCCGAGCCTCGTTTGGAGGTGGTCTTGGGTCATCGGACGCCCGAGAAGCGGACGGTCAGGATCCGGGTCGTTGGATCGGTTTCCGAGGGTCCTGAGGGCCTTTTTGGGCAGCTGGAGGCCGTTTTGATGGCTGTGGGCGAGCCTGGTGCCGTTCCTGGGCTGGTTCGCGAGGAAATGGAAGACTCCACTGAACCGCCTGGTGCGCCGGGCGTTGGGTAGTGCGTTGAAGGACTCTTGGGACGGTGAACGAGACCCGCTAGCGGCCCTTGTGGGGGGCCGGACGGGGCCTTTCGAGGCCTTCGTCCAGGCGGAAACAGGCACCTTCCTGGGCTTCTTCGGCCGGCTCGGAGCACGTCGCTCTGAGGCCGAAGATCTGACCCAAGAGACCTTCCTCAAATTGTTCCGCCTCGCCGCACCCCGACCCAGTTCCAAGACCGCACCAGCGGGCTCGGGCGCAGGTGCAGCCACCGACGGGCACGCGGTTTACGAGGCGCGCGGGCAGTTCCGCGGCTTCGCGTTTCGCGTCGCGAGGAACGTCTGGATCGATCGCGGGCGCAAGCGCTCCGCAGAGCTTCTGGTCGTGGACGGTGACGACGTGTTCGGGGCGGATGCCTCCGTTCCCCAGCCGGCCGCTCGCCTCGAAGCCGAAGAGGAGTCCAGCCGGATCCGCAAGGCCGTCGCCTCCCTCTCCGAGGGGCATCGAATCGTCTTTGACCTGGGGGTCCTCCAGGGCCTCGCGTACTCCGACATCTCTGCCGCCCTGGACATCCCGGTGGGGACGGTCAAGTCGCGCATGTTCCACGCGGTCCACCGTGTTCGGGAATCGCTCGAAGAGTCGGACCGTGTCCGCGACCAGATCAAAGAGCGCGGTCAATCCGACGCGAACGCCAAGCACATTCCCTCCGGGGCCTCTCACCGAGCACCGAACGCTCGTCCCCGAACTCTCTAAGAAGCGTCCGTAGCCTCCCCTGCCATGAAGAACGATCGATCCAACCAGAGCGACAAGAGCGAAGAGCTCAGTGTTGATCAGCTCGCTGAAGCGGACGCGGCTGAGGTCGTGCTGTTGGGCCAGCTGGATGGCCAGCTGGATGGCCAGTTGGATGGCCAGTTGGATGGCCAGTTGGGCGCTGAGTCCCGTGGCGACCAGGGCGACTGGGCGGAGCTTGTGGGCCGCGTGCGTTCCGCGCACGAGGCGCGCCCCGCAGACGCCTTTCAGGCGCAGCGCGTGGCGCAGCGCGTTTTGGCACAGACCACCCGCGAAGACCTGCGCCGCCGTGGAGATCTCGGCGTGCTGTTACGCTTCGCCGGCGATCGCCTGCGTGACTCGGCCATTCTTCGGGTGGCGGCGGCACTGCTCATCGTCCAGCTGACCCTGGTTCCGCTCGTGGCGTGGCAGATGCTGAAGACTCCGCATTCGGGCATCTTCCAAACGGGCATCGAGCCGTCGGAAGCCGAGCTGGCGGAAGCGCTCGCTGACCTTCCAAAGGATGAGTTGACGAGCGACCTCGATCGCAGGGACGACTCGATTGGTGCTCGGCTCGACCGTGAGGCCCTTGAGGATGGTGCAGCCGAAGCGGCCGCCCGTCTCGGCGGGCTGTCTGCGTTCCTGCGCGAGGATCTGGTGCCCACCACCTCGGCCGGTCGGGCCCTCGCTGCGATGACCCGCATGGCGGGACGCGAGCGCTGCACGGCGGAGGACACCGAACTCGTGACTGGCCTGGGTCGACCCGATGGTCCGTTTGAGTCCATCGTGGTGGCGGAAGCTCGCCTTTACCTCTTGGCCTGCGGCGGCGGCTGGGACGGGCTGCTGGAGTCCTTGGATCACCTCTCGGCGACGACCGTCGAAAGTGCTGTGGCCCAGGCCGTGGGCGCGCGGACGATCCGCCGCGCTGGCACGATGGGAGTCGCGATCTCGACGCAAGGAGAGTCTCTTATGGAGGCGGCCGGCGACCAGTGGCAGCGAGGGGGCACGGACTGGCTCATGCGGCTGGGCAGCGCCCTCGGGGCAGAGGCACCGGGCGATCCGTACATCGCCGCCTGGCTCGAAGCGATCGTTCAGGATTCGTAGCGGGCGAGACTTGCCGATAACATCGGGCGCGTGAGCCGTAGGGGGTCCTTTCCCCGCTATCTTGCCGTCTATGCTCCTCACGTCTGCTCCCTCAATTCCGACCACCCTCGTGCGCGGAGGCCTCGCGGCCGGATGCCTTGTCTTCGCCAGCGGGGCGGGTGCGTCCCCGCTCCCGGGCCCAGTGTCCAGCGGTTCTGTGACCAGCGGCCCCGTAACCACCGCCCCCGTGCCGCTCCAGTCGGGCGTAGACTCCCAGGTGACCGATGGAGACCTCTCTGAGG
>CALHGQ010000155.1 GCA_938030175.1 uncultured bacterium | reverse complement strand
CCTCCCGGAACGGATCCGGGGGGAGCAGTTCAGCGAGGTCGGCCGCTCGCAGGGGCACGAGGTCATAGGGAGTCGCCGTGGCGAACTCGGAGTGGAACGACGTCTCGACGGCGCCCACTTCGTGGCGCGTCATAGGCTCCTTGTTGAGCTTGGCGAACGGAAGAACGCCCACCCGCACCAGCGCGTAGGACTCGAAGTCCGACGTGATCTGCGCCGACCCCATCATGGGAACGGTTTTCGACGCCTGGCAGCCACTGAGCAGTCCGGCGAGAGCGAGGGCACCGAGGGCCAGGCTCCTAGGGAGTCGGGGGCTGCGCATCACCGGCCACTGGCTCCTGGCTGGACTTTGTCACCGGCCAGGGGACGGTTGTTCTCCGCCGACATCTTGCGCCACTCGAGCGTCGCCTCAAGCAGGGCGCGCTCCGCTTCAAGGCGAGCGATCTGCGCCGTCGCAAGGCGCGCGGCGAGCTCGTAGGTCTGACTGTCAGCGGCTTGCTTGGACTTGCCGAGGTCGTCGTAGGCGATCTGCATCGACTTCAGCTGCTCGGAGAAGTCGTTCGCGCGCATCTCTGACATCTCAAGAGCGAGGTGCAGGTCCTCGTTCTCGGGACGCAGGGTCTCAAGCTCGTCAACGACGGCCAGGTACTTGTCGAGGATCGTGTCTCGGCTTCCGCCGACCGTGGGGCCCGTCGCCACACCGTCGTTCATCGGATGCCGCGTCTGAACCACGGCACCGGGGGCCGAGGCGCCCACCGGGGAACCGTCGCCGGGCTGAATACCCACGGGACGTCCATCGCGCCCGTACAGTCCGGTTGGGCTGGCGGTCTGATCCGCGAGCTGACGCTCGGGCGCCCAGCCCGCTGCGACGTCGTTGTAGTCGTCGAGCTTCGGGGGAGCCGGCTGAACGTCCGCGCGTGACGGGCTGTAGCCGTACTTGATCGACTCGAGCGTAGGAAGCGCCTGGCAGCCGACAAGGCCGAAGAGGGCCGCAGCTAGGGCGAGACGTAGGCTAGAGAGGGAGAGAGGAATGGACATGGTAGGGGGTGTCACTGGGACTCGTTCGCGCCCTCGGTGGGCGCTTCGTTGAGGACGATGATGGCTTCGGCGGGGGCCGGGGCGAGCTCGACGGGGGATCCGACTTTCCGCATGCCTGCGGATCGAACGAGCTCGGTGACCTGGGTGAACTGGTCGTCCAGGCCGTCGTAGCTCTCTTGAAGAAGTGCCGCACGGTCCCGTTCGGCATCGAGGGCACCGCGCATCTGAGCGAGCTCCCGGGCGGAGGCGCGAAGGTCGCGCTCAAGCTCGATCTTCTCGATGGATCGAGGACCCCGGTGCTGGCTCGCCCGCTCGAGTGAGTCGAAGCTGCGCACGCTCGCCTGGGCCGGAGCCCCGACGGTGCCGCTTCGAAGGGCGAAGATCATGATGAGGGAGAGGGCAAGGGCGATCCACCAACCGCCCCCCATCCATTCACGGATGCCGAATGGACGATCTTTTTGCTGGGTTCGTCTGCTCATTGCGTTCCTCCTTCTTGGCCTGGGGTCGCGCTCGGCGAGGCGGGGCTCTCCTGTGCGACAAGATCGATCGTGGTCGTTTCACCGCACGAGCAAGTGACCTCGACGGAGCGAACGACCCCGTCGACGACCAGCGTGCGGATCTTGGGCGGCTCCTTGTCGCCTGTCGCGATCGCAGCGGCGAGGCGACGGGACGGGGCTTCTTCGCGGCGGACCGTACGGCCCTTCAGAATGACGGGTTCCATGCTGTCAACCTCTCAGGTCAATGCGTTGGCCCGCTTCGTCTTCCAAGCGAACCCTAGAAACGGCCGGCGCTTCGCGGCGCGGCTGTGGTGAAAGTAGGTCGGCGTCGCCTGTCGCGCGTTCGCCATCTGCCTCTGGCTCGGCCTCGTCGTCCCCAGCGGCCTCACCGTCCGGGAGAACGAACGCCTGCTCGCGTTTTGGCGAGCGATCGCCCAGCTTGCGCTGAAGGATCGGGCCAGTCGGCCTCTGGAAATTGATGCGGCTATCCATCACTCATCCTCCATGGACCCCATTGGGCTCTTGGGACTTCTTGGCGTCTTGTTCTTCTTTGGTGCCGAGCATGCTGCGGTTCAGCCGGTAGATCGCACGGCTGTGGATCTGGCTGACGCGGGACTCCGTCACGTCGAGCACATCCGCGATCTCGCGCAAGAGCAGCTCTTCGGCGTAGTAGAGGGTGATGACGGTCTTCTCTTGCGTGGGGAGCGCCGAGATCGCTTCGACCATCAGCTCCTTCATCTCCTCGAACTCCGCGGAGCCCACGGGGTCCTCCGATTTGGGGTCGAGGAGCATCGCGGCCAGGCCGCCGCCGACTTCTTCGGAGCCGCGCTCCTGATCGATCGATGTGTGCACCGCCGTGGAAGCCGTGACAAAGACCTCGTCAACGTCTTCTACGCTCCACCCGAGCTCGGTGGCGATCTCCTCGGGCGTGGGCTTGGCGCGCTTCTCTTGCTCTAGCTTCTCAATGACCTTGTCGACCGCGCGCACCTTCTCGCGCCGCCCACGGGGCAGGAAGTCGAGGCGCCTAAGCTCGTCGAGGATCGCCCCGCGGATGCGCGGGTAAGCGAAGGTGGAGAACGCGAGGCCGCGCGACGCATCCCAGGCGTCGGCCGCCGTGATCAGACCCATCATGCCGTAGCCGAAGAGGTCGTCACGGTCCAAGGTGCCCGGCACATCGAAGAAGAGTCGACCGACGATGTGCTTCAACAGCGGCACGTGATCCAAGATCAATTGATCTCGGTCGTCCGCTCCCACCGCCGACGAAGCGGCCATCACATCGACGGTGCTCGGTGGTGTTGGGGCGTTGCTCATGGCGATCGTGGGGGCGGACGCAGGGCTCAAGGGAGACCTCCCGCGCTGCATCGCTATCGACCCATTGAGAGAAGACCCTTAGAAGATTTTTCCGTCGGGGCCCCCTCGGGTGACCCCCCGACAGGGGCGTCGAATGCGACCTCCTAGGCCGCGGCGGGGGCGACAGCCTGGGCGTCGACCGGAAGGAGGACCCTGAAGGTGCTCCCCTTGCCCGGGTCCGGGGTGACCTCAAGGCGGCCGCGATGCTTCTCGACCACGATGCGGTGGCTGATTGCGAGGCCCTGACCCGTGCCTTTGCCGACCTCCTTCGTCGTGAAGAATGGGTCGAAGATCCTGTGAACGATGTCTTCCGGGATGCCCACGCCCGTGTCCTGGACCTCGATCGCGACGAAGTCGTCCTCAAGGCGCGTTCGAATGAAGATCTTCCCGAGCTCGCCCGTGCCCTCCATCTTGTCGCCGACAGCGTGGGCGGCGTTCACCACGAGGTTCAGGACCACCTGCCCGAGGTCGCCCGCGTGGCAGGGGACGCTTGGGATCTCCCCCAGCTCGGTCTCAAGCTCGGCGACGTACTTGTACTCGCTGTGACTCAGGGTCAGCGTCGTTTCGATCAGCGCGTTGATGTCCTGGGGAGCGCTCTCCTCGGACCCTGGGTGGGAGAAGCTCTTGAGCGCCTGGACGATCTTAGCGACGCGCTCCAGACCCTTTGTTGCCCGCTCGAAGGCGCCGGGGGCCTCCGACACGATGAACTCAACGTCCGCGTCTTCCTCGGACGCCTCGGCGGCCTGGGCGAGCTCTTCCATGCCGGCTGCCTTGCCCCATTCCGCGCGGCGAGCTTGACTCTCTTCCACGAGGCCCACGAGGTCCTCGAAGGACTCGCGCAGGAAGGTCAGGCTGTCCCCAACGAACTGAATCGGCGTGTTGATCTCGTGGGCGACGCCCGCCGCCATCTGGCCTAGGGACTCAAGCTTCTGTGCCTGCCGCTCCTCGGCCTCAAGCTCCTGTTTCTCCCGTAGATCGGCCCAAACGCAGACGTAGCCCATCAGCTCGCCTGCCTCGTCTAAGAGCTCTGAGATGGAGAACAGCGTGCGCGTTCTCGAGCCGTCGTCGAGCAGCAGCTCAACCTCCGCGTTCTCAAGCAAGGGCACGGCGCGGTCCCCCGATTCAGGTATCGCGGCCACGACGGATACGTCGATCCCCTCCAGATCGTCTCCACTGCAGCCAAGCATCGTCACAGCGGCCTGGTTGCACTGGATGATGCATCCAGCCGGATCGACCAGCACCATGGGGGTGCCCATGGATTGCAGGACGCGCTTCATGAATCGATTGGATCGATGCAGCGACTGCTGTGACTCGTACACGTCGCGCGCCTTCTTCTCGATAAGCCGCTCAAGCCCCCGGATCTCTTCCTCGGCGCGGGCGAGCCTCTTCGTCAACGTGGCAGAGTTCACGATGCCACCCCCTCGCTCACGGTGACGTGGAAGGTGCAGTGGCTAGCCCCCTTGTGGGTGCAGGCCGTCTCTTCGCAGGCCGCCGTTGACCCGAAGAGCTCGGCGGCTCCTTCGAGCATCCCGTGGAGTAGATGGCAGAACTGTCGCGGCGAGTGATAGTGGATCTCTAGCTCAGAGCGGCCCACGTCCTCACAGACGAGCTTGGGTGGCTGGGCGTCCGGGTGGAGCTTCTGGACCTCAGCGTGGACGAAACCGTCCACCGACATGAGGAACTCCTTGATCTCAGAGCGCCCCTCAAGAGCGGCTGGCATGTCCTGGGTGAACTGCGGAACGAGGTGCCTCCCAAAGGAGCGGAGCAACTCCGGGAGCGGCTTGTCGACTTTCCGCAGCGTCGCCCCGAAGATCGCGAGCAGATCCCCCTCGGGATAGTTCGCGGGCCCGAGGAACGGACCCGCGGTCTCAAGCTCCGCGGTTTCGAGCACCTCTTCCCAGAGCTCGTCCCCCCATTCGGCCTGTACGAACGACCCAAAGTGCTTGAACATCGATCCCTTCATTGCGGGGGTTTTCATCGCCCGAATAGACGCAAACCCTTAGCGCAATGTGGCAGTAGGGAGCCTGGCTCCCCACTGCCTTCGGATCACGGCGTGAAGGTCACGGCCAAGGCGTTGGACAGGTTGAAGACCGATCCGCAGGGCCCGCCGATGTCACGGTAGTACGTTTGGAAGTTCCAAGACGAGCCCGCCGTGATCTGCCCGGCGATCGGGTTGTTGGACACGGTGTACGCCACGAGGCCTGGTCCCACTGAGCCGGTGCCGACGCCCGTTCCGTACGGGGGGAAGCGATAGAACGGTCCGGCGATGCACAGAAGGCCGTTGCCGACGCTCGCCGGGAAGATCAGGTTCATCCCCATGAAGGTGAGGGCGAAGGAGCCAGGGTTCATGCCCGACGTCGTCAGGATGAGGTCATCGGCGGCCACACTCGTCGAGCCGCAACCCTCCAACAGCGCGCCGGAACCCGAAGCGTTCTGGCAGCCCGCCGTGGGGTCGGCGTTGCCGCACGGCGCCATGCTGGTTGGGCAGAAGCAGAACTGCACGCCCACCGACGGGCAGCCCTCACAGGGATCCGGGATCCCGTTCATGTTCGTATCGGAGGTCAGGCCAAGCGCGATCGCGACCGCGTCCTCCACGCCATCTCCGTCGCAGTCGTTGACGTTCGTCCACAGAGAATCCGCTGCGTTCAAGTCGTCGCCGATGTTCGCCGTGCCCTGTCGCAGGGTCGCCAGTCCGAGCGCTTCCGCCGGAATGAAGATGCCGGGCATGATCGAGGACGGTCCCGGCGGGATGAGCAAGTCGCCTGCCTCGATGGGAAGGCCCAAGAGGCTGTCGGGCATGCCGATCACCGCCGAACCGCGGCGCACCGAGAAGATGACCATGTCAGAATTGCCCGTGACCCAGGAGTACGGACCCGACGGGGGATCGTAGACCCCGTTGCCGTTCTCGGCCAAGATCAGCGCGTCGAGGTCGTCGGTGTCGGCCCCCGCGATGTTGTCGAGGCCCAGTGCGTTAGCCGGTGCCCAAAGCGTTGGGGACCCCGGAGCACCGACCAGGATGTCGCCGCCGACGAAGCCGTTGGCCAGCGCGGAAGACGAATTCGGCACGCCCTCCAGCGGGTCGATGAAACCGGAGTCAAGGCTGAAGTACTCGCGCTGAAGCGTCGTAGTGGGCTCGACGAGGTCGAGCGCGTCCTTGTTGTCGCCGGTGTCCGGCAGTCCGCCGAACGGCGAGTTGGGCTCGATCGTGCCGACACCTGGGTAGGCGTAGCCGCTCGCCGAGGGAAGACCATCACCGTCGATGACGCCGATGTTCCGGCCCGGGAACGGAGTGACGGGACCCGGCGGAAGACTGACGAGGTTGGTGAACGCATCGGGGGCGGCTTCCCTGGCCGACGACTCGGACGTCAGATTCGGAAGAGGTCCGCTACCGAACGCGAAGCCCCGGGCAAACTCGTCCACCGAGAACAGGATGTCCCCTTCTTGAATCGGCTGGTTCGGAAAGAACGCGCGATCCGCACCGCGGGAGAAGGCGTCGACTTCCACGATGCACGGCGTTCCGCCAGGGTGCCCGACACAAAGCGGCGGCAAGCCGAGCGAAGTGATGTGATCGAAGGCGATCGTCGGGGCGATCAGCGGTCCAAGCGCGGGATTGGACGTACCCGTCGTCGGAGTCAAGAGGTCTCCCTCCGTGATCGCCACGCCGCTGGGTGCTGCCGAGCCCACCGTGGGGCCGTGCCAATTCACCGAGAAGAAGTAGCGGTTCTGTGCCAGGCCGCTGCCAGCCAGAATCAACGTTCCGCTGGCGAGGATGAGGGTTCTAGTGAACATGGGACTAGGGCGCGATGTGCCGTCGCGACGCGGAGAAGGGGTGGGTCGGGGAATCGGCAGGGCCCACGTCGGGTCCTACCGCCACCTTCCAAATGCTCTTCCCCGCATCCCAGCGGACACGGATCCCTAGATTCCCGGCGAGGCCGTCTCCTCCTGGTCCTCCGAATCGTCCTTGGGGGGCGGTTCACGCCATGTCTTGGCGGCTAACCAAGCGCCCAGGGACGTCACCACGAGCACCGCACCCCAGACGGTGCCGCCCCGCAGCGAGGCCACGTGGACAGGTGTGTGCTGGAGGAGCGAGAGCAGGGCGGTCCCCGAACCCGCCACCACCGCGATCTGGCCCCCCACGGCGCGCCAGGCCTCGACGAGGGCCGTGGGGCTCACCTCAATGGTGTTGGGATCGGAAGCGGAGTCCATGGATCAAACCGTCTGGGCTGCCCGCGCCGGCGTAGGGATGAGCTTCTGGACCATCGCGGCGTCCGCCGTTTCCAGTTCGTCAGCGTCGCCGCGACCGGCAAGGCGCTCAAGCCGGCTCGCGATCTGAGTGATGCACAGCTGTTCGAGGGCCCGCTTGGGGCGCAACGCGAAGGGCGATTGGCTCGCGCCGCTCCGTGCGACGTGAACGGATGAGGGGAGCCAGCCCGCCTGCCGCGGTGATCGCGCCAGGAAGCGCTCGCAGATCGAACGCAGCTTAGCCGCCACGGCCTTGCCTTCCTCGACCCCCTTCGCGTGATTGACGATGATCTCAGGGGTTGGAATGTCGACGTCGGAGCGCGCACCAAACTGGCCGAGCGCTTTGATCAGTCCATAGGCATCGGTTAGCGCGGCAAGCTCCGGCGTGGTGACCACGAACACGCGGTCCGCGACGGACGCGAAGCCCAACACCTCAGGGCCAATCCCTGCGGCGCTGTCCCCCACGATGATGTCGTACTGGGGCGCGACCTCTGCGATCAGTTCGAGCAGCTTCGCTTGACGATCCTCCGAGAGCGCCCCCATCGCCTCCTCTCCGGAGGCCGCAGGAATCAGGTGCACGCCACCGGGGCCTTCCACGATGCAGTCCTGCATGCTGCACGTTCCGTCCAGCGCCTGATCGATCCGGGCCTCCACGGCGGAGAGACCAAAGAGCACGTCGAGGTTCGACAGCCCGAGATCAAGGTCCACCAAGAGAACACGTCGACCCGTGCGCGCCAGCTCGACGCCCATGTTGCCCGCGACGGTCGTCTTGCCAACGCCGCCCTTCCCGCCCGTGACGAGCACGAAGGGAGTCTTCTTGAAGGCGCTCATCCGATCCTCCCGATCAGTGCGAGGTCCGCGAAGCGAGCGCGGTCGGCGCGGAAGAAGTGCGGACCGAGCTCCGGTCCGTTGGTCAGGAAAGCGAGCCCCAGTCCACTGGAGCGTGCGTGTTCCAAGGCGGGCAGCGGCTGCTGCGCTTCGTCGAGCTTGGTCACGATGGCGCCGAGGGGCGCAATGGGAGCCGCGGCCTCGGTGACGGCTTCCATGGCCGCCGTCGACGCGGTGGCTGGCAGCACCACAAGGGTCGCGAGCTGGATCTTGGCGTCGGCCTCATCGCAAGCGTCACCAATGCCGAGGAGCGCATCGACGTCCTTCTGCACGTTGCCGGTCCCGTCCACGAGCACGACGTCAAAGCGGTCTGGCTCCAGAGCGAGCTGCTCCGCTAGACGCTTCGGATCGCGCAGAGCCATGCTCGGGATGCGCAGTAGGTCGCCGTAGGCCTTCACTTGGGCCACACCGCCCACGCGATCGGCGTCCAAGGTGGCCATGGCCACACGGCGCCCGGCCCGGCTGAGGCGCAGCGCCAGCTTGGCGAGCGTCGTAGTCTTCCCAACCCCCGTCGTTCCGAGCAGCGCCACGACGGCCGTCTCGCCCTTGGGGAGCGGCAAGGCGGCGACGTCGAACTGTTTCGCGATTTCATCTGCGGCAAGGTCCAGCGGGTGGGCTTCGTCATCCTTCACTTTGACGATGCCCTCCAAGATCGACTCGCGCAGCTTCTTCGAAGCTCCGTGCTCGCGCAGGCGCCGTTCCACGTCAGCCAAAGGCGTCCGCTGGGTGTTGGTGCCCGTGGTGCCAGCGGGGGCCACAGGATCCGTCTTCGGAGCCAAGGGAACCTTCAGGAGCGCGGCCGCCTCACGTCGCATCTCGCGCAGCGCTTCCGTGCTTCGCGGGATCCGCGTGGACACCGCCAGCGTGACGCCCCCGGGGCCCGTCAGCTGGTCTACGACCACAGACTTCTCCCCAAAGGTCGAACGCGCGGCGATCAATGCCTGGCGCATGGTTCTCCCTGTGACGATCTGCAACGAGTCGTTCGCACGGGGCGAAACCGCCGGAGGGGTCAAAGGCGCGACCGTCGGTTCGACGGGCGAGGGCTGAGGCTGGGTAGACATGGTTTCGAGGGAGCGTTCCGAGTGGGTCTTGAAGGACAGATGAATCGGGGACTAGGCCATCGGTGCGGTTTCGGTCATCCGCACGACGGAGACGGTGTCGACGCCCTTGGCGGGCACGACCTCGTTGAAAGAAAGGACCGCCACTTTGGGCAGAGACGAGCGCACAAGTTCGGCGAGGAAGCGGCGCACGCCCGAGCGGACAAGCAGGACGACCTCCTTACCTGACTGGGACGCGGCGCCCACGGACTCGCCGATCTCCTCGACGAGTCGCGTCAGGTAGGCAGGTCCCACCAGCGCAGCTTCCGGCTCGTTGGAGCGGCCGACGGCGCTTGCGATCTGCGCTTCGATCGTGGGGTCGAGGGTCACCGCGTGGATCGTGCCGCTCGAGTCGCCGTACTGTTCGCAGAGCGCGCGGCCCAGCCGCTGGCGGCAAAGCTCGGTCAAGGTCTCGACGTCGCGAGTCTTTGGCGCATTGTCGCTGAGCGTCTCCAGGATCGCGGGCATGTTGCGGATCGCGACCGACTCCGTGAGGAGGTTGCGCAGCACCTGCTGGACTTCCCCGACGCCGAGGCGATCTGGAATGAGCTCTTCCACGACCGCCGGGGCCACGGACTTGGCGGTTTCGATCAGATCCTTGACGTCATCGCGGGTGATCAGCTCCGGCAGAGCGCCGCGCAGGACCTCCGAGAGGTGGGTCACAAGAACGCTCGTGGGATCGATCACCGTGTAGCCGAAGATCTCTGCTTCGTCTCGCTTGCTCCCGTCGATCCAAACTGCCGGCAAGCCGAAGGCGGGGTCGACGGCGGGCTTGCCTTTGATCTTCGACGCGGCCGTCCCCGGATCCATAGCCATGAAGAGCCCTGGCTCTACTTCGCCAGCGGCGATCTCTTGACCGCCAGCGAGCACGCGGTAGGCCTTGGGCCCCAGCTTGATGTTGTCGCGGATACGTACCGGCGGCAGCACGACTCCTTCCTTGAGGGCGAAGCGTCGCCGCAGCTGGGCGATGTGATCGAGGATGCCAGATCCGCTGCTGTCCTGCACCATGGGGATCAACTGGTAGCCGATCTCGAGGCTGGCGCGATCCACCTTGAGGAGCTCGGCGACCTCTTCCTCGTCCGTCGGCTGGGGTACAGCCTCGGCCTCCGCGGCCTCCCTCTGGCTGATGTCTTCCGCCTCGCGGACGTCAGCGGCCGTCTGGCTCGTCCGCCACATGAGCACCAGCGCGGTGCCCAGGATAAAGAACGGCAGCTTCGGCATGCCGGGCAGGAGCCCGATCGCAAAGATCGTGGCCGCTGCGATGAGCGTGGCCTTGGGCCGTTGACCCATCTGCTTGGCGAGGTTGGGGCCGAGGCCGACGTCGCTGGAGTCCTTCGTCACGAGCACGCCCGCGGCGGTCGAGATCAGGAGCGCCGGGATCTGGCTCACGAGGCCATCACCGATGGTGAGCTTGGAGAACTGGTCCACGGCCTGCCCCACGGACATTCCACCGGACGCGCCGATGGCAATGCCGCCGACGAGGTTGAGCCCCGTGATGATGAGTCCGGCGACGGCGTCTCCGCGGACGAACTTCGACGCGCCGTCCATCGCTCCGTAGAACTCGGCTTCGCGCGCAATGGACTCGCGGCGATCCCGAGCTTCGTCGGCGTCGATCAGGCCCCCGTTGAGGTCCGCGTCGATCGCCATCTGCTTGCCGGGCATCGCGTCGAGCACGAAGCGTGCGGCGACTTCACTGACCCGACCGGAGCCCTTCGTAATCACCACGAACTGGATGATGATCAGGACGAGGAAGACCACGAGTCCCACGCCGAGGTTGTCCCCGGTTACGTACTCGCCGAACGCCTTGATGACGTTGCCCGCCTCGCCTCCCGTGAGGATCAGGCGCGTACTCGCGACGTTGAGTCCCAGCCGGAACAGCGTCGCGAACAGGAGGATCGTGGGGAACGCGGAGAGCTCGGTGGCGTCCCTCGCGTGCATGGTGAGCATCAGGAGCATCACCGCGCACGAGATATTGACGGCCAAGAGCAGGTCGAGGGCCATCGGCGGCAAGGGCGCGATGAGCGTGAGCATCAGGCCCAGGACACCGAAGCCGAGGAACCAGTCGCTCAGGTTCTTTGTGCGCTTGCCTCCTTCGAGTTGGCTCTTGGTAGGGATCTTCGCCATGGCGTGCTAACTCAGACCGAAACGGCCCGGCCCTCCATGCGGTAGACGTAGGCGAGGACCTTCGCGACGGCCTCGAACAGATTCTCAGGCACGGCGTCGCCGATATCGCATGCGCGGTGAAGCGCCCGTGCGAGGGGCGGTTCCTCGACGATCATCACGTTGGACTCCGTGGCCAGAGCGCGGATCCGAAGCGCGACTTCGTCGAGCCCTTTTGCCACCACCGTCGGCGCGGCGTCGCGGCCGTCCTCGTAGCGAAGAGCGACGGCGTAGTGGGTCGGGTTCGTGATCACGACCGTGGCGTCAGGGACGTCGTCCATCATGCGGCTCATGGCGAGTTCGCGCTGAACCTGGCGAATGCGGGCCTTCACCTGGGGGTCGCCCTCGCTGTTCTTCGCCTCGTCGCGGACGTCTTTCTTGCTCATCCGCATGTCCTTGGCGTGCTGGAAGCGCTGGTAGACGAAGTCGATGAGTGACAGCGCCACGATGACGATGACGCCCGCGGTCGCTGCGATGAGAAAGACGTGCCCGATCGCGCGCACGACCTGCACGGCGTCTGTGCCCACCACGACGGAAATCGTCGGGAGCTGCCAGAACGCCACCGTGACGATCGTGGTCCCGATCAGGATGATCTTGAGGAGTCCGAGCCCGGTGCGAACGGCGCCACGCGTGCCGAAGACCTTCTTCGCGCCGGACGCCATGCTCAGCTTTTGGGGATCAAACCCCACGGCCTTGGGCGAGATCATGAAGCCGACCTGGCCGTAGCCGGCAAAGAAGCCCACGAGCAGCACGGGGACGAGCAGCGTCGCGAGGGCCGTCACCATCCCCCTGACCGAATGACTCATGAGCGCGGAGAAGTCCCCTGCGGTCAACTCCTGGGGACCCAGCGCCGACATGCGGTCGAAGCTGCCGGAAAGAAGCTGCCCGGCCGCTCCAGTGAGGCCACTCCCGAGAACCATCATCGATCCGATGGACGCGGCCAGCATGAGCCCGCCGACTAGCTCCGTCGACATTGCGACCTGCCCTTTGGCGCGCGCGTCACTGAGGCGTTTGGCCGTCGCCTCTTCTGTCTTGTCACCACTGTCGCTCTCAGCCACCGTGCACCTCCATGGCGTCGAGCCCGGCCTCCAGGCCAGACATGAAGTGCTCGAGCAGCGACGTCATGGCCGTGCTCAAGGTCGGACTGAGAAGGCAAAGCGCGATGAGCCCTCCACCCACGCGGAGGCTGAAGCCCATCTCGAGTACGTTGACCTGGGGAACGGCCCGGGCGATGAGCCCGATAAGCACCGAGATCATCATGAGCATCACGAGGACGGGTGCCGCGAAGGCAATCCCCGCCAGGAAGAACTCCGAGAAGAGGTGCGAGAGGACCGCGGGGAGGTCTCCGCCGAAGTCGAGGCTGCCCACGGGGGCGCGCTCGAAGGATTCGGCGAGCGCGCGCAGGAGCCACTGGTGTCCGTCGACGGAGAGGAGAGCCAAGAAGAACAGCGTCTCGTTCATTCTGGAGAGCACGGGGAGAGCCTCGCCACTGGCGGGGTCCACGGCGCTCGCCATGGAGAACGCCATCTCGTTGCCCACCATTTCCGAGCCGATGCGTAGCCCGAGAATGGTGAGGTGCAGGATGAACGCAAGCCCGAGGCCGAGGACCAACTCGCGGAGCAGGAGCACTCCGAAGTGAACGCCGGACGTCGTTTCGATCATCGGCATCCCTTGAGCTGCGAAGAGTGCGACCGTCACGGACGCGACCAGCGCGACCTTGTAGCCGTGAAACTGGGCGGCGGTTCCGAGCAGCGGCGCCGTCAGGAGCAGCGCGCTACAGCGGGTCATAAACAGCGCTCCCCCCTCGATGAGGCCTGGGGGCAGGCTCGAGAAGAAGCCCGCAGGCGGGCCGGCACCCTGGGACAGAGCCAGCGGAATGGACAAGACAGCGCTCACGAGAGGCCGAACTCCGTCATCCGCGAGATGAGCTTGGTGGTGTAGTCGCCGAGGTACTTGAGCGCTGGCGCCAGCAGCAAGAGCGTGGTGAACATCACCGCGAGCATCTTGGGCACGAACGAGAGCGTCTGCTCCTGCACCGATGTCAGCGCTTGGAAGAGGCTCACGCTCAGGCCCACGATGAGGCCCACGAGCATGATCGGCCCGGAGATGATCAGAACGGTGAGCACGAGGTCCCGTGCCAGGTCCACGATGTGAAGGTCGAGTTCCATGCTTTAGCTCGCTGCCTGCATCACGAAGGAAGTCACGACGGACTCGGTGACGAGTCGCCAGCCGTCGACGAGGACGAAGATCAGCACCTTGATCGGCGTGGAGATCATCACCGGGGGGAGCATGAACATGCCCATGGAGAGCAGCACGCTGGAGACCACGAGGTCGATGACGAGGAACGGCAAGAAGAGCAGGAAGCCCATCTGAAACGCGGTCTTGAGCTCGCTCAAGATGAAGGCTGGGATGACCACCGTGAGGGGGAGGTCGGACGGATCGAGGGTCGGTGCGACGCCGCCAAACTCGGTCTCCCCCATAGAGGCGTCGGGCCCTGGCCCGCCGGCATACACCGTCGAGTTGTTCTGGAGCCCCGTGCCTTGCGGGAACAGGTTGGCGTTATTGCTGAGCTCGGCGAAGAGCTTGAGTTCCTTCTCGCGGGTGTTCGCCACGAGGAAGGTAGAGAGAGTGCCCCACGCGCGGTCGCCCATTTCCTCGACGCTGATGTCGCCGGCTTCGTAGGGCGTCCACGCCTCGGCGTAGAGGTCCTTGCCCACGGGCGCCATGACGAACATCGTGAGGAAGAGGGCGAGCCCGATGATGACGGGGTTCGGGGGGAGTTCGTTGAGCGAGAGCGCGCGCCGCACGAAGGAGAGGACGATGACGATGCGCGTGAAACTCGTCAGCGTGATCAGGACGGCGGGCAAGAGGCTAAGTACGGTCAGGAGAAGCGCGATCTCCACCGCCGCCGACAGTCGGCCCTCACCCCCGATGGAGTCGCCGCCGTCCTTCTGGCTTTGCTCCTTGCGCGCGTTTTCAGCGAGCTGAGCGGCCATGGTTTCGCCCACGGGCGCCGCGTTCTCTGCCACGGGGGACGGCTGCGCTGCTGACTGGCCCGACCGGGCCGTCAGCTCTGAAAACGCCTGGGATGCGGACGCGGTGTTCGCGCCCGCAAGCATCAGGAGGCCCACAGCGAGGAGTGCGGCGGCTAAGAGGCGACAAAGTCCCGTCACGCGACGAACTCCGTCGTGCTGTCCTTTCGGGGTGGCCCAGAATCTACGGGGGCGGGTTGCCCGGTGGCCGCCTGCTCCAGCGCGTCGGGGCGCGGGTGCGGCGCCATCTCGTGGGTGCCGAGCAGTCGCTCCTTGGCGGACTGGAGGCGAGCCTCGAAGGCTTCGCGCGTGCGGCTTGCCGCCGTTTCGCCGCCCTGGTTGCGGTCCGTGTCGACGGCGGTCGTGTCCAGCTCGGCGACCATCTCAACGGACTTCTCGCCGAGCCCGAGGGCAAAGGTCCGGTCGTAGCAGCGCACGACGGCCAGCTGGCGCTTGCCGCCGAGGGGCAAGACGTCGAGAACGCGAAGGTCGCGCTGGGCGGCCCGGCCCTTGATGCCCCCGAGGACGAGCCTGCGGAACCCGTAGGCGATCGCACCGATCGTCAGGATCAGGACCGCCGAGGTGGTCATGAGCCAGGTGAGGTCGGGGCCCGCTTTGCCGCCTAGGGAAGGGGCGGCGTCGAGGATGAGAGCTGGCAGTTGAAGTGTGTTGAGCATGGGAGCTTGCGAGCGGTTCATGCCGCGTCGCTGCTCCCCCTTCGCAATGCCCGTGCCAACCCGAAGGTAACGGCCCCACCGCACCGTAAGGCCGCATTCTCGGGATCAAGAATGAGGCCGTGTCGCGAAGTCCGACACTCCCCGTCGCGTTCGACGACACGTCGAAAGGGGGCGCGGCGATGGCGACGCTCGCTCTACCGGAACGGCGGCTCGTCGAACGCCCGCAGCTTGCGGCTGTGGAGCTTGCTCTGCTTGTCGGCCGCCAAGCGCTGGAGCGTTTGGATGCCGATGCGAATGTGCTCACCGATCGCCCGCTCGTAGAATCGGTTCGCCGCACCGGGGAGCTTGAGCTCGCCGTGGAGCGGCTTGTCAGACACGCACAGAAGCACGCCGTAGGGCACCCGAAGGCGGAAGCCGTTGGCCGCGATCGTTGCGCTCTCCATGTCGATGGCGATCGCGCGGGACTTATTGAACCGAATGGCGGACTCGGTGAAGCGCAACTCCCAGTTGCGGTCGTCGGTCGTGACCACCGTTCCGGTGCGAAGCCGCTTCTTGAGCGCAGCCCCCGACTCGCCCGTGATGTCCGCCGTCGCGTCCTGGAGCGCGAGCTGAACCTCCGCCAGGGCCGGAACGGGGATCTCGGGCGGTAGCATCGCGTCGAGGACGTGGTCCTCGCGCAAGTACGCGTGGGCCAACACGTAGTCGCCGATCGCCTGGGAGTGCCGAAGGCCCCCGCAGTGGCCCACCATGATCCAGCACTCGGGGCGGAGGACCGCCAAGTGGTCGGTGATCGTCTTGGCGTTCGACGGGCCAACGCCGATGTTCACGAGCGTGATGCCTGACCCGTCCTTGCGCGTCAGGTGGAACGCGGGCATCTGGTGGCTCCGGGACGGCGCCGCCGCGATCTTGGCGCGTGCATCGCTATCGCCTGAGGTGATCACCACGCCGCCTGGCACCGCCAGCGAGTCGTACTCACCCTCTTCGCCAATCTGAGTGAGCGCCCAGTCACAGAAGGCGTCGACGTACCGGTGATAGTTCGTGAACAGGACGAACTTCTGAAACTGCTCGATCGGCGTACCACAGTAATGAGCGAGCCTCTTGAGCGAGAAGTCCGTGCGCGGAGCGTCGAAGACCGCGAGCGGACGAGTCTCCCCATCCCCATGGATCTCGCCGTCCGCCAGCTCGTCCCCGATCGCTTGGAGGTCGGGCGCCGGGAACCACCGCGCTAGCTCAGCGGGAGAGATGTCCTCGATCCCCGCGGCCTCAGCCTGGTCCCAGACGTAGGGATAAGGAATCTCGGACGAGGAGCGCGCCACCTCGACACGCACATCGTAGTCGCGCATGAGCGGCTCCAGCTGCTCCAGCAAGTACTCGCGAAAGAACCCGGGCTGGGTGATCGTCGACAGGTACACGCCCGGCTGCGACATCTTCCCAAACGCGCGACTAAACGGCGGCGGCGGTCCATCAGGCGCGTAAATAATCCGCAGCTCAGGATAGGCAAAGACCCCACTCGCACGCCCCTCAGCAGTGGGTGGAACCCCATCCTTGAGATAACGTGCAAGCGCAGCCCCAAGCGCAGAGGTCGCCTCGTCATAGAGGTGCTCAAGCGCGTCGACAACGGCCTCGGGTGTGTTCAAAGTCATCATAAAAGCAGTACGGCAAGTGGCCCCCCTCCATCTTCGAACACCAAAGCAACGATTGAAACCTCCAGCCGCAAGATCCACCACGAAACCCCGAACCCCGC
>CALHGQ010000154.1 GCA_938030175.1 uncultured bacterium | reverse complement strand
CCTCTGGGACAGCACCGGCGAGCTGGCAGAGGGCGGCCCGGACGCCTCGGGCTTCTTCCGAGACGGCGCTTTTGTGCGCCCCCTCAACGACGAGGAGAGGGCCCAGGCCACCGAGCTCAAGGCCAACACCGACCCCGTCGAGGTGCCGAGCGAGGCCGTCGACCCCCTCAAGTTGTTCGACGCGAACGGCGATCCGATTCCGCGCTAGTCGCGTACCGCGCGTACTGACTCTCCTCACCGCGCTTCTCTCACCGCGCTTCGCCGCGAAGCACCCCTCGATCCACCGACCATGACTGACACGATCTCTTCGGGCAGCGCGCCCGCGCCCTCCTCTCACGGATTCCAATCCAGCCAGGTTCGCGGCGATGAAGCGATTTGGGCGTCGGTCGCCCGCGAGGAGAAGCGCCAGGAGGATCAGCTCGAGCTGATCGCCTCCGAGAACCACGCCTCCCCCGAGGTCATGGCCGCCATGGGAACGGCGCTGACGAACAAGTATGCCGAGGGCTACCCGGGCCGACGCTACTACGGCGGCTGCGAGCACGTGGACGAGGTCGAGGACCTTGCACGGGACCGCGCGAAGGAACTCTTTGGCTCGGAGCGCGCGAACGTGCAGCCCCACAGCGGCACCCAGGCCAACATGGCCGCGTTCATGTCGATGCTGGCGCCCGGGGACAAGGTCCTCGGCATGTCCCTCGACCACGGCGGTCACCTGAGCCACGGGCACCCGAAGAACTTCAGCGGTGTCTTCTACGATTTCCACAGCTACGGAGTCGACAAGGGGTCTGAGCTGATCGACATGGACCAGGTGCGGGAGCAGGCCCAAGCGGTACGCCCCAAGCTCCTGCTCGCTGGCGCTTCCGCGTACTCGCGCCCCATCGATTTCGCGGCGTTCGCAGAGATCGCCAAGGAGGTCGACGCGCTCTTCATGGTCGACATGGCTCACATCGCGGGCCTCGTGGCCGGCGGCGCCCACGCGTCTCCCGTGCCCCACGCCGACGTGGTCACCATGACCACCCACAAGACCCTCCGCGGCCCCCGCGGCGGCCTGATCCTGTGCCCTAAGGACCGGATCGTGAAGATCAACAGCGCACTCTTCCCCGGTGGTCAGGGCGGCCCGCTCATGCACGTGATCGCCGCTAAGGCCATCGCGTTCCGTGAGGCCCAGCAGGCTTCGTTCAAGGACTACGCCGCCCAGGTCGTGAAGAACGGCGCGGCCCTCGCCGATACGCTGACCGAGAACGGCATTCGCATCGTCTCGGGCGGCACGGAGAACCACGTGATGCTTGTGGACGTCGGCAGCATCGGCATGTCCGGCGCGGCCGCCGAGGACGCGCTCCACCGCGTGGACATCACGTGCAACAAGAACCTCATCCCCTTCGACGAGCGTCCCCCGATGGAAGCGTCGGGCATTCGCCTGGGAACGGCCGCCATCACGACCCGCGGCCTCGACGAGGGCGACATGC
Organism: uncultured bacterium; assembly: GCA_938030175.1. Classification (GTDB taxonomy): domain Bacteria; phylum Planctomycetota; class UBA1135; order UBA1135; genus Saltatorellus. Next base: position 5,434 of record CALHGQ010000154.1, on the reverse strand, counting down.
GCTCCCTTGGTGGCTGGATTGCTGAGACGCTCAAGGCCCCGGAGGACGAGGCCGTGCTCAAGCGGGTTCGCGGTGCAGTGTCCGAGCTGACGGCAAAGAAGCCGATCTACCACTAGTCGCGCCGGGATAGCGCTCGACATGAACCCGCCCCGCGGCACAGATGGTGCTGCGGGGCGGGTTCTATTTGCGCCTGGGGAGATCTGGGCCTAAGCCGAAAGATGTCGACCTCTATCCGGCGAGCATGGGCGCCGCGGAAGTGGGATCGATGTCCGGTGAGACGCTCTATCCGCAGGGGTCGCGTCCGGATGCCACCGTTCCCGGCAGAATGACCTCCAGCGCGCCGCGCTGATGTGCCGTCTTCCGCCGTTGAAGTTGGTCGCTGCTGCGCTGGCTCGGCACAGCTTCTGACGCTCGGTCAAGAGGGCGCCGCAGGGTCGAATGCCGCTTGCCAACGGCTTGGAAGGGCCTCCGGGGCGAGCACTTATGCAGCGACGCTCCCATCCACTGGGTCCCACCTCTAGCACGAAGCCTGATCATCTCCAAAGATTGATCCATGCATCGCATCCACTACGGAGTCGCTCTCGCCTCGGTTCTCGTCTCGCTCGCAGCCGCCCAAGTCGAGCAGGCGTGGTCGGACTCCTTCAATACCGCGTTTGTCACCATCGATGAGCCCGTGATTCTGACGGTCGACACAGGAGGCGTCGTCACCGGCTGGGAAGTGACTGAGTTCCAAGAACCTGCCGAGGGGGTCGCGGTGATCCAGCGACTCACGGAGAATGGGGACCTTGCCTGGGAAGTGACGCACCCGCTTGAGGGTCAGAAGTTCTTTGGGTTGTACTATCACCAGTTCCTCGGAGGTCTTGGGGTCAGTCCTGATGGCGCAGTGGCCTATGCAATCGTGTCGAACGACTCTCTTGAGTTGACGATGCTCAACGCCGACGGTACCCAGCGTTGGTCCACATCGGTGTCTCCTGTCGTGGGACCCAACTACGATAAGGTCAACATCGAGGTCGCTCCGAACGGTGATCTCGTCGCCATTGCGAACGAAGGCTTGTGGGCAGGCTATCCGTCTGTTCGATCCGACGTGTGGCGCCTGGACGCCGCCAGCGGGGCCATTCTCTGGACCGTTAGCAAAACGGCCGAGGACTTCGCTCGCGTCGCGGTCGACGCCCTGGGCAACACGTACATCATGGTTCGAAGCGATGGCTCGGGCTCCACCCGTGTCACTCGCTACGATTCCGCGGGTGTGTCTACGGGCTTCGCTCGTCTCGTTGGCTCGTTTGCTTCGGAGGTGCTCTCGTGCGACGACCGGGGACGTTGCGCTACGATTACGAGGAGCTCGGGGGGGACGAGGGTCACTTCGATCAACGCTTCGCTCGAGGTCGAGTGGACTCAGGACTTCTTCAACGAGATTGACTACAACGTCGCGCAGATGGCTGACGGCCACGTGATCGTGTATCGCCGCAACGAGAGTTTTGCGCTGCGACGGTATGATCGCCAAGGCAACCTGGTGGGGTCGCCGCCTCCCCCGAGCCCCGACCCCTATCGGTATAGGCAGGTCGTGGCCAAACCGAACGGGAACTCGGTCTCGATAGCGCAGATCAACACGGCCAGTGTTGGCTTTTATTGCCGCACGATCGTTGAAGAGCATGATCCAGCCGGTGCGCTAGTCCATTCGTACGAGCTGCCGGTCACACCCTCGATGTGTCCACGCGGCCACGGCGTCGCAGTCGATAAACGCGCGAACGTCTATGGGATCTACACGAAATTCATGTCGGGATTCAACCCCTTCTGCGCTACGAGCAAACTCCTCATTTCCGAAGACCTCGGTGTTCAGTACTGTTCTCCAGCCGCCGCGAACTCGACCGGGCGATATGCGAAAGTCCGCGCCCTCGGCTCCACTAGCGTCATGGACAACAACCTCAGCCTGCTCTTCCAGGACCTCCCTCCGGGCAGCACTCTGTTGCCGGTCGGGTCGCGCATGACGGGCTTTGTTCCGATGGCCGGAGGCAGTCAGGGGACTTTGTGCCTCGGCGGCGGCGTTGGCCGTTTCGATGAGCCCGGCGAGATCCGCATGGCGACGAGCGAGGGGCTCACCTCGGTCCAGCTAGAGCTGACCCAATTTCCCACGCCGGGCGGGCTGATTTCAGCCATGGCCGGTGAGGTGTGGAATTTCCAAGCGTGGTATCGCGACGCCAACCCCACGCTGACGTCGAACTTCACGGACGCGGTCGCTGTGACCTTGCGATAGCGCGGAACCAAACTTGGAGCAGACGCCGTCTCGGTCACGCGGCGGAGGCCTTGGATGACCCTTGCTTCCCCTGGATACACCTCGATTCTCCGAGGAGCCATCCGCCTCCGCGACGACGTCGCGCAGTTCGGCGGGAGACGGAAACGCCCCGCTGCTCCGGTAGGTGCAGCGGGGCGTTCGTTGTTTCAGTCAGTCGCTAACGGGGCTAGCTAGCGTCGCGCTGGTAGCCGAGCTCTTTCACGATGTCGAGCACCTCGGACCACGTGGGGAAGGGGCGGCCTTCCAAGCGCTTGTAGTCGTCGATGGCCTGGATGAACTCGAGGACGTCGCCGGGCATTTGGTCCGGCTTGGTCGTGAGCGGCGCAGGCTTGGCCTCGATCTTCGGCCCTTTTTTCTTCTTCTTGGCCGCCTTGACCTTGGCCTTAGCGGGTCCTTCTGAGACCGCTTTTGTGGTGGCCTTGCGCGTTTTGGAACGGCTGGCGTTGGGCTTTTTGGACGTCGTCTTCTTAGGGCTCATGGTTAGCACCGGGGGTTAGCGTTAGTGAGCCTTCGACGTCGCAATAGTGCGTTCTTGAGTGAGTCCTCGAATGGGACCCCTTCCACGCGCTCGACTTGAGGCAAACCGCACCGGTGCGGGACAGTCTTCTACGCTAACGCCACTTCACGCCCCCGCGGTCGAGGGCTGACTCGATCCCAGTCATAGACGGCGACTCGATGACGCCGGCCTCGGTGATGATCGACGTCACGAGCTCTGCAGGCGTCACGTCAAAGGCTGGCGCGTAGACCTTGGCGCCGTCGGGCGCGGTTCGGTTGCCGAAGCCCTCGGTGATCTCCGTGGCGGGTCGTTCCTCAATCGGGATCAGCTTGCCGGAGTCGAGGTAGGGGTCCACCGTCGACAGCGGAGCGACGACGTGGAAAGGGATGCCGTGGTGCTTCGCGGCGAGTGCCACGCCGAACGTACCGATCTTGTTGCACACGTCGCCGTTGCGCGTGATTCGATCTGAGCCAACAAAGACCGCGTCGATCTTGCCCTCTGACATGACGCGTGCGGCCATGCTGTCGGTGATGAGCGTCACGTCGAGGCCGGCGCGCATCAATTCCCATGTCGTGATGCGCGAGCCCTGGAGCAGCGGACGCGTCTCGTCTGCGAACACCTTGATCGACTTGCCTTGGGCGTGGGCCGTATAGATGGGGGCGAGGGCAGTTCCGATGCCGGCCGTCGCCAGGGCGCCAGCATTGCAGTGGGTGAGGAGCGTGGCTCCGTCGGGGATCAGATCTGCGCCGAGCGCGCCCATGGTGAGGCAGGTTCCGCGGTCGCCCTCGTAGATGCCGATGGCCTCCTGGAAGGCTGCCTCCTTCAGTTCGTCTTGACTGGCCGACGGAGCGAGCTCCTCCAGTCGGGCCAGGATCTTCGCGGTGGCCCACATGAGGTTCACGGCCGTGGGACGGGACGCGTCCAAGACCTTCTTGGTCTCCTTGGCCACCTCGATGACGTCGCGATCCGTTCCCGCGATGCCCAGGACCATGCCAAACCCGGCGGCGACGCCGATGGCGGGCGCGCCGCGCACCGCCAGGCGATAGATCGCGTCCACCATTTCGGGCACGGTGCGAACGATGAGCTGCTCCTCCCGGAGGGGCAGGAAGGTCTGCTCGAGCATCGTGACGTGACCCGTACGGTCACCCACCCAGCTCAGGGTCTCAAAGGGGAGCTCGACGGCGGTGGGGGCCGCTGGCCCCGCGTTGTGTTCTGATCCGGACATGCGGGAAGAGTATCTCCCATTGTCAGGGTCTGTGGCCTCCCATGCCTCGTATCGCGCGAAGAGTAAGTGGGTGCCTCATCCCTGGCTGCATATAGGCCGATAGATGGAGCGCCAGCCCCCGGGATGAGCTAATTCTATGGGCCAAGAGATCCTTCTCCGGTCTTCATTTGAGCCGGCAAGCACACCATGACTGACACTGCAATCGACAAGGCGGCCCCATCCAACGCTCCAGCTGCGGCTGACGCGGCCGGTTCGACGGCCGCCCAGGCCCTCGCCGCCGCGGGTGACGCCGAGCAGGCGCGCGATGTCGCAGCCCTCGACGACTCCGCCATCGCGGCGCAGAAGCGATTGGGCGCTAGCCGCGACGGGCTCGTGCAGCGGCTGGTGTACGGCCCAGCCCCGAAGTTCGATGAGCTCAGCTCGGGCGCCCAGATCGGCGAAGGCCCGGACGGCAAGGGACTCTCGAAGGCAGGTCAGGCCATGGTGAAGGCGGCCATCGGTTGCATCGGTCGAGGCGAAGCCTTTGAGGCGGACGCCAAGCTCAGCTCTGCGCTGCGCAAGGCCGTCGCCGAGGAGAAGGGCTACAGCTTCACGGTGCCTGAGTCATTTGGCGGCGCCGGATCCAACTACGGCGACCTTGCGCTGGCTGAGGAGGCGCTCGCGGCCAACGGTCTCGGCGCACTCGCCGTCGAGGTCTCCGGCGAGCTCACGATCGGCGCGGGCTCGCTCCTCGCCTACGGAACCGACGCCCAGAAGAGCACGTTCCTCCCGATGCTCAGTGAAGGACGCCTGATGGCGTTCGCGCTCACCGAGGTTGGCGTCGGCGTCAACGCCAAGAAGGTCCAGGCCTACGTGGAGCTCGACGAAGAGAACGACTGCTACCGTCTCCACGCCACCGGGCCGCGGGCGAAGATGTACATCACCAACGCGTCCCACGGCGCCCTCGCTGGGCTCGTCGCACGCATCGGCAAAAACGGCCGCAAGGTCGGCCTCTTCATCGTTGAGCTGCCCGACGCGGACATCGCCGTCGGCGACGACGATCCGCGCGAGGGCTTCTCAGGCAAGACGGACTGGGGCTTCAGCTGCCACTCCACGGAAGTCTCGGCCTTCATGGCCAACCACAACTCCCGCATGGAGTTCGAGAACTTCCCGATCCCGCGCAACAACCAGATCGAAGCCGACGGCGTTGAGGTGCTGTTCTACTGCCTGCGCATGGGCCGGTGCATGCTGGCCGCGATGTCCGCCGGGTACCAGCGCATGCTCGCCGCCGACGCGGCTCATTTTGCGCGCCTTCGTACCGGGGTCGGCGGGCGTGTGATCAAGCATGAGCTCCCGCGCCTGAACCTGGGCACCGTCCTGGGCGGCGCGCTGCAGTCCCGCGCTCTCTCGCACCTATCGCTCCAGCAGGACGCCGATGGCGTCG
>CALHGQ010000153.1 GCA_938030175.1 uncultured bacterium | reverse complement strand
GGTGATCAAGATCATCGATGACTGCAAGACCGGGGGCTATACGGTGCTTCCAGCACTCGCAGGTCGCGGCGCCGATGGCAGTTGGCATCGCGATGGGCTTGTCGGGAGAGTTGGTTCGGTCGTCCAAATCGTCGTGATCTTGGACGAAAGCCGGGTCGACGAAGTTTTGGAGCCGCTCTTCAACCTTGTTTCGCGACAAATCGGCATCGTGACCGTTTCAGACCGCGCCAGCCGCGGCGAGTACGAAGACCTCGGAGGCCCCGCCATCCGATCGACGTTCGAGGAGTACCTGACCAGCGAGTGGGAAGCCGTGCCGCGGGTGATCCCGGACGACCAAGCGACCATTCAGGCAACGCTCATCGAGCTCATTGATGCCGAAGGCTGCGACCTGGTCGTCACGACGGGCGGGACAGGGCCGGCACCCCGGGATGTCACCCCTGAGGCCACCGAGGCCGTGGTGGAGAAGCCCATGCCTGGTTTTGGCGAGCTGATGCGTCAAGTCAGCCTCCAGTACGTACCGACGGCGATCCTCTCTCGCCAGACGGCCGGCATCCGCGGCAAGGCGCTCATCGTCAACCTCCCCGGCAAGCCGAGCGCGATTCGCCAGTGCCTCGACGCGGTGTTCCCCGCCATCCCTTACTGCCTCGATCTGACGGGTGCGGCGCGGCTGGAGAACGACCCGGACGTGATCGGAGTCTTCCGGCCCAAGCCCAAGTGAACCGGCCGACGGGTTGGACCCTGGAACCCGCTTTGGGACGCGCACTGTCATGTCAGTCAGGAAGGATGTCCCTTTGGTGCCGAGGGGGCTCCACATGAAGCGTGTTTGAGAAATGTCTCCCAGAGTGCCAACGGACTCACCATCGAAGTGTCTTCCACCCCTAGACTCTTCCGCTCAAAGGCCACGCAGACCGCCGGCCTGTAGACCCTTCTGTACAGATGAAAACGAAACTCTTCCTCTCCCTCTCGCTTGCCCTTCCCATGTTCGCCTCCTGTGGCGAGGCGACCGACGCTGCCTCCAAGGCTGGCGACGCGGCTTCGTCCGTTGCTGAGAAGGCTGCCGACGCAGTCGGCGACCTCGACCTTGACAACATGGGCATGGACGCCATCAAGGAGAAGGCAACGGGCCTCATGGGCAACCTCACCGAAGGCCTCGGTGGCATCAAGGACGTCGCCAGCGCCGAGAAGTTCAAGGCCATGGCTGGTCCGATCGTCGAGAGCCTCGGCGGCATGAAGGAGAAGCTCGGTACGGCTCTTCCGGGTGCTGACGCTCTCAAGGGCGCTCTCTCGAGCTTCAAGCCCGAAGGCGGCATCGGCGACGTCATTGGCCCGATCATCGAGAAGCTCAAAGCTCTCGTGAACTGATCGACGCCCTGATTCGCCAGGGCCCCGTTTCACCGGTGGCCCCACGGCAGTCCCATGACGTATCGTGGGCGGCATGACGTCGCCAAAGATTCGCTTCCTGGGTGCTGCCGGCACCGTGACCGGCTCTCGTTTCCTAGTGGAGACGGGGGCCGCTCGCGTTTTGATCGATTGCGGGCTGTTCCAGGGCCGCAAGGAGGTGCGCAAGCGCAACTGGGCTCCCTTCACGGTCTCGCCTTCCAAGATCGATGCCGTGGTGCTGACGCACGCGCATATCGACCACACCGGGTACCTGCCGGCCTTGTGTCGCGATGGATTCGACGGCGCCATTCACTGCACCCCAGCCACGGCGGATCTCACCGAGATGCTAATGGAGGACAGCGCACGCATCCAGCAGGAGGACGCGCGCTACGCCAACCGCAAGAAGTTCACCAAGCACAAGCCGGCACGAGCCCTCTACACGGTGGAGGACGCAAAGGAAGCGGCCGAGCAGCTGCAGACCGCCCGCTTCAACCGCTGGTTCCGTGTGGCTCCGGGCTTCGAGGTCCGCTATCGCCACGCGGGGCACATCATTGGTTCGGGGATGGTGGAGATGAGGGTAAGCGGCGACGGCGGGGATCCCGTGCGCGTGCTCTTCTCCGGGGACATCGGGCGCTACGACGCTCCCCTCGTGCCCGACCCAGCCAAGCCCGACGACTGCGACGTTCTCGTGATCGAGTCGACCTACGGCGATCGCAGTCACCCGGAGGTCACAATCGAGGACCAGCTAGAGGAGATCCTGCGCAAGGGCATCCCCCGTGGAGCCACGATTCTCTTCGCCGCGTTTGCGATCGGCCGTTCCCAGCAGCTTGTGTATTTGCTCTCCAAGGTCATGGAGCGGATCGGCATGGAGGTGCCGATTCACCTCGATAGCCCCATGGCGGCCGACGCCACGAAGATCTACCGGCGCTACCCGGAGGAGAGCGGCCTCGAAACCGTCGATCTTCGTTCGGGCAACAGCCCTGTGTTCGGCAAGCAGGTCTACCTGCACAGGAAGGCATCCGAGTCACGCCGGCTCAACGACCTCAAGGGCCCTCGCGTGATCATCGCCAGCAGCGGGATGATGACGGGGGGCCGCATCCTGCACCACCTGAAGCGCTGTCTCCCCGACAAGAACAATCTCGTGGTGCTCGGGGGCTATCAGGCCCACGGAACCCGCGGTCGTCGGCTCCAGGACGGCGAGGAGACGATTCGCATCCACGGCAAGGACATCGTGAACAAGGCGGAGACGGCCAGGCTCACCGGGCTGTCGGCCCATGCCGATGCCAACGAGCTGCTGCGGTGGGTCGCCGATCTGCCTGCTCCGAAGCGGACGTTCATCGTGCACGGCGACGACGATGCCCGCGAGGCGTTCGCGAAGCGCCTGAAGGACGAGAAGAACCACAGCTGCGTCCTGCCGGAGCACCTCTCGCTGCACAGCTTGGTGGGGGACTAGCGCCTCGTCGGCAGCCGGACGATGTAGATCGCGCCGATGAGCGCCAAGACCGCCACGAGGATGGCGGGAGCGGGCTTGTGGCGAAGCGGCACCCAGAGCGCGAAACCCACGAAGGCGGACATCACGGAGATTGCGGTGACCTTGACGCGCATGGAGACGCCGCGCCCCGCGCGGTAGTCCTCGATCAGCGGGCCGAACGTCTTGTTGCGCAAGAGCCAGGCGTAGAGGCGCGGCGAGCTGCGCGCGAAGCACGCGGCCGCGAGCAAGAGCAGCGGCGTCGTGGGCAAACCCGGGACGACGATCCCCACGGCGCCTACGGCGACGAAGAAGAGCCCTCCCACCAGCCAGAGGCCGCGCTCCCAGGGGGGGCGATCCTTCTGAAGGCGAATGGCCTCCTCGCGGCTGTCGATCCGGCGGCTTGGCTCCTCGCTACTTGGCTCCATCGCGGATGGCCTTCGCTTCGATGATGGCCTGGCGCAGGTCGGGGTCGATGACGATCTCGGGCTTTAGCTCGTACGAGTCAATGAGCGCATTCATGCCCTCCTCGCGGCGTCCCACTCGATAGAGAGAAAGGCCGTAGTTGAAGAGTGCGCCACCTGTGCGTTCGCCGTTAGCGAAGAGCTGCTCGTAGAGCTCGATGGCCTGTTCGTACTTTTCGGCACCGATGGCAGCTTCGGCTCTTCTGTGGATGACTAGCGGGGGAACGCTTGCACCCTCTCGTCCGATGCGCAGCACGATACCCGCGGCGAGGGCTGCGAGAAACGCCGGTGCAAACCACGGCCTGCGCATGCCCATGAGGTAGCCCATGGCGGCTCCCCCCGCATGGGCGCCGTTCGCGATGCGCATCATGCCGGTCTCCGTGGCCACAATGCACAGGAGGAACCAGCCTCCGAGGAACTGGATGGTTCTCTTGTCTATGACCTCGCGGAACCGTGCGTCGTGCCGACCGCGCGCCCACGCGAACGTGGCGAAGCCGTACACGAGGCCCGAAAGGCCGATGGGGGTGTTCAGGAAGAGCAGCTCAGTCGCGCTCGCCGCAACGGCCAGCAGCAAGGCCAGCCCAACCATCTTCGCGGAGCCAACTCGAGCCTCAATCGCCTGGCCCAGCTGCCACGTCCATAGCAGGTTGAACACGATGTGAATGATCCCCCCGTGGGGGAAGATCGTCGTCACGTAGCGCCACGGTGCGGTGAAGGCGTCGAGGGGCGTCAGCACCAGGTGGTCCAGGCTTCGTCCTGTTTCCCCGGCGATGAACGCGGCGATAGCGCCCACGCACAGGATCGTGGTGACGGGGTGCCGCTCTGCTTCTTGAACTAGGCTCACAGGATGCGGCGTCGAATGACGGAGGCTACGGCGAGTGCGAAGACGAACGCCCCGACCGCCATGGTCCAGTAGGGCTTGGGGTTTGGCTCCTCGGCCGGGATGGATGGGGAGCTACCCGCTGGGGGAACCGCACTTTCGCTAGCACCCTCCGCGGGTCGAACTTGAACACCGGGGCCCGGCGCTCGGGCGACGCGATAGGCCGGGGGCGACAGCGTGGGATCGAACACCGTGAGGGACGCCGCCGGGAGCTCGTGAAACCCCGCCGAGCGTGCGCCGAACGAGATGTCGATGGTCGTCTCCCCTTCGCTCGTCGTGGCGGTGCGCCCCAGCTCGACGAAGACACTCGACTCCTCAACCTGAATGTCCCGCGGTTCGATCGTCGGGTGCGGACGTCCGTCGGACGCCTTCATGCGGAGGATCACCTTCACCGCCTCGCCAACCCTGACGGACGATTGCGCCCGCTGGGCCGTTAGGTGGTAAGGGCCCACAACGCCCGTGAACTCGAAGGGGCGTCCGTCCTCGGGGGGAGCGAGGACCTCTAGGGCTTGGGCCGTTCCCGCGGCATCCGCGGTCTGCCGATCGACGGGGACGCGCCCCTGAACGAAGTCGTCGCGGAACGACTCGGCGTAGGCGTAGTGGGCGCCGGCCCCCGGAAGCTGGATGGTGCCGGGTCTTTGGACCTTGAACCATCGGCGCACCGTAAAGCTGGCAACGCGTCCGTTCGTGCCCTCCGAGATGACGGGGCCGACGGCGTGGGAGATCGTCCCGTCCACGACGACGGACTGGGTGGCCCCATCGTCCTGACGTTCGACGGGCGTGAGTCGGCCGGACCCGAGGCCCTCGAATCCACGGACCTGGAGCGGAAGGTCGAGGGGCTGGGGGAAGAGCTGGAGGAGATTTCCGTCGAGCCAAGCCTCCGGGACTGTGATTCCCAGGGACAGCGGGATCGTCTCTCCAGCGTAGACGGCTCGATCCGGGAGGACCCAGGCTAGAGAGACCTCTAACGGCGCAGAAAGCGCCACCAGTGCAAACGATGAGAAAGCGATGATGGGACCCATAGATCGGAGCGAGACCGTAGCCCATTGGCGGCCTAAGATCGTCCCCTAAGCTCCGAACTCCAACGCCTCCCATGCTGCTTTCCTCCATCTCGGTCCTCGCCGCTTCCTTCTGTCTCCAAGCTCCTCCTACGGGGGCGCCGCCGGCGGCGGGCGTCCAGGCGGGGGCTCCGGCGGGCAAGCCCCAGAGCAATCCAGCGAGCAATCCAGTTGGCAACCCAGCTGGCGCCCCGGCGGGACAGCGCCAGGGCGGCGGCCCTGCGCCCGGCAGTCGCGAAGCCATGTGGCCAGCGCCCACGGCCGAGGACTGGGCGAAGCCCGTGCCCATCGTGTTCCAGCGCACCTGGGAAGACGCGATGGCCGTCTCGAAGGAGACGGGCAAGCCGCTGCTCGTCTGCGTCAATATGGACGGCGAGATCGCCAGCGAGCACTACGCTGGTATCCGGTACCGCGATCCGGAGATGGCCAAGTTCCACGAGCCGTACGTGAACGTGATCGCGTCGGTCTACCGGCACAACCCGCGGGATTACGACGAGAACGGAGCTCGCGTTCTATGCCCTCGCTTCGGCAGCGTGACGTGCGGCGAGCACATTGCGATGGAGCCCATCGTGTACAGCATGTTCCTGGACCAAACGCGGGTGTCACCGCGTCACATCGGGGTCGAGCTTGACGGTACTGAGCTGTACGACGTGTTCTATGCGCTGGATGTGAAGTCCGTTTTCGAAACGCTGGCCGAGGGAATCGCGAATCGTGAGGACA
>CALHGQ010000152.1 GCA_938030175.1 uncultured bacterium | reverse complement strand
GCTCACGCACAGGCCTGTCTTGACGAGATTGCCCAACGCCGAGGGAGCCACTGGGGGTGCCACTGGGGGTGCCACTGGGGGGGCGACAGGCGGCACGGCGGGAGCACGCAGGGACTCAGGCAGCTGGGACGCGAGGATGAGAAGGGCCGCTGGGCTGAACTGCGGGTCCTCGCCCGAGTACTGATCGCGGAGGCGACTGTGCGCTCGTGTCAGGCGACTCGACACCGTGGCGAGGGGGACTCCCTGTTGCCTCGCGATCTCCTGGGTCGACGCGCCGTCGAAGTAGCGCAGGAGCAGCGTGGATCGGTAGGGCTCAGGGAGCGAGAGCACGCGCTCCACAAGGGTTCTGTACAGTTCAGCTCGCTCTACGACACGCTGTGATGACTCTGAGTCGGGGAGGCTGTCGAGCTCCTGTGTCTCGATCTCCGGCGCGGTCGAACGATGGGACTTTCGCACCAGGTTGACCGCCACGCTGCGCAGCCATGGGCGCAGCTTACCTTCGTCCAACGGTGGCCGCGCGAGAGCGATCGACAGGGTCTCTTGCGCAATGTCCTCCGCGTCGTGGGAGTTGCGAACAAGGTTCATCGCGAGGGCGCGAAGCCAGGAGGCTTCGGCCAGCAACGACTCAGGGCTGATGGCGGATGGATCACTCATAGGTCTTCCACCAGACCTAGATGCGCGGGGCCCAGGGCGCTATGCGCAGAGTGACGAATTCACGTGTTTGACTTTCGTGTCCGTACCCGGTTGTTACCGAGTACAGATCGAGTACGGAGCCCGGTGCGCTACGCTGCCCCCCTCGCACCCTGGACCTCGTTCGACTACTTCCCAAAGCAAGCATGACGCAAGCCAACGTTGAGGCACTTCGATCTGAGTTCCTCCGCTATCGAAGGCTCCTAGAACTCTCCGCGGAGCAGGTGACGGAGTCCGAATTTTTCCACGCCGCTGATCCAGAAGGGAATTCGATCGCCGTGATCGTCCAGCACCTCGCCGGAAACCTTCGCTCCCGCTTCACGGACTTTCTGACCACGGACGGCGAAAAGCCCTGGCGTGAACGAGACTCTGAGTTCGAGTCCCCGTCGATGGACAAGATGCAGCTGCTCGGTGGCATGGCGGAGTCATGGTCCGTTCTCGACCTTGCGCTCGCGGAGGTCGCCCGTGAGGACGCGTTCCTCTCGACGGTCACGATCCGCGAGCAGCCGTTGACCGTCATGGCCGCGCTGTACCGCTCCCTGGCCCATGTCTCCTACCACGTGGGTCAAATCGTGCTGCTCGCGCGCCAAGCCAAGGGAGAGCAATGGGTGTCCCTCTCGGTGCCCAAGGGCGGATCCGCGGCCTACGCGACGAATCCCACGCGCGAGAAGAGCCCCGACGGCCGAACGTAGGCGCTCGGCCTGTGTAGGCTGGGGCCCATGACCTCCGCCGCAAACAGCCCCCTGGATCACGTGGCACTCGTGGTTCAGCGCTTGGAACCCGTGCTAGAACGGCTCGGGCATATTGCAAACCACGTCGGCCCCATCGAGGCCTTCCCCTCCGAAGGGACCCGTGAGGTCTACGTGGGGGAGAGCGCAGCGAAGCTGCTTCTCATGGAGCCCACCTCGTCGGAGGGCCCCTACGCGCGCGCCCTGGCCAAGCGTGGACCTGGGCTTCACCACGTTGCCCTCAACACGCCGAACCTCAAGGAGTTCCTGGGCGGCGTTAGGGGGTGGCTGCTGGTGCCAGCGAGCGTGGAGACCATCGCGAAGTCCAACACCGCGTGGCTCGCGCGGCCCGGCACGCCCACGCTCCTGGAGGTGCACGAGGCGGAGCCGGCGAATGGCGACCCCCTCGTGAGCACGGTGGAGCTACCGGGCCTGACCGACCAGCTGCATCCCCAGGCTGGGCTCACGGTGTCGCCCGACCAAGAGGCTTGGCTGACGATCGGGGGCCGCAGGATGTCTGCCCGGACGCTGACGGCTCCGGGCTAGCGGCGTCGTCAACTTGCCCATGTGCGTTAGTCCGTGAAGATAGCTTCGATCGCGTCGGAGGTATTGAAGCCCTCGCCGCCAGCCGCATTGTCGCGGAACCAGAACTGGAAGCTGTAGAGAGCGCCGGGTTCGATCGGATTCGGACCCGCAGCGATCGCGGAGGATGTCAAGTCCAGCGCGAGCGATGCCGTGCCCGCGCCGTCGATCAGGATGGGACCCACCAGCCGCTGAAGGGGGCCTCCCACGCACAGTGAGCCGTCGCCGAACGCGGTTTGGGCCCGGTTCGCGCCGTAGAAGTAGAGGCCGAAGGATTGGGCCGGTGCACCCGTGGTGACGAGGCCGAAGTCGTTCGCGCTGACGCTCGTGCTCCCCGTCGAGTCGATGGTGGCTGCCTGGCCGCTGCTGTTCGCCACGGAAACGCAGTGCCGCTGCACCACGTCCTCGAACGCGATGTCCAGGTCGAGCGACCCCGACGATCCATAGGTCGACCCACTGAATCCCGATCCAGTGGCGGACATCCGCACCGTGTAGGTGCCGGGGCTTAGGAACCCGACGTCATCCAGCACGAAGTTGGAGCCGCCGGATGCGAACCTCAAGTAGACCAGGGTCTGGGCGCCACTGAGAATTTCGACTCGCGCTCTGCCTGAGTTGGTCGGGTCGAGGGAGCCGGTGACATGGAAGCGCAGGTCCTGATTGACCTGGAACTCGACGCTGAGCTCTGAGGTCGCGTTCGCGAAGGCGAAAATGCTGGAGCTGCTGGAGCCACCCGATGTACTCCCGTCAGCGTAGGCGGACATCGAGATCCGATCGCTTGCAAGGATCGAGTCCTGGCGGGCACGCGCCGTGCCCGAAGCCACGTCGGACGCCGCCGTCACATTGAGGAACTCGTCGAACGGCGCGAAGTCGGGCGCCACGATGGATTCGTTCTCGGAGGCCACGCTGAACTGGTCCGAGAAGTCCGCGGAGGCCGAGGCTCTGACTTCGCGGGACTGAGTGAGGTAGGTCACTTGGGCGACTGCTGAGCCTTGGCTTGACAGCAGCGCCACGAGCACGAGGATTCCAGTGGAGGTGTTGCGCATGATAGATAGGGTACCGCGACTACTGAATCTTGCCTTGGACGGCTTTCCAAGCCGCCGTCGAGATCGTGCCCGATAGTTCGGCGTGGAAGAGATGGAAGCTGTTTGTGAGGGCGTTGGCGTTTGGCTCACCGTCGCTTGAGAGGTAGGTCTCACGGGGCGAGAACTCTCTCTCGAACGGTCCCGCCCCAGCGGACTCGCCGCGGGACTCCCTCTCTTTCTCAATGAGGCTCACGACGGCTTGTAGCAGGTCTTGCTCCTCGACGCGCACCGCGGCCACCAGCGCCAACGGAAGGGATTGCGTGGAAGGGAAGGCGTTGCGTTCGTCGGAGAGGATGCGCTCGTGCAGCCACTTGGCGACCCGGGCGGGGTCCTTCTCGCACGCGGCCCAGAGCAGCAGTGCATGACGTCGCGGAACGTCGTAGGTCGAGCCGGGCGTTCGATGGGCGGGGGGCGCGTGGTCTTTGAGCGCAGGGTAGTCGTAGACGCGCAGGTACGTCGGCAGCGGAATTTCAGGCGATAGGAGGCTGCGGACCAAGAGGTCGATCAGCGCCTTGTACCGGCCGAGGTACGTCACGTCCCTAGTGAAATCGTTGAGCACCGCGGCGCCCTTGCTGTTCTTCGCGATGAGGTCGCCGGAGGTGACCGACATGCCTCGGAACGCGTCCGAGTACTCCATGTGGGTTTGGACCGCGGTGAACGGGAGATCGCCAACGAGCTTCATGGAGTGGCTGTTCTTGAAGTGGAAGGGGAAGCTCGTCATGTCCGTGAGGAGCCCGAAGAGTGGCACCGTCATGACGAAGTCCTTCTTGGCGTAGGCGGGCCTGTAGACAAAGCCGTTCCACTTCGAGGCGAGGTGGGCGAGGACTTCGTCCATCGGGTGGCGTTCTCCGTCGCCGGATGTGCGCAGCTCGACCAGCTCGGAGTGGATTCGATGCTGGAGCTCCGGGATGGCGAGCAGCGGCGTTTCGGGAAGGTTGCCCGTCAGGTACACGCGGATCGCTTCGTGACTCGGGAGCTGCTCGTGGGGCGCAATCACGTCTTTCTTGGAGCGTCCCGTGAACAGGGCCTTGCCCTTCTTGACGCCGGTTTGCCAGCCCGCGATCTCGCCGGTGCCCCAGAGGTAGTGGTTGACGTGCAGCTCTGGGTAACCTGGCAAGGGGGCCTCCGGCGTCTCCAGCTCGATGAAGCCGCCGCTGTTCTTCGGGACTGGACGATCGCTGCCGAGCTCGAGGCCGCGGGGGAGCTCAAGCAGCTTGTGCCAGGGATACCTCTCGACGAGCTCGGCGATCGCGGTCGGGTTCTTGCGCCGGTCGAACCGCTCCAGTGCCTCGCGGTGGAGGCGCGTCACGAGCTCGATGTGCGTGTGCGCAGCGAGCATCTCGCCTTCTTCGGAGCCGCCCCAAGGGGCCTGGTCCAGCGCGACCTCGACGGCGCCGCGGACTTCCTTGAGGAGTTTGTCGTAGCGCTTCTCGTTGTTGCCGAGCTTGTCCTCGAC
>CALHGQ010000151.1 GCA_938030175.1 uncultured bacterium | reverse complement strand
CTTGATCGTCGGTGGCACTCCCCTTTGGGGAGGCTACGTGACGCTAGGGCTTGCGCTGGTGACGTGGCGACTCGCGGGGGTATTGCTTTGATCGCCCGGACAGATGGGCCCGCGGCAGTCGATGCCAAGGCCGCGGACGGCCGATGGCTGGCTCACCCAGAGGACCTGCACTGCGTCTTCTTTCACGTGGCCGTGCTCGCGCTTTATGCGCTGTCGTTCTGGATGTGGCTTCACCCCGAGGCCGTCGGCCTAGGTTCAGGGACGGAGCGCGCGGCGTTCGGCTTCGGTGCAGCGCTACTGCTTGGCTGGTGCTCGGGCATCGAGGTAGGCGTCAACTTCCACAATCACGCCCACCGGCGCATCTTCACGCGCCCGTGGATGAATCGCTGGTTCGGCCGGACATGGACGGTGTCTGCGGGCTGGCCCGCCTACTTTTGGCAGTACAGCCACGTGGTCGTGCACCATCGCCACCTCCTTGAGGAACGGGACTGGACGCTGCCCAAGCGGCAACCGAACGGCGAGTGGGAGGGTTTCTTCCGCTACTGCCTCCTCCACTGGCCGTGGCGCTACGTGCCTCACCTCTGGCGCGAACTGCGCCAGCCCGTGGCGAGCGCCGCTGTCGCCAAGCGCGCCCGCGTCGAGCTAGCCGTCTTCCTCGTCCTGTTCAGCATCCCGTTCCTCATCGATCCGATGATGGGCCTCCTGCTCTGGGCGCTCCCAGCTTGGATCGCCAACGTCCTCGTCGTAGGGCCCGGGATGGTGGCGCAGCACGCCGGTCGAGAAGCGCCGGGTGAAGGCCATACGTACCGCCACTCCAACACGTTCGCGTCGAAGCTCTTCAACGAGTGGATGTTCAACATCGGCTACCACGCCGAGCATCACACGTACCCCCACGTGCACTGGAGCGAGCTGCCGGAGCTGCACAACCGAATCGCCGAGGACCTCGTCACCGACGGCGCCCACGTTGTCCCGTTCGGCTACTACCGCGGCGGCTACCTACTCTCCCGAGCTGAGCTCGGAGCCAAGGACTGCAGGGTCGAATGGGAGCAGCAGCACCCCGACTACTCGTTCGACCGGTGAACCTCCGATGAGCGAAACAGATCGCCAGGAGCACTGGCGCAAGCTCGCAGGGGTCTACCTGTCGTCTCCCACGAACGGGGACGGTCGCACGCGCATCGAGGTCATGGATCGCGCGGCGAAGATCGAACTCGACGTGCACGAAGGCCTCTTCCACGCCGCGGGCGCCGTCCACGGCGGCCACGTGTTCAAGCTCCTTGACGACGCCTCGTTCTTCGCAGCGAACTCGATCATCGACGACGTCTTCGTCCTGACGTTGTCGTACACGGTGCAGTTCATGCGACCCGCTTCCGAGGGTGTACTGGTCGCCCATGGCAAAGTGACCAATGCCTCCAAGCGGGTGCTTTGGGCGGAGTCAGAGGTCTTGGACGCGACCGGCAAGACCGTCGCACGCGGAAGCGGGACGTTCATGCCCAGCCGAATCGCACTCGACCCGTCGATCGGGTACGAGTAGCCCGCTGCCGCGGGCACTCGATCACTATTGTCCCTTTCCACGTCTTACCCAAACACCCCAAGTGAAGAAGTCTAGCCTCGCCCTCGCAGCCATCGCGCTGACCGTCCCCGCACTCGCCCAGGGCGGTGACACCTGCGATGTCCCTACCCCCTTGTCGACCGAAGGATCCTTTGCCTTCGACACTTCCACCGCGACCACGTCCGGCTTCAACGGCATGCAAGCGTGCGACGGCGGATCTCTCACGATCAACCAAGACCTCTTCTTCGAGCTGACCGCTCCCTTCACGGGGACGCTTGTCATCGACACCGCGGGCTCGACCTTCGATACGAAGCTCTCGGTTCACGGCTCCGGAGGGTGCGCGGCGACCTGCGTCGGCTACAACGACGACGCGATCGGCCTTCAGAGCGAAGTCCGCGTTCCCCTGGTTTCCGCCGGTGATGTCTTCCTCATCCAGGTGGGTGGATTCGGCTCAGGTTTTGGAGCCGGTCTGCTCAACGTCTCAGATGCAGGACCCGACTGCTCCACCGAGCCCGACGACATGTTTGAGGACAACGATGACTGCCCAACCGCGGCCCCCCTAGGCGACGGCACCTACGTGGGCCTCAAGGTGCTCGATACGGACAACGACTACTTCACATTCAGTCTTGCGAGTGGCGCGACCGTCGACGCTTCGATCTTCTTCTCCAACGCAGAAGGCGACGTTGACCTCTACCTCTGGGATCCCTCTATCGAGTGCGACACGAATGTCGCCGGCACCGGCGGCGCATACCTAGTTCGCGGCTTCACCGCGTCCGATGACGAGACGATCGCCTACACGAACAACACGGCGGCTTCCCAGCAGCTGGTGCTTGAGGTCGACATGTTTTCGACTGGCGGCTGCAACATCTACGACCTCGAGCTAGCCGGCGTCAGCGGACCGGCTGGCAATATCGGAGCGGCGTACTGCATGGCCAATCCGAACTCCACGGGTAGCCCCAGCGCGATCAGCGGAACAGGCTCCACGGCCGTTTCGGACAACCAGGTCGAGCTCAGCGTCGACGGGCTGCCCCAGGACTCGTTCGGCTACTTCCTTGCCTCCATGACCGCGGCCTTCGTTCCGAACGCCGGTGGTAGCCAGGGCAACCTTTGCCTCGGCTCAAACATCGGCCGCTTCGTTGGCAACGTTCAGGTGCTCAACTCAGGATCGAGCGGAACGGCTAGCCTTCAGGTCGACCTGACGATGGTGCCCCAGCCCAACGGCCCGGTGGCCGTCAACGCAGGCGACACCTGGTACTTCCAGCTTTGGCACAGAGACGCTGTGAACGGAGCGAGCACGTCGAACTTCTCGAACGGACTCGAGGTCCTGTTCAACTGATCGCGTCAGGCAGCCTCGCTGGTGCTCATCCGACGTGCGTCGTCGGATGCAGCCACCCGCTTGGCCGGGATCTGAACGATGAAGGAACCGCCTGTTTCCTCGGCGAGTTCCAGTCGTAGCGAACCGCCGCTCTGCGAAAGGAAGAGCCGCGCCATCGAAACGCCAAGGCCGAAGACCCGAGCGACGCTGCGGTAGAACCCGTTCGTGCGCATCACGGTCCCCTCGGTCAGGACGGACACGTCCTCTTCGGAGAGCACGACGCCGCGATAGCTCACGTGGATCTCCATGGTCTGCGCGACCGGATCGCCGCCGGAGGGCGCCGTGGCGTCGCTCGAGGGCGCGGGCGCGACGATCTCAACGTCCACCTGCTCGCCCTTCGCGGAGAGCTTCTGCGCACCAGCGATGATTCGCTTGATCGCCTCCGTCATGCGCCTGCCGTCCACATCGGCGAGGCAGTGGGATTCGAAGCCGCTGCCGCCAATGACGGCGGCGTCCATGGAGCCAGCCGCGCTTTCCACGATCTCGGCAAGACTCTCCGATGAGCGTTCGTAGGAGAGCGTTCCGAGGCGCATGCGGAGGCCGTCGCGATAGTCATCGAATTGCTCGCCCATACGCGCGACGGCCGTCTGGATGTAGCCGATGTACGTTTGCTGCCGATCTGTCAGGGAGCCACCGATGCCGTCTTCAAACAGGCCAGCGAACTCAGAGATGACGGTGAGCGGCGTGCGGAACTCGTGAACCGCGTCGCACATGAAGCGCTCGAGCGGCGCCTTGGAATAGCCGCGAGTCGCGAGGAGATCGGACAGGATGTCGGCCGCGAGCGCGGCGGGTGCCTGCAGCAAGGAAGCTGGGGCCGCCGCACGGGCTCCGTTGGCCCGAGCCCACTTCGCCTCTGCCGGATCGGCGCAGATCGCAACCACGAGGCCAATGGTGGACTCGATGTCGGTGACAAACGACGGATCGTGTTCACGCAGGAGCGACGCGTCCACCAGCACCACGGCGCGCCGTCCGCTGAGCGACTCGTCCGAGCCAGGACTCACGCTGAGGGTCGCATCCAACGCCTCGGCCCAGGCGGGGACAAAATCCGTCATCGCATGGACCTCGAGGCGCGGAAGTGCGTCGCCCGTGGAAGCCGACGATGGGTGCCCTGGGCGCCCCCCTTCAGTGGTCGTTGAACTGCGGGACGACTCCTGGTGGCTGTCGTCTTGGGGACCCGTGTCTTGCATAAAGGTGGCGTATCGTCGAAAGGCGATGACCGCAGCGGTGGCGTGACCCGGCGCTGGGGGAGGCTGCGAAAAAGCGGGCCCGATGCGGACCCGCTCCTTAGGTTTCGTCTCTCGGGGAGCCTCCCCTTGATGTCACAGTGATGCCTTAACGCAATCGAAACGGAGGGACCGCCACGAGTACCGGAATGGGCAACAGAGACCCAAAAACGTGGCTGCCTGGACTACTTCGAGTGGGTTGAGGGCCGCGCTGGCGAGCTATTCGGGGCCCTTCAAGCAACGCAGTCAGGGCTTCGAGGGGCGCTGTTGGTGAGTGCGGCCTTCTTCAACGGGCTGCTAGGCCAAGTGCTACGCAGTAGGTAGCTAGGCAAGGAACCGTTCTATGTGCCCGATTGGGGGCGCGCCCCGCGGCTCTTCGTCCGGTTCTATCGTGCCCGCTACTTCAGCGTGGCAAGCCCGCCGGCGAAGCCCCCGCTCACGGCCACCTCTATCCACAGCGTTTCCCCCGACACTTCCCTGATCGCTTCCAGCACCGCAGTGGCGTGGTCCATGAAGGCCGAGCCGACAGGCTCGCCGATGAAGACCTCCGGGGCAGTCAACAGCGAATCCATCACCCCGGCAAGGGACGCTCCGGTGACCTGACCTACATTCGAAATAGACCTCAACTGCTCGCGGCGAGCTTCCGTCATGAAGCCATCCTCCGCGCCACCCGCCATCCGTTCGAGGACCTCCACCACGCGGGGAGCATTGCCTACAACCAAGGTATCCTCTCCGAGGGCCAAAGTGATCGAAGCCCCTGGGACCGGCTCGATCTCCCAAGTGTCGAATCCAGCTTCTTCGCCAGTGGTCAACATCTCGGCGGGGATGTAGGTCTCGCCGAGCTCGATGAGCGTGTAGAAAGGATCCGGGTCGTCCAACAGCATGCCGACGACAGGCATCGCGGATACAACCAGTTCCGCGTCGCTGTCATCGAGGTCCTCTTTGTCAACGCCCTCAAGGTCAAGGTCGCGCCAGTAAAACATGAAGAGATCACCGGTGAGGTTGTCGAGGACATCCGTCTCCACATCCACGCCTAGGAACGCTGAGGCAGCGCTCAGCCCGTCCGCCAATTGGATGTCTTCGTCCGCTGGTATCAACCCAGCCACCCACTCGACAAAACCCATTAGGTCCAACTGTACGGCGGACGCGTAGAGCACATCTTTCGGAGCGTACTCAAGCAGCTTCGGGTCGTACTCGCCAAGGATGTCGGTGTAGTCTTCAAAGACCTGACTGTCCGGAATGTCAACCCCAATGAGCCCCGCGAGCGAGCCCTCCGACTCACCCATCGCCATGACGATGGTCCCGTCGCCCATGCCGACGAGCTCCAGCGCTTCTAGCATGGGATCGTCCTCAAGGCTGTACTCAAGGTCGACGAGCATGCAGCCCACGAGCTCACTGACCGACTCGGCCAGGGGCGTCATCGTGCCTAGCACCTCGTCGCCCGCGCCGTCTCTGGACACAGCGTCTTCTAAGAGAGAAACCACCTCGTCAATCGGAGTGCTCCAATCCAAATCGACGTCGTCAAGGTCGTCGCTTTCAGGATCGTAGCTCCACCCACTCCAGATGGCCCATAGGTCGCCACTTCGCAGGATGTAGTATTCGGAGTAGTCGACCATGAGGGACTGGATCGACCCCGCTCCGTCTAAGTCCTCCAAGTCGAGTTCGTGCTCATCAATCAGGGACTCCCACTCCGATTCAAACTCTGCACCCGCCCTGAGGACGAGCGCCATGTTGGCCTTGTCGTCGATGCCCACAGCTGCGGCATCCACGTACTCCGCGAGACGATCCACAGCCGGGGCCATGAAGTTGGACTCCTCCTCTTCTGTGTCGTCCTCAAAGAGGGTCGTGATCATGGCATCAATCGCCTCGGCCACGGCGTCGTCCTGCATCAGCCGCGCGATTGGGCCGTCCTCGTCTAGGGACTGCATCGTGGAGGATCGACGCAGGTAAGCGCGGACGGGGAACTCGGCCGGGAGGCGACGCAAGAGATCCGCCGCATCCACGGCGCTGGCCGAGGGAGCGGCGGGAAGAAGGAGCGACGTGGCGAGGCAGACGGGAAACATCAGTGCGGGCGGGGTGAGAGATCAACGGCGCAACGCACCGCAGATGAATCACCAGGCGCGCACGTGATCTAACAGCTTAGCGGTCACGTCCGTGGCCGTAAGGCCATCCGTCGCCATCGCTAGATCCGCCTGCTCGTACAGACCCTCGCGACGGCGGAGGATCTCGCGCAGTTCCTCGAGGGCGCGGGGGTGGCCCTCGACGGGGCGGTGATCGCCCTGGGACAGCACCCGCTCCAGGTGAGCCTCGGGGGCGGCTTGGAGCCAGACCGTGCGACAGGACTCACGGAGCCGCGCGAAGGTCTCGGGGCTTGTGACAATCGAGCCGCCGGTCGCGATGACTTGGCGCTGGCCCTCCGCGAGGACCTCCTCCAGCGCCTCACGCTCCAGGCGGCGGTACGTTTCGACGCCTTGTAGGTCGAAGATCGCCGTGAGGGAGAGGCCCGCGACGCGCTCGACGCGCTCGTCCAGCTCCACGAAGGGCGTTTCGAGTTCCTTGGCGAGGAGCGCTCCGACGGTCGACTTACCCGCGCCCCGTAGGCCCACCAGGGCGATACGCTCCGTCCGAGGGGCAGCGGCAGGCAGGTCGCAGAGCTCGGAGAGAGAGAGCCGGAGGGCGCCGGCCATGGCCGCCAGCTTGAGGACGGTGAGGTTGGCCCGGCCAGCCTCGGCCTCCGTGACATAGCGTCGAGACACGTCCGCGCGCTCAGCCAGCGCCGTCACGGTCATATCGAGCTCCTCCCGGGTGCGGCGAATCCGCGCACCCAGGGCAAG
Source organism: uncultured bacterium (assembly GCA_938030175.1). Classification (GTDB taxonomy): domain Bacteria; phylum Planctomycetota; class UBA1135; order UBA1135; genus Saltatorellus. The sequence goes on along the minus strand of CALHGQ010000151.1, from coordinate 3,387 downwards.
GAGGAGGGCTTGGTCCGCTTGCTTTGCCATACAATGGAAAGTATACTGCATCCAGGCCGCTCCCGTGAGCGATATCCTGCTCATACCACCCTTCCTACCTTCGGATCTCACCGTGACGACGACGCAAGAACAGAGCTCAGCCCCCGCCACCTCGGACGCAGCCGCCGACCTGAACATCCAGTTCGCGACCCATCCGAGCCGCTACAGGCACTGGGAGCTCTCCGTGGAGGGCGATATCGCCACCCTCAAGATGAACGTCGAGCCCTTCGGCGGCCTCCGCGGTGACGACTACGAGCTCAAGCTCAACAGCTACGACCTCTCGGTGGACATCGAGCTGGCCGACGCGATGCAGCGCCTGCGGTTCGAATACCCCGAGGTTCGCTCGGTGGTCCTGACCGGTGCCCTCGACCGCGTGTTCTGCGCGGGCGCGAACATCGTGATGCTCCGCAGCAGCGCCCACAGCTTCAAAGTGAACTTCTGTAAGTTCACCAATGAGACGCGTTGCGGCATCGAAGACGCCTCGGAGAACTCCAACAAGCGCTTCCTCGCCGCCCTCAACGGCACGGCATCGGGCGGCGGCTACGAGCTCGCCCTCGCCTGTGACCACATCGTCCTCGTCGACGACCGCAACAGCGCCGTCTCCTTCCCCGAGGTGCCGCTCCTCGGCGTACTCCCGGGCACCGGCGGCCTGACGCGCATCACGGACAAGCGCAAGATCCGCCGCGACCGCTGCGACGTCTTCTCCAGCATCGCCGAGGGCATCAAGGGCAAGCGCGCCGTCGAGTGGGACCTGGTCGACAAGATCGCGCCCCTGTCGAAGTGGGACGAGGTCGTCGCCGCCGAGGCACGCATGCTCGCCGACCAGTGCGAAGACCGCTCGGCCGCGAAAGGCGTTGAGCTCCCGGAAATCGCCGCCAAGATCGACGGCAACACGTGGACGTACGAGTACGTCACGATGGAGCTCGACCCGGCCCAGCGCACCGCCAACCTCACGATCAACGCGCCGGACTCCTGCCCGTCGACCATCGACGAGGCCTACGCCCAGGGTGCCGCCTGGTGGATCTTCCAGGCGTTCCGCGAGATGGACGACGCCATCCTGCACCTGCGCACCAACCTGCGTGACATTGCCCTCGTGCTGCTACGTGCCACCGGGAGCGCAGCGACGCTGGAGACCACAGACGGCCTGATGGCGGGCAGCTCGAACGATGCCAACGCGTGGTTCGTGAACGAGGTCAAGCACTTCGTCAAGCGCTGCCTCAAGCGCGTCGACGTGACGGCCAAGAGCTTCTACGCCCTCGCCAACGAAGGCACGACCTTCACGGGCACGTTCCTGGAGCTTGCCCTGGCCAGCGACCGCATCTACGTGCTCGACGACCCGGACTTCGAGGTCAACCTTGGCGTCACCGTGGCGAATGCGGGCATGTTCCCGATGGCCAACGGCATCTCGCGCCTGGAGACGCGCTTCCTTGGGGAGCCGACGGCCGTGGCCGACATCCTCGAGACCATGCGCCAGATCCCGGCCGACGAAGCCAACGGGCTCGGCCTTGCGACCTTTGCCCCCGACGACATCGACTGGGAGGACGAGCTTCGCATGGCGATCGAGGAGCGCGCGAGCTTCTCGCCCGACGCGCTCACCGGCATGGAGTCGAACCTGCGCTTCGCGGGTCCTGAGACCATGGAGACGAAGATCTTCGGGCGTCTGACCGCCTGGCAGAACTGGATCTTCCAGCGGCCGAACGCCGTCGGCGAGCGCGGCGCCCTGAGCTGCTACGGCACGCCCATGCGCCCCGAGTTCAGCGTCGAACGCACCTAAGTCAACACGAACAACACTATCACCACTGCGCGCGCGCGACGAGGCCCCTCGGCCCCGTGAATCGACGCCACGCGGCGGAACACACCAACACTTTCGCTAAGGAGACCGATTCACATGTCAACCATCGACTACAGCCAAAAGATCCCGAACAACGTCGATCTCAAGTCGGACAAGCGCCTTCAGCGCGCGCTCGAAGCATGGCTTCCCGACTACATCGACTGGTGGCGCGAGATGGGCCCCACCGACTTCAACGAGAACGACGTGTACCTTCGCACGGCTATCAGCGTGGACCGAGACGGCTGGGCCAACTTCGGCTACGTCAAGATGCCTGACTATCGCTGGGGCATCTTCCTCACCCCGACGGAGCCGGGCGGCAAGATCGGCTTCGGCGACCACATGGGCGAGGACGTCTGGCAGAACGTGCCGGGCGAGTACCGCAACTGGCTGCGTCGCCTCATCGTGACCCAAGGCGACACCGAGCCCGCATCCGTCGAGCAGCAGCGCCTCCTCGGCCTGACCGCGCCGTCGCTCTACGACATGCGCAACCTGTTCCAGGTCAACGTCGAGGAGGGCCGCCACCTCTGGGCCATGGTCTACCTGCTCCAGAGCTGCTTCGGTAAGGACGGCCGCGAGGAAGCCGGCGAGCTCCTCGAGCGCCGCTCGGGCAACGCCGACAGCCCGCGGATCCTCACGACCTTCAACGAGCCGTGCCACGACTGGCTCAGCTTCTTCTGCTTCACGATGTTCACCGACCGTGACGGCAAGTTCCAGCTCCTGTCCCTCGCCGAGTCCGGCTTCGAGCCCCTCGCGCGCACCACGCGCTTCATGCTCACCGAGGAAGCCCACCACATGTTCGTGGGCCAGACCGGCGTCGCTCGCGTCATCCGCCGCACCTGCGAAGTGATGAACGAGAACCCCGACAAGGACGTGAAGGAGCTCGGCGTCATCCCGCTTGAGATCATCCAGCACTACATCAACTACTGGGCATCGTCTTCCCTCGACCTCTTCGGCGCGGAAGTCTCCAGCAACTCGGCCAACTTCTTTGGTGCCGGCATCAAGGGTCGCGCCTACGAGCAAAAGAACTACGACGAGCACACGGCCCTCGACCAGGGCTACACCCTCGATCGCTGGGCCGACGGCGAGATCTCGAGCGAAGAGGTTCCGCTCCGCAACGCCATGAACGAAGTCCTCCGCGACGAGTACGTCAAGGAGAACGAGAAGGGCATCGCTTACTGGAACCGCGAGTGCGAGAAGGCCGGTATCGACTTCAAGTTCACCTACCCCCACCGCCGCTTCAACCGCAAGGTAGGCGAGTTCGCGTCGGGCTTCTTCCACGTCAACACGGGTGAGCCGATGACCAAAGAAGCCTTCGAAGCAGCCTCCACGGACTGGCTCCCGAGCCAAGCGGAAGCCGACTACGTCAAGAGCCTCATGGTTCAGGTCACCGAGAAGGGCAAGTTCGCGGGCTGGATCGCCCCGCCCCTGCGCGGCATCAACGGCCAAGACGTCGACTTCGAGTACGTCAAGCTGTAGCCCAGCTGGGACCCTAGCTGAAACGAGAAGCGGCGCGGCCA
>CALHGQ010000150.1 GCA_938030175.1 uncultured bacterium | reverse complement strand
CTGCACCGCCAACGCGAACTCCACGGGAGTCGCCGGTGTGCTTGAGGCAGCAGGTTCTGTCGCCCTTAGCGACAACCAGCTCGAGCTCCGCGCTTCATCGCTGCCGCCTGGCGTCTTTGGACTCTACATCACGAGCACGGTCCAGGACTCTGTGGCCATGCCCGGCGGTAGCCAGGGCGTCCTCTGCCTCGGCGGCGAGATCGGCCGATTCACGCCGCAGGTGTTCCAGGCGAGCGCGAGCGGTCAGAACGTCACCACGGTTGACCTGACCCAGCTTCCGACGCCGACGGGCCTCGTGGCCGCAACGGCCGGTGACACCTGGAACTTCCAGTGCTGGCACCGCGACTCTGGCGGGACCCCCACCAGCAACTTCACCTTCCCCGTTTCCATCACCTTCCAGTAGCAGCAGCCAGGAGACATCATCATGTGGATACTTCTCACCATGGGCTTGGCTGCGACTCCGCAGGTCAGCTCGACCAGTTTGGGCGCGGGTGTGCGCTCGTTTCCGTCCCCCACCATTGCGCCGCTCTTTAGCGAGCGCCGTGCCCCTCGCCTTCCCTTTGCCCCGGCGCTCTTTGGCCGCGGCGTGGCAGCGGCTGACCTCGACCGCGACGGCGCCCCTGACTTCGTGATCGCGACGGCGAACGGTGCCGTGCTCTACATGAATCGGGGCGGCGCGGGATTCGTGGATGAGACCGCGCAGCGCCTCCCGTCGGCTGCCCAGGGCAGCCTCACCGGCGGGACGCTCCCCGTCATTGGCGACGTGGACGGCGACGGCTGGCCGGACGTCGTGCTGCTCGTCGAGGGCGGCTCGGGGCCGGATCTCTTGCTGCGCAATAGCGGCACGGGGCAGCTCCTCGCGCCGATCGCCTTGCCGCCGGTGGAGAGCGCGAGCAGCGATGCCGTGCTGGTCGACGTCGACGGAGACGGCGACCTCGATCTCGTCCGCGCCGTGGGGTCGAGCGGTCACGTCAACGACGCTGGCCACGACAGCCTCGCGCTCAACAGCGGCGCAGGTCAGTTTGTTCCGTCCCATGCGTTCGACGCAGCGCGCTGGAACAGCGATGAGATCCCGACCACCGGCGTGACGGCGCTCGACGCCAACGGCGACGGGCACCTGGATCTCTACTTCACCCGTGCCGATTCTGGAGCCGCCACCGGTAGCCCCGGCGCCAAGAACCTCCTGGTCTTCGGCGACGGAAGCGGTTCGTTCGTGGACAGATCGAACGGTCTGCCCGATCTCCAGGACAATAGCTACGACGCTGTGCCCGTGGACCTTGACGCCGATGGCGACTTGGACCTGGTGGTTTGTAACAGCGTCATCGGCGTCCCCGGAGCGAACTCCGGTGACGTCCTGGTGAACCAAGGCGGCGCGCAGGGCGGCTCCCCCGGGGTCTTTGCCGATCGCCCGGACTCCATCGAGGAGGCTCCGCTGATCTCGGAAGCGATCCGCCTGGGGATCCTCGCCGATGACGTCAATGGCGACGGTCGTACGGACGTCCTTCTTCGGGTCCACGACCTGCCGCCTGGCGGCGAGCAGCCGCTGTTCATCGGTGCCGGCCTCGACTTCGCCCGAGCCACGAACTTCGACACCGGGACCTTCATTGCAGCCGGTGGAGCCTTCGCGGACATCGACGGCGACGGCGATCCCGACCTGCTGCTGACTGCAGCCGGCTCCGCCGCGGGCGGCAGTTCGCTCGGCAATGCGCGGCTGTTCCTCAACGTCTCCCGTTGACCCCATCTGACCGAGGCGGCGGCTTGCCGGCGGAGAAGTTACGCCCCGTGCGTCACCTCGAGCAACCCGCTGGTCAAGACCGCCTCGGTCTCTCCTTCCACCCTACTGCACACGTCCCGAATCCATGCTTCCTTTCATTCTCTGCTGCGCCGCCAGCGCCGTTCACTTCGGGGCGACCGCGCCCGCGAACCACTCCCCCACCGCTGGAGGCGCCGCGTCTCCGCTCGCGACATCCACATCCATCGGGTTCCTCCCACGGGGCCTGACGAGCTTTGGCACCGCCGTAGACGGAGGCTGGCTCTACGTGCTCGGCGGCTACTTTGGCGAGCCCCACGCCTACTCCATCGAAGGCCAGTCGAGCGCCTTCATGCGCATCAACCTGCACGACACCCGAGACGTACGCCTCTTGGACGACGTGGAGCCTGTCCAGGGTGCTGAACTAGTCCCCTGGAACGGCCAGCTCGTGAGCGTCGGCGGCATGCACGCCCGCAACACTTCGGACGAGCCTTCAAAGTTGGAGTCCAGCGATAGCGCCGCCATCTACGACCCCATCGCAGGCGCGTGGACCGCCCTGCCCGCGATGCCGGAGCCGCGCTCGTCCCACCGTGCCGTCGTCGTCCGGGACACGCTCTACGTGATCGGAGGCTGGGCGATGACCGGATCGTCCAAGGGAGCGAAGTGGGCCGACACCTACCTCACGCTCGACCTCGTGGACCCAGCCAGCGGCTGGCAGTCCGCGGAGGCTCCGTTTGTGTCCCGGGCCCTCGGTGCGGCCAGCGCTGGCAGCTCCATCTACGCGGTGGGCGGCATCACCCAGAGCCGCGACGTCTCGAGCGCCGTTTGGGTGCTCGACACCGACAAGGGCCAATGGACCCAAGGTCCCGACTTCCCCGACTGGGGCTTCGGCGTATCCGCCTCGTCCCATGGCAGCGGCATCGTCGCGAGCGGCAAGACCGGCGCGGTGTACGAGCTCGCACCCGGCCAGACGGCCTGGGACCACCAAGGGGATCTCGCCCACGGTCGGATCTTCCACGAGCTGCGGTCGGAGTCAGAGGACTCGCTCGTAGCCCTCGGCGGCATCGTCGGCATGGGGACGCGCGGCCGAGTTCGCGCGATCGAGCGGCTGACTCTC
>CALHGQ010000149.1 GCA_938030175.1 uncultured bacterium | reverse complement strand
CGGCGGCTACGGCGGCGGCTGGGCCGACACTAGCGGCGGCAAGGGCGGCTACGACGACAGCTACTGAGCAGTACGGTACCGCAGTCATTGTGGCCAATCGACAGGGCCCGCAGCAGACCTTCCGGTCTGCTGCGGGCCCTGTCGATTGGCGACAATGACTACGGTACCGTACCGCTCAGTAGCCGTCGTTGAACGAAACATCGGGTCCCTCACACCGTAGATCCCACTCCGGCTAGCCCCTACAAGGCCTAGCCCGAAAGATCGCCCTCCCGTTCCAGTCAAGCCTCTTCGACAAGCGATGCGCCAACATCCCTCCGGCCCAAGTCTCCCCAGCCTGAACCTCCCCAGCTTGAGCCTGCTCGCTGCTTCGCTCTATGCATCGGCACTCCTCACCAGCAGCTGCGCGCACAATCAACCTGGTCTAGAAAGTAGCAGCGCGCATAATCAACCTGGTCTGGAAAGTAGCAGCGCGCAAGATCAACCTGGTCTGGGAAGTAGCAGCGGGGGTGGGTTGGGGAGTGGCTTGCTTCGCGTGGGGGGGGACGAGCGGGAGTTCAGCTACTACGTGCCTGAGAGTCGGCGTGTGGGGCGGATGCCTGTTGTGATCTACTTGCACGGGCACGGGGACAATATGCGCCACATGACGGGCAAGGGGCTGGTGTCGTCTCCCTCGTCGGTTTGGATGGAGGTGGCCGAGGCGGAGAGCTTTTTGGTTCTCTATCCGTTGGGCGCCAAGGGGCCTGGCCGAAGGGGGAAGACTGGGTGGAACGACTGCCGCCTTGATGCTGAAGGCAACCCTGACCTCGACGACATCGCCTTTATGCGGCAGTTGATCCAGTTCGCCGCCGAGAGCCTCAACGCTGATCCCTCGCGCGTCTACGTGACTGGGATGTCGAACGGCGGCCACATGGCGATGCGGGTCGGCATGGAGATGTCCGCTGAGGTGGCGGCGGTGGCTCCGGTGGTCGCGCTCTTGCCATCGGATGGCGGGGGCTGTGCTGCGCCGTCGCGGCCCGTGCCGATTCTCATGATGCACGGCACGGAAGATCCTCTCGCGCCGTTCGATGGGGGATCGATGGCGAATGGTCGTGGGGAGGTCATGTCCGCGCAGGAAACGGTGGACACGTGGGTCGAGTGGAACGGTCTCGGGGACGTGCCCGTCCAGACCATCGAGCTGCCGGACCTCGATCCGGACGATCACTCGCGGATCATCCAGCGTACCCGCGAGCGCTCCGGTGGCGGTGCTGCGGTGGTGGCCCTTGAGATGCGTGGCGCAGGCCATACGGAGCCGAGCCGCTCGGAGAAGCTGGGGCGGCTGCTGCGCGGGATTCAGGGTGAGCAGAACCGCGACATCGAGATGGCGGAGGTCATCTGGGCGTTCTTCAGCGGTCGATCGAACCCATGAACACCGTCGTGTACTCGCGTGCAAGGTCGCGTGGCTGTTGCCTCAGCGCTCAGGGCACTTCGATTGGCATCGCCGCTACTTCATGACGACGATGTGGCGTCCTGGCGCCAAGCCGTCGATGACCACGAAGTCTCCCAGGAGGGCGGGCTCAACCGTCTTGCCGTCGACGATCAGCTCTCCGTAACGCCGATCCCATGGCAGGTGAATCTCAGCGGTGGTGTTCCCTGGAGTCGTGACGTCGGCCGTGAACGTGGCGGCGGCTTCGATCCGGACGGACACGGGACCTCGCACCGTCGGAACCGTTGCACTGACTGATTCGAGCCCGCCGAGCTGGGGCTTGATGAGGATCTTCTTGAAGCCCGGCTCGAGTGGACGGACGCCCACCAGGTAGTGGGGGATGATGTTCGCCGGCGCGGCGCCCCATGCGTGGTTCCAGTCGAGGTTGGGCTTGTACTTCGGATCCCAAGCCTCCAGCGTGATCGTCGTCCCGACGGCGTTGAGCATGTGGAGCCAACTCCGGTCGTGCTCGGCGGTCATGAGCCCCAAGGCTGCTTCCGCCTCGCCTGCGCGGTAGAGCGCTTCCAAGAGGTACTGCGCGCCGTACACGCTGCAGGCCATGCCCTTGGCCTTGACGAAGGCCGTGACCGAGGCAACGTGCTCTTCGGGCACCATACCGAAGGCAAGCGGCATCATGTTGGCGTGCAGGGACGAGTGATCCGTTCCCACCCCGTCGACGTACACGCCGCGCGACTCGTCGAAGAGCTTTGCGTTGAAGGCATGCCGTGTCCGCGTAGCGCGATCCTGGAAATCGGCCGCATCGGCCGTCTTGCCCAGCGCAGCCGCAAGCTCCGACATCACGACGAGCGCCCGGTAGTGGAACGCGTTGACGACGGTGTTCACAGGCGTGAAGACGTAGTCGTCCCGCTCGCCGCGCGGCCAGTCAACGATGTCCTCGAGGCGCGGCGAGTGCGTGTCACGCAAGAGCCCTTCGAGGACGTCTGGGTCGACCTCCTTGGTTTGAATCAACCCGTCGTCGCCCCTCAGGGCGCTGAGGGTCTTGTGCTCTAAGGTCTCGTACCAGCGCGCCGCCGATTCGATGTCCCCGGTGAACTGGTAGTCGGCGCCGGCCATCAGAACGGAGTGGAGGAGCCACTCCGTCGGCCAAGTGGCGTGGGTCAACAGGTACTCGTGACTGTAGCGAGCGAGGGAGTACTCACGATCGACACCGTAGTGGGAGAGCTGGTTGATGTACGCGTCGGCCTCGTAGGGAATGCGCTCCCGGTCGCCGTCGACGTAGACGCCAGCAAACGTCGTTGCGCGAATGCTGTACTTGCAAAAGTCGAAGACGGCATCGAGCTCATCGCTGGAAGACTGGAACCGCGACGCCCCCTCGTTGAAGGGGTACTCGGCGGCCAGCATGCGGATCGTCCCAGCCTGGATGTCCACCGGGCAGCCCTTGATCTCCAAGTACCGGAACGGGAGCACTTCCCCGATGTGCTCGGGTATGGGGATCGCGTGGCGGCCTGTGTTGCGCTTGTCGGCAGGGATGGCCGCGGTGTACGTCCCGCCCCCGGCCTCCACCGCGAGCTTGACGTTCCGGTACCGAACGGTGCCGCCTGGCTTGCGTGAGATCACGCCGGGCCCATCGAGCTTCTCCCCGAAGTGCAGATCGAGGACGGCGTCCTCCGGAAGCCCCGGGAGGTCGAGCTGGACCGTGCCGAACGCGGCCTTCCCGAAATCGACGAAGTAGCTCCCGTCCCCCCGTCGCTTGAGGCTCGAAGGCATCACCTCTCGAACCTGTAGCTTGTGGCGGGCCGCCACATGATCCTCGCCCAGGGTTCCCGTGTGGAAAGGCTGGATGACTGAGTAGGGGCTCGTCTCGCCCGCTTCGTCCCAGATCCTCACGTGCCAGTAGTAGGTGGAGTCATCAGCGAGTGGGCTGCCCCCGAAGGTGACGTTGAGAGATTGGTCGGAGGTTACCTTGCCGCTGTCCCACAGGTCCGGCTCGCCCGCGCCCAGCGCCCATACGTCGCGCGAGACTTGAATCTGGAACGCCGTTTGGCGGGTCGGACCATAGCTGGAGGGTACGGCCCACCCGAATTCGGGCCAGGGGTCCGTGATGATGCCCAGCTGCGGCGACGTGAGTAGCTCCACCAGTAGTCCGTTGGGAGCCCCCGGCGGTCGGACCGCCATGGTCTCCCCGCGCGCCGTGTCGCCGCTGCTGACGCATCCGGCGAGCAGCCACGAAGCAGCCCAGATCGAAATGACGCGCTTGGAGGGTCTTGGCATACGCATCAGTTGGCCTGGCCCTCGTCTCCCCGCAGCAGCCAGAAGGGAGCCGCCACGAACCAGACGACGGTCGCCACCAGCATCGAAGTCTTCGCGACGCCGAGGGACACTTGGCCCGCAAACACAAGTGCCGCGGCGACGAGCGTCCCGAGTAGGCCAGAAACTGCGGCGAAGGTGAGGATGGTCTCTTTCATAGGGAACCCTCAGGGGAAGGCGTCAGGGACGTGGCCTGTTCGGCCTGTCGAATCCGGCTGAAGACGATGTAGAGGAGCGCGGCCACGAACCATCCCGGGAGACCGAGGAAGATCAGGTCCACGGAGGCCTGGCTCGATGCCACGAGGCACACGGCCACGGTCAACACCCAGGCGAGAGCCGCCGGCCAGTGGAACTTGAGCCCCGCGCGATACGCGAACTCGTCTCGCATCCCGAGCCGTTTCAACAGCCAGAAGTCCACGAACACGATCGCCCCCATGGGCATGAGTACCAGTCCGTAGAGCGCAACGAATCCGAGCAGCTTCATGGCAACGGCCGGGAATACGCCCGCCGTCGTGGCCAGCGCTCCGGTGAAGAGCGTCACCTTCACGCGCGAGATGCTCGGGACGATCGCTTGGAAGGCGAGCCCGGCGCGGTAGATCGTAGGATTTGCCGTGGTCCATCCCGCGACGACGACGCAGATCAGACCGGCGAGCCCGCAGGCGTGCCAGGCCATCGGGCCCGGTAGCACAGAGGTGTTGGTCGGGTCGGTCTGGAGCTGAACCGCGTACAGCACCGACGCTGACAGCCAGGCGAGGAAGTGACCGATGTACATGCCCGCGCCGGTGGCGACGCCGTACCAGGACTTGCGCGCGAAGCGCAGCACCGAGAGGTCCGACATCCCGACGTGCATGGCCATGTTGCAGAACCATGCGAAGAAGAGAACGTGCCAGAGGGTGTACTTGACCTGCCCCGGAAGTGGATCGCCGCCCGTCCAGATCGTTGTCTTCGCGGTCTCCCAAATGTCACCCACCTCGGTGACGCCGAGCTGGCTCAGGCCCACGATGCCAAAGGCGAGGAACACGATGATCATCCAGGGCGCAGCGACCGCCGCGAAGCGCGCGACGACGCGGTAGCCGCGCGCGGCGACGATAGAGATGACGGCACCTACCGCGACGACGGCCATGACCCACCCGGCGCTTCCTGGCATCGTGTCTCCGAGGCCCGGCATGGGGAGGTCAAGCCAGACACCGATGGCCGTGGCGGACACGGTGATCATCGCCCCCGCGAGGAAGCAGAACATGATTCCGTTCGCGAGGTTGTAGAGCGTCACCAAGTGCCGGCCGCAGATGCGCTCGAGCTGGTAGTACAGCGTGAGGCGGGCACGGGTCGCGATGGGGGCGGTGAGCAGCGTCCAGCTGAGGACGGCTAAGAGGTTGCCGACGAGCAGCCCGACCACCAGGTCGAAGGCCGAGACGCCGGACGCGAGGAAGAGCGGCCCGATCATGAGCTCCGTTCCCGCGACGTGCTCCCCCGCGTACTGCCCCAGGAAGCTTCGGAAGCCGAGCCGCGCTGACTCGGGCACGGGCTCTCGTTCGAACTCAGCCATTAGGCGTACCCTCCCGACGCGCCAGGTAGATCCCCGTGCAACTTCTTTCGCTCGCGGGCTAGCCGCCGAATCTCGCCGCTCTTGCGAAGCTCCTGCAGCGGATCGGCGGTGAGGCCGCGCGCCTTCCGCCAGGTCGCGAGCGTCTTCGTGACGTCCGTCTCGAATGCATCCTTGAGAAGGACCTCGGCACCGACGATGTCGCCCTTCTTGCGGGCCCGTGCGAGCTTCTCGCGATCCACCAGGTGGGACTTTGCGAAGAGCTTCTGGGCCTCGCAAACGGTCTGCACCATGGCTTCGAGCTTCGGCTTGAGGTTGTGGGACTGGTCGACCATGTATTCGATACGCGCGCTTCCCGGCGCCTTCTTCGTATCGAACTCGAACTGAGCGATCTCGTTGAAGATGCGGAACACCGCATAGGGATCGATCGAGCCGATGGTCAGATCGTCGTCCGCATACTTGCGGTCGTTGAAGTGGAAGCCCCCGAGGCGCCCTTCCTCCAGCAGGATGGCGACGATCTGCTCGATGTTGCACCCGGGCAGGTGATGGCCCGTGTCCACGAGCACCTTGGCGTTCTTACCGGCTCGCTGGCATAGGAGCAACGCGGTGCCCCAGTCGGGCACATCGGTGTGATAAAAGGCCGGCTCGAACGGCTTGTACTCCACGAGGAGCTGTGCAGAGCGCCAGTCCTTGCGCATGGTCTCGCCAAGCTTCTCGTACGCACGCGCTAGGTCGCGGTACCTCCGACGAATACTGTCCTGCCCCGGGTAGTTCGTTCCATCCGCAAGCCACATGGTGAGCGCCTTGCTGCCGGAGGACTTTCCGATCGCGACGGAGTCCAGGGCATGCTGCATCGCGGCGGCCCGCACGTCGGGGAACGGCGAGCAGAAGGACCCACGGCTGTACTGCTGGTCCTGGAACAGGTTGGGGTTGATCGAGCCGATGCGGACGCCGTGCTTAGCGGCGAGCTTGGCCGTTCGCTTGCCAGAGCTCGCGTCACTCGGATCCTCGAAGTCCCAGAGCACATGCACCGCGACCTTGGGGCAGGCGCCGGTCAGTCGGTGCACGAGGCCAGCGTCGTGCAGCTTTTCGTCGAGGGTGAAGGCGGCGGCGTCCTGTAGGAACTTGCCGAAACGCGTTCCGGTGTTCGCAAAGCCCCAGGATGGAAGCTCGATGGTGAAGCGATCAAGGGCCCCGAGGGCGCGCTGCTCGGCAGCGCGGGTCAACTTCGGCATGGTCTGGGCGAGATCCGTCGCTTAGGGAGAAGGTCTGTCCATCGCGTTGCCCGAAGAGCCGGGCTCGCTGGTTAGAGCCAAGGACGCGTTGACGGGCAGACTACCAGCAAACTAGTGTCCTGCCACCCATTAGCCGAACCACGTCCCCCGTTTCGGGCGCCGCTAAGCATGAGCACAACAAGAGTCGATCCTGCCGCATTCCGTCACGTGAGCTACAGGTGGAATGAACACGAGGCAGAGGGGCTCTCTCCGCTGGAGCGCTTGGTGTACCGCTCGAACCTCCTCGGCAGTGATCAGAGCATCACGAACACCGGCGGCGGCAACACTTCCTCGAAGTCCATGGAGCCCGATCCGCTTGGTGATGGGGGGTGCGACGTTCTCTGGGTGAAGGGGTCCGGCGGCGACTTGCGCACGGCAAAGGCGTTGAACTTCGCATCGCTGAAGATGGAGCGCTTGCTCAGCCTTCGGGACGTCTACAACGCGCGCCCGGACAAGGGGCCGAAGTCGAGTGCCGAGGACGAGATGGTGGGGCTCTTCCCACACTGCACCTACAACCTGAACCCGCGCGCCAGTTCGATCGACACGCCGCTGCACGGCTTCCTGGCTGCGCGCCATGTGGATCACATGCATCCGAGTTCCGTGATCGCGATCGCCGCCACACGTCGTAGCCAAGAGCTCACCGCGGAAGTGTTCGGTGCGGACGTCGGCTGGGTCCCGTGGCTTCGTCCTGGGTTCGAGCTGGGCCTGCAGATGCAGCGTGAGTCGGAGGCCAACCCTGCGCTGCGCGGGCTGGTGATGGGGCAGCACGGGCTCATCAACTGGGCGGACGACGACAAGGAGTGTTACGACCTGACGCTGTCGCTGATTGAGCGCGCGGCGGTGTACATCGACGTGCGCGACCGCGGAGAAGACACGTTTGGTGGCCAGCGGCATGCTCCACTCAGCGCCGAGGCGCGGGAGGATCTCCTCGCTCAGTTCCTGCCGTGGATGCGCGGGCAGCTCAGCTCCCATTGCCGGTGGATCGGCACCGTGCAGAGCGACGACGCCACTTTGGAGTTCGTGAACTCCAAGGACGCCGCGCGGCTGGCGGATCTCGGTACAAGCTGCCCCGACCACTTCCTGCGAACGAAGATCAAGCCGCTCTTCCTCGACTGGGACCCAACGATGTGGGATCCCGAGACGCAGGACCTCGCCGGGCTGCGCCAGCTCCTGATCGATGGGCTCGCCGCCTATCGCCGCGACTACACCGCCTACTACGAGGCTTGCAAGCGCCCGGACAGCCCGGACATGCGCGACCCGAGTCCCACGGTCATCTTGATCCCGGGGGTGGGGATGGTGACCTGGGGCAAGAACAAGAGCGAGTCCCGCGTCACCGCCGAGTTCTATCGCTGCGCCATCGAAGTGATGCGGGGAGCGGAGGCGATCGATGAGTACATCGCGCTGCCGCAGCAGGAGGCCTTTGACATCGAGTACTGGAGGCTTGAGGAGGCCAAGCTGCGCCGGATGCCACCCGAGAAGGAGCTCGCGCGCCAGGTGATCGTCGTCATCGGTGCGGGCGCGGGGATCGGACAGTGTGCGGCCGAGCGGTTCTCGATCGAAGGAGCTCACATCGTGTGTGCGGACATCAACGCGGACGCAGCGCAGGCCACCGCCGACCGGATCACCGAGGCGCGCGGCGCCGGGATCGGGGTCGCCGGGACCGGAGTCTCCCATTGCGGTCCGGCGATTGGCGCAGGGGTCGACGTGCGGGACGCGGCCTCTGTCAAGGCACTCCTGGATCGCGCGGTTCTGGCCTACGGCGGCGTCGATCACATCGTCATGACCGCCGGAGTGTTCTTGACCGACGAACAGTGGGAGCAAACCTTCGCTGTCAACGTGATCGGGCCGTCCACGGTCGCGAGCGTCGCGCGCGATCTCTTTCGCGAGCAGGGCCTTGCGGGGTCGATCGTCCTGACCACCTCGGTCAACGGGGTCGTCTCTAAGAAGGGCTCCCTCGCCTATGACACCTCGAAGGCAGCGGCCAACCACCTGGTGCGGGAGCTCGCCGTCGAGTTCGCGCCGCTGGTGCGCGTCAACGCCGTGGCGCCAGCCACGGTAGTCCAGGGATCGACCATGTTCGGCCGCGAGCGCGTCATCGCTTCGCTGACGAAGTACGAGATCCCCTATTCGGACGACGCCAGCGACGCGGAGCTGCAGCAGAAGCTCGCGGAGTTCTACTCGCAGCGCACGCTCCTCAAGGTCGACGTGACCCCCGAGGACCAGGCCGAGGCTCTGCTCTACCTCGTCTCCTCTCGGTCGCGCAAGACCACCGGCCAAGTCATCAACGTCGATGGCGGGTTGCACGAGGCCTTCCTGCGCTAGGCGTTCGATGGGGGAATCGAGCGCACACATCGCGGTGGACCTGGGCGCGGAGTCGGGTCGCGTCGTGCTCGGTGTCCTGGAGAAGGACCGCGTGCGAACCTACGAATGCCACCGCTTCGGCCACGACCCAGTTCACGCGGCGGCAGTGCTCCACTGGGACCTCGCTCGGATCTGGAGCGAAGTGAAGAAGGGGCTCTCCCTCGCGGCTGACCGGGCGCTGGAGCTGGGCGTTGGGGTGCGCTCGGTGGGCGTCGATAGCTGGGGCGTGGACTACGCCGTACTGCAGCCTGGCGGCGAGCTGGCGGGTCCGCCGCGCTGCTACCGCGACCCCGCCTTCGCGGAGGAGTTCGAACGGGTCAAGGGGCGCCTCGGAGCGGACTACCTTTACGGGCAGACCGGGATCCAGCTGCTGCCGTTCAATACGCTCTATCAATACGCCGAGCGGTTCCGGAGCGACCCCGGGAGCTATGGCCCTGGGAGCCGCCTGCTCCTCGTGCCTGACGTGATCCACTGGAAGCTGTCGGGCAAGGCGACGAACGAGATCACCAACGCCTCGACGAGCCAGATGATGTGTGTGGGGGGGCGAGCGGGGAGCCATGGCTCAGCGTGGAACCGTGAGCTCATTGGGAAGCTGGGCCTTCCCTGCGAGACTCTGCTCGAGCCGCTCCATCCAGGCACGAGCCTCGGGGTGATCCTCCCCGGGGTGGCGGACGAGACAGGGCTCGCGCCGACCACCCGCGTCATCCTTCCGCCGACCCATGACACCGCCGCGGCGATCGCCGCGGTCCCTCGGGAGACCGGTTCCCGCTGGTGCTTCCTCTCGAGCGGCACCTGGTCCTTGCTCGGTGCAGAACTAGAGGCGCCTCACACGAGCGACGAGGCTCGCGTGGCGAACTTCACAAACGAGCTCGGCGTCGATGGCACGGTGAGGTTCCTCAAGAACATCAGCGGATTATGGCTCGTGCAGCAGGTCCGCGCTGAGTACGAGCAGGACGGGGGCAGCGTCGACTACGCGGCGCTGACCGCCATGGCCGAAGCGGCACGGCCCTTCCGGACGCTGTTTCCCGTGGATCTGCCTGCGATCACCGGCGCGAAGCGCGTCGCGGGTGCGATCCGCACCTTCGCTGAGCAAACGCGCCAGCCGGTTCCAGAGTCTCCCGGTGAGCTCGTTCGAGCGTGCCTGGAGAGTCTCGCGCTCCAATACGCCGAGTCGCTGGACGAGTTAGAGCGCCTCCTCGGGGCGGGATTCGATGCGCTCCACGTGGTCGGCGGAGGCAGCCGCAATCAGCTGCTCAACCAGATGACGGCGGATGCTACGGGCCGCCGCGTGATGGCCGGTCCGGCCGAAGCCTCGGCCCTCGGCAACGTTCTTGTGCAGGCGATGGGTGCGGGCACGGTGCGAGATTTGAGTCACCTCCGCGAGATCGTCCGGGCATCTGAGAAGCCCGAGGTGTTCCTCCCCGTGGAGCGTGAGTCCATCCCGGACGTGCGGGATCGGTATCGGGCCATGCTGCGGCGATAGCCGTTCGCTGCACGCCGGAGAGGATGAGGCTAGGACCGTGGCACGGACGCAAGATCCCGGCGCGTCGTCGGGAGCGATGCGGGGACGCCGCGCTGGGTCGAGAACCCAGGGATCGCCCGGGTCCGCGGCTACTGATCGCGGAGGGTGACGAGAATCTCTGTGGCGCCCTCTGCTGGCACAGCGAAGTCGATCTCCACGGGGGCGTAGCCACTGGCGGTTACGCGGGCCTGATAGTTCCCCGGGGTCAGGACGCTGCTTCGGGCGACCGTGCCATCGAGCCAGGCGCGGCCTCCTCGAGTGGTCGTTCCCTCGCGCTTGGAGACCAGCTCTGCCCAGTCCCATTCGGCTTCACCGGCCCAGCGAAGCTGAACCTTGGCGCGGGTCTTGGGTGGGCCGTCGGCCGGTACGTTGGCTACCACGATCGAAAACTCAGCGCGCCCACCGATTCGGGGCTCGAGTGCGATCACTTCGGTGCCCCCCGGTGAGATCTCGACGGTGTGGGTGTCCTCCTTGAGTGCGGCCCAGTCGGCGTTCTCGAGCTGGAATCGAACGCGATAGGAGCCGGGGACGAGCCCACGCGCTTCTAGGATCGAGTCGCCGTCCCTTCCAGGCAACGCAGAGCTCATCCCCGAAACGTTGAGTCCATCTCTTTCGATGCTGGCCAGCGAGAGCGTTGCCCCCTCGGGGATGGCGCCGGGCGGAAACGTCACCCGTAGCGTACCTAGCTCTGGGGGATCTCTTCGCAACGGCAACGTGTGCTTGCCCGCCGTGAGGTCCCCCTGAAGGTACGCGAGGTAGTTGCGGTTGTCTTCGTCCTTGGCCTCGACGATGTAGCGCCTCCAGGGATGGAGGATGACCTCGTAGCGCTCCTGCGGCCCACCGAAGCGGAAGGTATTCGTTCCGTACTCATCGTCGTCCTCGGCTGGGTCCGGCAGGTTAGAGATCGAGAGGCCCACCATCGGCACGGACTCCCCGTCCTCGTTCTGGCAAAAGAGCTCGAGGATCATCGCGTTGACCACGAGCTCGCCGTTCTCATCGCCGGTTTGAAGCCGCTTGTTTCCGAGGATCGCGAGTGCTTCGAACTTCGATACCGTGAAGTCGAACGGGCCGGGGGCGAGCGCCAGTATCTCGAAGGAGCCGTCGTCGCCGGTCTCTGCGGACCCTGAGCGCAGGCCCGGCGAGGCCAGTGAATCCACGGCGGAGCCGGACACCTCCACGCCGCTGAGGGGAGTGCCGTCTGGAAACCGAACGTGGCCCCGGATCGCGCCTGCGCTCAGCACCCTCAGGTCGCCGACGTCGGTCTCTTGCCCCTCAGGGAGATAGACACTGAGGTCCGCCGACCTGCCGACGCCGTCCGCCCTGACAAACAGCTGAGCGTCGCCGAAGACCCCGACGGCCACCGAGAACCTTCCCGCGTCGTCCGCGCGAATGGGCAGCCCTTCACGCTGGCCCTTCACCCTCAGCCTGAGGTGGGCGCGCCTGATCGCCGAACCTTCCTTGTCCAGGAGTCGTCCGCGCACCGCAGTGCCAGGCGGAGCGGCGGGGCCCGTGGCTAACGCTTCTATCTCGGGCGGTGACTCCGCTTCCGAGACCGCCGCGGGGGCCACGCCCTGGGACGCTTGATCCTGCCGCGACTCCCCCTGGGGCTGATCCACTTCGGCGAGGTCCTCCGCCTCGGGCGCGTCGAGGACATCGGCCGTGGGGCTATCGCGCGTCACATCGCCGGAGGCTTCGCGGTCGACGTCCGGGTTGGACAGTGCGAACCAAGCCGCCAGGGCGACGGCGACCGCAGCGGCAAGAGCGAGGAGGCGCGCGTTCATAGCGGTAAGGTACCGCAATCGGCACCGTACCGCCCTTCGGGGCTACCAGGGACGCTCGAGGACGCCTGCGCCGTTGCTGTTCAGCGTCGACGTCGCCGCGTAGTACGGCAAGGCGTGGGCGATCGGGTCGCGCCAGGGGAGGCGCGAAAGATCGCAGACAGCGCCGAGCGCGTCGATGGCCGATGCTCGCAGCGGACTCGGGGACTGCGTCTCCCCGGCCAGGTCCAAGAGCGGCATCACGGCGCGGAACGTCCCCGCTTGGCCGAGCGCGGCCGTCACGGCGATCCGCGACTGCGAGGACTTCGCGTTGCGCAGTGCCTCAACGAGCTGGGCTCCCACGGGTTCGCCCATCAGGACGAGGCCCACCGCGGCACTCCAAAGACGAATGGGCTGGTTGCTCGCCTCCATGAGCTCTTCCTTGAGCCTTGGGATCGACGGCTTGAAGTCCATCAGGCCCAGGGCCACGGAGACGTGGCCGCGCAGGTACGGCGTCGTCGTCGCATCGAACTCACGGATGACGCCGGCTCCGAACGAGTCCGTGTTGTCGAGGTTTCGGGTCGAAAGCGCGAGACCCAGCGCGAGCGCGGCCGAGTCATCGTCGCTCCGACGCTTTTGGGCCAGCGATCGAAGCGCATCGGACGCGCTCCGCCCCGTGTGGATGCCAGCCTTCGCGAGCGAGTCTTCGAGGATCCCGATCGAGAGTGCGCTCCAAGCCATGTCGCTCGAACGTGACTTCACGATCGAGTGGGTCAGGGCGCTCAGGACCGGGCGCCAGCCCTCGTAGGGCTCTTCACCGGCACCGGGGCGTCCTGCCACGCTGGCGAGTGCGATCCTGGAGAAGCGCCGCTCGAGGGGCTGCCCCTCTTTCATGGCCTCAAGTAGGAACTTGCGAGTGGCGCGGTCCACCTTGGCGGAACCAGCGCGTGCGATTTCGCCCAGCGCGATGGCCGCCGACGTGCGGACGTACACATGGGTCGAAGGGTCCTTGGCCAGGGCCAAGATCTGCTGGGTAGCCGCTTCTCGGGTGGACTCTTCGCCATGCCGCGCGGCGCGCGCGAGTGCGATGACCGCATGGCTCTGCACCTTGGCCCTCGGTCGAGACGCGAGGCTCGACTTCTCACCGCGACGGACCTTGGCGACGTTGATGCCAGCCCAGCGCTCAAGGTACCGGCTCAGGGTGCTCGCAGACAGCACGTGGTCCGCCGCAGCCGACGCACGCACGGAGCTGGGGGGAACCTGGAGCTTCGCGCTGAGTTTGACGAGTCCAAGCGATGAGACCAGCGACACCGGCAGGTCGTACTGCCCGTGAGACTCATTCTCGAGGACCTCGATGAGCCCGACGGCGATGCGCTGCTCGAGCGCGAGGTCGTTCATCTGGTTGGCGGCGAGTCCAAGAGCGTGGCCCGCGTAGGCACGGGTACGCGTGCGCAGGGTGGTGCTGCCCCGCAGCTGGCGTCCCTTGGCCGTGTCAGCGACGATCGCGAGCAGATCCTCGCAGGCCGCCTCGGTGCCGATGAGCCCGAGCCCCAGCAAGGCCGACTCGAAGACGCGCGCGTTGGCGCTGCGAAGGCGCGTGCGCGTGGCGGTGAGGATTCGCCCGTAAAGGGGGTCATTCGTGCCCGTAAGGCGTCCTGCGGCGATGAGAGCCGAGGCGACAATGTCGTCGGAACGCTCGTTCTCCAGGACGTCGAGGAGCCGCGGCATGACTTCCCGGTAGACGTAGTCGCGCGACGGCGCCATGGGGGCGTTCGTCGCGATCGAGCGACCGTCCGTGGCGGGGGGGCCTTGAACGTGCGTTCGCAGGTCCATGTAGCGCGCGCTCTCCAGGAACCACCAGTGCGACCAGTGGAGCAGATCTTGATCCGCTGATCCGTGGCTGATCGGTGCGCTCGTCGGCGCAGGGACCGGGCCCGCGGCCACCGGAGGCGGCGACGCAGCCGGGCCTGGGGCGGGGCGCGGCACGGGGCCGGGGCTGGATGGGCCGGGTGAGGAGGGTCCGGGGGCGACCGAGCCGGGGGTGATGGGCGAAGCGGACGAAGGCGGCCCAGCTGATCCACCAGAGGACCCGCCACCGGGGGGCGGGGGCGGGGGGTCGTCTGAACCAGACGACGGCGGCGTGGGCGGTCAGCCCTGGGCGAAGGACTCTGGCGCGGCCACGAGGGCCATGAGCGCGACAGCAGTTGCGTGAAGGACTAGCTTCATGGTGGATCCTTGGGAAGTTGGGTGCGACGAATAGGAGCGGGGAAGGCGCCTAGGAGCGGTTCTTGGAAGCGCTCCCTATGACGAAGAGCAACTTCTGCGCCAGGCGGTCAGGGACTAGGCCGGAAGACGCCGCGAGCGTTTCAGCAGCGCTTCGGAAAACGAAAAACGGCAACGTGAAGGTCGCGATGCGTCCTGCACCGCTGCCTTCACGTGGCCGTTCCTCGCCTGTCTCCGTACCGCTAGTCGTCGTCAGAGTCGCCGTTGCCCACGTAGCCGTGGGCTTGGAGCTGTTTCATGGTCGCCTCGTCGACGCCCTCGTTGAGTTTTCCTAGGCCTAGGGGGACGCGCGCCATCCAGCGCTTCATGGCCTCTTGGAGTCCGCTCGCTTCCGCCTCCCGCGGAGACTGCTCCCCGGGGTCGACCGCTAGGTCGTAGCGTTCGTCCGGGCGGGGGGCCTCACCGTTGGGGCCCTCTCCGTGAAGGATGAGCTTCCGCCTGCCGTTTTGGACGGACCACGAGTCTTGCCAGGGGTCGTTTTTGTTTGCGCGCGCGCGATTCGTTTCGGAGAACACGGGCTGCGAAGCCAACTCGGCCCCCGTCAGTGCCTCCGCCAAGCTACGACCCTGGAGACCCTCCGGTGCGCCTGACTTGACTAGGTCGAGAATCGTCGGCATCACGTCGATGAGCTCAACAGGGGTCATGACGCGCTTCCCTTGGGCGATGCCGGGCCCACGGATGATGAGGGGCACATGCACGAGTTCGTGGTAGAGCGTATGGGAGTGGCCCTTGCCGCCGTGCTCGAAGAACTCATCGCCGTGGTCGGCAGTGAGGATGACGATGGTGCGTTCGTCGAGGCCACTGGCCTCAAGGTTCGCCAGGAGCTTCGCAATGTGCTCGTCGACCCACGCGATCTCTCCGTCGTAGAGGGACACGATGTGGTTGAGTTCGGCCTCAGCCATGTCGGGCTTGATGCGCTTGTTCTTCAGGAACCCCTTTGAGGTGATCTTGCCCTTGTACTCAGGGTCGAACTTCGTGTCGTACGGCGGCGGCGGCGCGTAGTCGTAGTGCACGTCCCAGTAGTGGAGGAACAGCATGAACGGCTCTTGCACCTGGCCGAGGAGTTCCTCTGCCTTGCGGTGAATCCCCGGGCTGGTGATCGCCTCGTGGCTCTCGCGGTGGCTCATCTCCGCGATCTCGTCGTCGTAGCGATCGAACCCCGAGTGGAGTCCGAAGCGCTTCTTCATGAAGGTACCGCTGACGACGGCGGCCGTTTCGTAGCCGGCCTTGGACAGCTCCGCCGCGATCGTTGGCACCTCGGACGGAAGCTGGCGCGAGATGTCGTTGGTTTGGTGGGTGCGCCCGTAGAGCGAGGTGAGGAGTGAGGCGTGGGACGGCAGGGTCCACGGGGCCTGGGAAATCGCCTCGTCGAAGATGACCCCGCTCGCCCCAAGGGCGTCGATCGCCGGGCTAGTCGGCCGGTCATAGCCATAGCAGCCGAGGTGGTCGGCGCGGAGGCTGTCGATGGAGATCAGGAGGATGTTTGGCGGCAGCTCGCCTTGGGTCGAGCTCTCGTCGCCCGTGCTCGCGTCCCCGCAGGCCACCAGCGCGGCTACCAGGAAAAGCGTCGCGCTCCACCCGGCCGTGCTCCGAAATCCGCGCTGTCTAGAGGCTGAGGGGTACATAGCGGTAGAAGGCGAGGAACGCCGTGAGAAGGATCGGTATCGTGAGGATCAGGCCGGGGGAGGGCTTCCTCACCAGCGAGGGCACTCGCCGCACGCCATCGATCGCGAACATGATCAGGAAGGGCAGCATCGGGAAACGGTAGCGCGATGTCGACAGGATCGTGACGCACAGCACCGTGCACCCAATCATGAGCAGCAGCGGCAAGAGGCTCCGCACGTTGGGCCGCACCGTTGTCATCCCTATCACGCTGAAGACCAGGATCGCGCCCAGAGAAAGGATCGTGACCCAGACGATGCCGTTTTCCCAGGCCTTGGACATCTTCATGGACTTGCCCTCTCGGATCCTGCGTATGAGGAACGAGGTGGGGTTGAAGAGCGCCAGGGTGCGCGTCCAGCACTGGCCGAGGAAGTGCACGGGATGCGCGAGTGTGAAGGCGATCGCCGCCTTCACCTCGGCGCTGTTCTTGGCGGCGATGTTCTCCTCGGTACTCCGCGGCCGAGCGGGGATCTCGCCGTCGTAGTTGAGCTTGTTCTCCTCCCACTGGCCAAAGAAGCCCACGTCGTGGTTCTCCGGCGGGTAGGCGTTCCAGTTCTTGTAGAGGACGTTGCCCGGATTCGAGTCGATCATCAAGAAGTGGTCGTAGCGCAACGTGTTGCGGATGCTCCACGGGGCCACGACGACGAAGAGCCCGAACGCATACGCGCACGCGGTGAGGACGGCGGTCTTTCTGTTCGCCGCCCCTTGGAAGAGGAGCCACAGAATCACCAGCGGGCTGAGCACAACGAACTGGCTCTTCGTCAGCGCGGTGAGGCCGCCGATGAGCCCTGCCGCGAAGGCTCGCTTTCGGGTCACCGTATCCTTTGCCGTCACAAGAATCGCGGTGACGGCCACGAATAAGAACGTGTAGAGCGTCTCCGTGAGGAAGAGCTGCGAGTACGAGATGAACGAAGGCAGGAACGCCACGAGCGCCGCGGAGAGGAGCGCGTTGACGGATCCAAAGCACCGACTCGCTATCAGAAACGTCAAGAGCGCGGTCAGGGAGCTGATCACCGCCTGGATGGCGATCACCCGGCCCTTAAACTGCTTGAACGGCGTCACGTGCCGGACGTAGCCGAGCGCGTAGGGATAGCCAGGCGACGAGTGGGCTTCGTCCCAGTGCTCGTTGGTGTAGGTCGTAATCCCCGTGCGGAAGACGCTCCTTGCGCCGACCAAGTACTGCGTCTGATCCGCGATCCGCTTCTGGTCCTTGACGTCGTCCACAAGCGAGAGCTTGAGGCCGGTCGATCCCGCGAGGATCAGCAAGAGAAGGATCCAGGTAATGAGTGCTCTGGGCTTCGAGCGCTCCGCGGTTTCGGCGCCCGTGGGGGAAGGAGGGAGAGGCGCGCCTTGGGGCGTCTCCGGGTATCCATCGAAGGGCCCGCCTGGGGGCGCACTGGACGGCTCGGGCGACGCCGGAACGGCGGGGTCGGGGGGCGTGTCGGATGCGCTCATGGGCTTGTACGCCCTCGGAGGGGCGCTCGCCCGAGATCATACGGCGCTGGTCGACTGCCAGCCCATCGTAATTAGCGCCAGACCAGCTCGGCGCTTTCGCCCGGCCTCACGTTGACGTAGAGCGCGGGGGCCTCGGGGCGGGACGGATCGCGCAGGACGTACTGGCCGGGGGAAACCCGGATCGTGCTCGGCACCTCGGCCCGGCCGCGGAACATGGCGATCTCCGTCTCCCCGTTCTTGACGGGAAGCACCTGTTGGATATCCATGTCGGTCCACCGGGTGGACCTGCCGCCCGTGGCGCCATCATCCGGCAAAACGAGCTCGATCGACCCGAGCCTCGGTAGCTCGATGGATCCGAGGTCCTGCGATTCGTTCGAAGCGCCCACTCCCACGTGCACCGAGTAAGGGGAGATCCAGCCAAGGCCGTGGTGGGGGTACATGATGTGGTAGTCCCCGGCCGTGACGCCGTTGAACTGCAGCTGGCCAGGCTTCCCGCTGGACCAACCCACATAGGTGAAGGGCTCACCGGGCTGGAAGAGCGCAAAGCCGTCGCGGTAGTCGAAGTTGGCCGCTCCGTTCTTGCTGGGCGTCAGCAGCACGGTGCCGGCCAAAAGCTCGCGTTCCTCGAAGGTGATCAGGAACTCCTCGGTAGCCTCTTCGCGCGTCGGGGGACGCATGCGGCGGATGGGGGTGGAGTGCTTCGTCGTGCCGCTGGAGAGCTTCGTACCGTTGGCCCCTTTGTCCACCATCACTTCGTTGGCGACGACCCACTCCACCGGGCGCACGGTTTCCAGTTTGACCGTGGCGCGTCCTTCTTCGTCGAGCGGGTAAGTGGCCACGCAGTCCGTGGGGTTCGCGACGGAGCGCAGCTCCAACGCGAGGTCGGTGACCGGCACCAGGGCTCCTTGAGAGCGCTTCATCACCCGCACGTTCGCCATCGCCGGCGCGTGCATCTCGAGGGTGATCGCGCGGCTCTCCCCAGGCCCAAGGCTCACGCTCGCCGAGGTGATCCTCGGGGCGCTCTTTTCGCGGGGCAGTCGCTCTTCGGCCACCACGCGCACCGGGCCCGGGCGCAGGTCCTTGAGGAGGAAGCTGCCGTCCGGCCTCATCCTCGCGGTCTGAACGGAGTAGGGGTTCTGGTGAAAGACGTGCACGAGGCCCTTCTTGGGAGCCAGCCCGTCTTCACGCGTCAGGGTGCCGCGCAGCGTCGCACCACTCTCGAGGGTGAACGCCACCTGATTCGGGGCGCCCTCGCGGACGATGACGGTGCCCGCGTACGACGCATAGCCGGGGGCGGAGATGCGTACGCGCTGCTGCCCGAGCTCAAGCCCGCGGAACTGGAACGTGCCGTCGGCCTTCGAGGTCCGCTTGGTCGCGGGCAGAAGTCGAGCGCGCGTGCCGTCGGCCTCCAGCACCTGGGGCCCAAGGGTCCCGCGCATGCTTCGGTGCCCCTGGAAGAGCGGCGTCCCGACGCGGTCCACCTGAATGGCGAGTAGTGGCGCTAGCCGGTTCTCGCTGATCGCGGTCTGCTGTCCGAGGAAGCCTACGCCGAGACGACTGCGGTCCCCAAGGCTGATCTCTGCGCCGACGATGGGGCGCCCGTCCGCCCCGCGCACGGTGCCCACAATGGCGCCACCTGGGCCCCGCATTTGAAGCAGCACGTGGTCTCCGCCGTAGGAGTGGTCTACACCCTCCATCGGCCAGGCGTGAACCCTCGTCGGGGCGGAATGGTCGGAGGTCGCGGCCATCAAGACCGAGTAGGTCTTGCTGAGCGCTTCGTCCATGACGGACTGGGGGACATCGATCCCGAAGCGACCGTCCTTGTTGGTCTTGACCTGGAGCTCCATGGCGTGACGGCCCCACGCGGCAAAGACGCGGGCGTCGGGCACGGGGGCGCCGAGCTCGTCGATCACCGTTCCCTGCAGCGTGCCCTCCGGGAAGACCACCTTGGTCTCGCCCGCTGCCTCCGCTCTTTCCGGAGCCTTGCCGATCAGCGAGGCGGGCACGACGTCCGCCCCAGCGTCCTTGCGATCCCCGTCGGCCCCGACGCCTAGCTCTAGGAGTGCCAGTTCCTCGGCCGGCTGGTCCGCGCTGACGACGGAGCGCTCCACGAGCCCCGCGCCCGCGACGACGTCGCTGGGTCGAGTGCCGAGCCAGAAGATCGTGCCGACGCCGAGGCACAGCATGGTCGTCGCGGCCACGGCCATCACAGCGGACCCAGCGGGGGCCACGCCACTCGTCGGGGACAGTCCGCCGCCGATGTCTTTCAACCCAACGCCCGCGAGCCCCGCGAGACCCGACATCCATGCCGCGCGATCCCCGTCGGACTTGCGGTCAAGGCGGTCCTGCAAGAGCTTCTGGGCACGGTGGAGCCGCATGCGGACCGCGCCGGAGGCGAGGCCGAGCTGGGCGCCGATCTCCGCGTGGGAGAGCCCCTCGTAGTACCGGAGGAAGACCACTTCCCTGGCGGACTCAGGGAGATCCATCACGGAGGAGGTCAGGTTCTCTAGGGCTTCCCCTCGGGCGACGATGTCCACCGTCGCGGCCAAGCCCTCGGGCTGGGCGGCCTCCTCCTCGCGGGCACGGCGCCGCGCGGTCCCTCGGTACGTCTTGTACGCGATGTTGCGGGTGACCGTCCGAAGCCAAGCGGGCAGAGCGCCCTTATTGCGTGGCCCTTTCTCCAGGGCCTTGATCAGGGTCTCCTGAACGACGTCGTCCACGAGGGATTCATCCCGCAAGAGCCCCCGAGCGAGGCTTCGGATGAAGCCCGAGTGCTGGAGGATCAGGTCGGCGTCGAGTTCTGCGTGTCCGGACATGAGAGGCGGTGCGGTGGGGGCGGAGCGATCTCCGTAGATATGCAAGGGAACCCGGCCCGCGAGATCTGTCACACGAGAAACTACGGAACTCCTCGGCCGGTCCCGATCTGGCCGCTACAACGCTGTCCCCGATGCTTCTGAAGGCCCTACTTTCCGCCCCCGAGACACTCCGGGCGATGCGCTCACCCGCACGGGCTTATCTCTACGGGTCGGCGTGTATGGGGGCGGCCTCGGCGGTCACCATGACCTTCTTGGCCCGCTGGCTGAATCTCCTCGGCACCACGAAGACGGAGATCGGGACGTTCCAGTCCCTCGATTCCTGGGGCAAGGTCGCCGTGGCCCTCCCCGCCGCCTTCGTCCTCGCGAGGCGGCCCGCCCGCGGCGTCTTCATGACCTCGGCCCTTGTGGCGGGGCTGGTCTACTTTTGTCTGCCGTTCCTGCCGAACCTGCGCTGGATGTACGCGGCGAACTTCGTGGCCGGGCTCGCGATGACCGTGCACTACGTCGCGATCGCGCCGTTTCTTTTTCGACACACCGATGACAAGGATCGCGCCGAGGTGTTCTCCCTGGCCGAGGCCGCCCGGACGATGGCGGCGGTCGTCGGCGCGGGGCTAGCGGGGTTTGCCGTGGCGCAGCTCGAGGTGCCCATGGGCAGCGAGGCCGAGGCCACGAGCATCGTCGTCTCCGGTGCGGGTGGCTTCGCTCTCTTGGCGGCGCTCTTCTACTCCCGGATCCAGGACCCCGAGCCCTCCATGGGGGGCGGCCAACGGATCCTTCCTGTGCTGCGTAAGAACGTTGGCCTCCTCGGGCGTTTTGCCGCGCCCCAGTTCTTGATCGCCACGGGCGCGGGCTTCTGTATTCCGTTCCTGCCGACCTACTTCCAGGAGCGCTTTGCGGTTCCCGCCGATGGCTGGGGATTTCTGTTCGCCGCGGGCCAGGTCCTCATGACCCTGGGCTTTCTCCTGACGCCGGTGGCGCTCCAGCGCTTCGGCTTCGTGAAGAGCATGGTCTTGATCGAGCTTGCATCGCTGCCGTTTTTCCTGATGCTGGCCTTCACCACGAGCCTGCCGATCGCGATGTTCGCGTTCCTCATGCGCGGTGCCCTGATGAACGCGACCCATCCGATCCTCAAGAACCTGATGATGCAAGCGACCCCCGCGGGCGTGCGCGAGATTCAGACGGGCGTCAACGCGACGCTTTGGGGAGTGGGCTGGGTCATCGGGCCGCTCCTGGCGGGGCGCGTCCTTGATACGACCGGGAATGACTACTCGGTGCTGATGTGTACGACGGTGGGCTTCTACGTTGCGGCCGCCACGCTCACCTTCTTGCTTCTGCGGTCGGTCGAGGCGCGGGTTCAGGTCGAAGCGCGGGCGCGCGAACCCCAAGGGGCACCGGCGTGACGGGACGCAGCGCATCGAGTGATGGGGCGCCCGCCGGGAGCCTCGATCCCACGGCGCCGATCACGGAGCTCAAGGGGGTTGGGCATGCGCGGGCGGCGCGGCTGAAGCGCATGGGGCTGACCACGGTGCAGGACCTCATGATGCTCCAGCCGACGCAGCTTATCGTTTGGCCGGACAAGATCTCGATCCAGGCCGCCTGTCGCCGCAAGGGCGAGCGCGTCACGGTGGAAGGTCGCGTGCGACGTTCGGTGCTTCAGCGCATTGGCGGCAAGCGCTCGATCGTGCGGGCGACGATCAGCGACGGTTCGGGCGAGATGGACCTCGTGTTTTTCAACCAGCCCTGGATGAAGGAGCAGCTGGCCTCCGGCACCATGGTCGTGGCCCACGGCGGGGTGGTCGAAGCGCGCGGCGCGTCCATCGCCTCCCCGCGTTTGGGAACGGAGGCGTCCCCTTTGCCCGAGCCCGGGACACTCTCCCCGGAGTACAGCGGCGGGGACGGCGTGAGTTCGGACGCGCTCAAGGGATGGATCGACGAGGCGCTCGAACGCTTCGGCGACGGGCTCGCCGAGCATCTGCCCCAGGAGTTTCTTGAGCACTGCGACGCCCCTTCGCTGGAGGTCGCGGCGCCGATGATCCATCGCCCAGAAACGGTGCCGGACTTCGAGTACGCGCGGAGACGGTTCGCGCTCGAGCCGATTCTGTCGCTTCAGGCGGCGGTGTTCGCTCGACGTCAAGGCAAGGGCGGGCGCGCCCGCAAGGCGCTCGTCACGGCGGCGCAGGACAAGGAAATCCGCGGGCGCTATCCCTTCACGCTCACGGACGCCCAGTCCCGGGTGATCGGAGAGATTCGGCAGGATCTCGGGAAGACGCGGCCGATGCGGCGCCTGCTCCAGGGGGACGTCGGCGCGGGCAAGACAGCCGTCGCGGCCTACGCGGCGATGGTCGTGGCGGAGTGCGGCGGCCAGGTGGCCATGATGGCGCCGACGGAAGTCCTCGCGTCCCAGCACGCGTACGGACTGCGCGATCTGTTGGAGGGGCACGGCCTGCGCACCGCGCTCATCACGGGCTCGCTGCGCACCGGCGAGCGCCGCGATATCGTGGCGCGGCTCGCGGCCGGCGAGATCGACGTGGTCTTCGGGACCCACGCGCTGTTCTCTGCCGACGTCAAGTTCAAGCGCCTCGACCTCGCCGTGATCGACGAACAGCACCGCTTCGGCGTGTCCCAGCGTGGAAGCCTGGCGCAGAAGGGCAGCGACGTGCACGTGCTGCTGATGACGGCGACGCCGATTCCAAGGACGCTGGCGCTCACGGTCTACGGCGACCTTGAGGTCAGCGTGCTCGACGGGGCGCCCCCAGGACGCGGGGAGGTCACGACGCGCTGGGCACGCGGCGACGATCGACGCCGGATGCCGCGCTTCTTGGCGGAGCGGCTGGAGGCAGGGGAGCAGATCTACTGGGTCGTGCCGAGGATCGGTGATGCGGCCGAGTCGACCGCGACCGAGTCGTCCGCGGCCAAGCCAGCCGGCAAGAACGCGGGCAAGGGAGGAGCGCCGGCTGCTCCGTCGTCTGCAGCGAGCGCAGAGTCGCGCTACGAGAACCTCCTCGGCCGGACAAGCTTTCGGCAGGCGGGGCTAGAGCTTGTACACGGACGACTCCCCTCCGTGGAACGGAACACCCGGCTGGATCGTTTTCGACGTGGCGACGTCGGCACGATCGTTGCCACCACCGTCGTGGAGGTGGGCGTGGACGTGCCCAACGCGACGATCATGGTGATTGAGGACGCGCATCGCCTCGGACTGGCGCAGCTCCACCAGCTGCGCGGTCGCATCGGGCGCGGCAAGAAGGACTCGTACTGCTTTCTCCTGGGGGACAAGAAGGCGGAGGAGCGCTTTCGACTCATGGAGAAATCCCGCGACGGATTCCTTTTGGCTGAGGAAGATCTCAGGCAGCGCGGCATGGGGGATTTGCTCGGTCTGAGACAGTCCGGCGAGAACCAAGAGGGGCTGGTGGACCCTGAGAGGGACTTAGACCTGCTCTTAGCCTCGCGGGACCTGTTCCAAAGGAATCCCGATCTGATCCGGATGTACGAATCGTCAGACCTGGACGGGTAGCACTCGACGCGCGGCTCGCCTTGGGGCGGGTATTTTTTTGTGCAGGACCGCACCTCCCGTGGGGGGAGGGGTTCCGGATTGCCTGTACAGCCTTGCGTATCACCATGCTTCAACGTTCCGTTCTCTCTATTCAATCTTCCGCTACGGCCCTCGTAGCACTCTCGTCGCTCACACTCGCTGCACCCGCTGCGGCGCAGTCTCTGCTCTGGACCGCAGATGGCATGTCGAGCGGCGAGCGCTTCGGCCTCGTGGTCTCGAAGGTGGGCGACATCGACGCGGATGGCATTCCGGATGTGTTGGCGGGAGCACCCAACAACGACCTGGGCGGTTCCGACGCGGGCGCCGTCTTTGTGCTCTCCGGCGCTGACGGCTCCAAGCTCATGACCATTTCGGGGGCAGCCGCGGGCGACTCCCTCGGATTTTCCGCCGCTGGCGCAGGCGACGTGGACGGCGACGGTACGCCCGACATCATTGGCGGCGCACGCTTCAACGACACGGCTGGCCCCAACTTTGGCCAGGCGATCGTCGTTTCCGGAGCGACGGGCCTCACCCTCTACACCTTCGATGGCCTGTCCAGCAACGGCCGCTTCGGTGAAGCGGTCAATGCCGCTGGCGACGTGAACGGCGACGGGTTCGCCGACGTCATCGTAGGCGCTCGCCTCGACGCATTCAGCGGCTCGGCGACGGGCCGCGCACGTGTCTACTCCGGATTCGACGGCTCGCTCCTCTACGACATCGCAGGCGACAACGGCGCCGACTTCTTTGGCCGTTCGGTCGGGGCAGCGGGTGACGTCAACGCCGACGGCTTCGATGACTTCATGGTCGGCGCGCCTGGCGACGACAACAACGGCAGCTCGTCCGGCAGCGTGACGATCTACTCCGGCCTCGACGGCAGCCCCCTTTACGCGCTGAACGGCGACACCCCGGGCGACTCGCTGGGCGGTAAGGTCTCCGGGCTCGGCGACGTGAACGGCGATGGCTTCGACGACTTCATCGCCGGCATGTCCAGCAGCGACTTCGGCGGTGGCGACCGTGGTGCCGCCCGCGTCTACTCGGGCGCCGACGGATCCACGCTCTTCACGGTCGCCGGCACGGTGGCTGGTTCGGAGTTCGGCAGCGCCGTTTCCGACGCAGGCGACGTCAACGGTGACGGAACCCTCGACTTCATCGTCGGCGCACGACTCGACACGGTCATGGGCCTCAGCGCAGGCTCGGCCACGGTGTTCAGCGGCCTCGACGGCTCGATCATTCACCGATTCGAAAGCACCGCGTCAGGCGATCAGTTCGGCGACACCGCGATCGGCATGGGCGACGCGAACGGCGACGGTTTCGACGACCTCCTTGTTGGAGCCTTCGGCTTCGACGGCGCGGCCTTCGACGGCGGACGAGTCTTCGCCTTCTCCGGCATGGACACCGTGGGCGACATCATCTGTGGCCCCGCCGTCCCGAACTCGTCCGGCTTGCCCGGCCGCCTGTTCGCCATCGGCTCGAACAGCGTCATGGACAACGACCTGACGTTCACGGCGACCGACCTGCCGCTGATGTCGAACGGCATCCTGATCACGTCACCCGACGAGCTCTTGGTCACGAACCCCGGTGGCAGCGCGGGCAACCTCTGCATCGCAAGCACCCAGATCGGCCGCTACGCGGGCAACATCCTGAACTCCGGCACGACGGGCACGGTCTCGCTCAGCGTCGACCTGACGCTGGTCCCGCACCCCATCTCGTTCCAGATGGTCATGCCCGGCGACGTTCGGTACTGGCAGTACTGGTTCCGTGACGGAGCTACGTCGAACTTCACCGATGCGGTTCGCGTCACCTTTGAGTGATCTGCGACGTGTGATGAGGGTATCCTCCAGCGCATGACGACCGACCGGTTCGCCTGGCGCGCCACAGACTTCCTCCCGTTCGACCCCCAAGAGGTCGACCGGGAGGTTTTCGTTATTCCCTTTCTCCAGCCGCTGGCGGCGGAGCGGCTCTTGGAGGCGGCGGATGCGCGCCTGTCGGTGGTGGCGCGATCCAGCTCGCCCAACTCGATGCACGAGCATGGCGCCATGCTGGAGGGGCTCGGGATGACGGGCGTCGTGGATGACTTGCTCGACGCCGCCCCTGGCCTGCGTCTCCTCCTCGAGGAGCGTTTCGCCGACGTGGGGGGGAAGGCGATCGACGCGCATCACAGCTACTTCGTGGACTATGGGCGTGGGGGCGACGAGGACCTCGGCTTCCACGTGGACGATAGCGAGGTGACGCTGAACCTTTGCCTCGGTGAGACCTTCAGCGGGGCTGAGCTCGTGATGATGGGCCGGCGCTGCGACCGCCACCGGCAGACGGCGGTGATGGCCCACGAAGAGCTGGAGATCTCCCACGAACCCGGCACCCTCGTCGTCCATGCGGGTCGCCACCGGCATCGGGTCGACCCCATTCGAAGGGGCCGCCGTCGCAATCTGATCGCATGGCTGCGGAGCTCCAGCTATCGCTCGGCGGAGGTCCTCTGCGCAGCCGAGTGCCCTCCATGGTGCGGCTGGGAGCCCGGCGGTGGGCCCAGCCAGCTCGACTGAGCCGAAGGTTCCGCCCCGAATCCACAGACTTCTCCATGCCGGCGGTATCCTGTGGCCTTGGACCAGCTACCGGGGTTCCGCGTACCGCGGTGCTCCACGGTCCCACGTCCATCGCCTTCCAACGCCCGATGCTGCCCATGCTTCGAAACTCGGTCCTCCGACTTTCCGCCGTCCTCGCTTGCGCGCTCACCTTTGCGGCTTCCAGCGCCCATGCTGCCCCCCAGCTGGATCTTCCTGCCAAGCGCAAGGCTCCGGTTCAGACGCCTGTGCCTCCCAAGGCCGGCGCAGAGAAGGCCGGCGCAGAGAAGGGCGGTACCGAGAAGGCCGGTACGGAAAAGGGCACGACCCTTGGCGGCAAGAAAACCGGCAACGTGGCGGGCGGCAACGTGGGGGACGTCACGAAGAAGGAGAAGATCCGCGATGCCGAGGGGCGATCCGTCGGAACCGTCACGACAACCCGGCAGAACGTTCCGGGGGCGGGCACAGGACCGAAGTCCAGTGGCATTGACCTTCCTCGGTCCGCACCCAAAGGGGCCGGCGCGGAGAACGGCGGCGGACTCGACCTGGCGAAGCCCGGTGCGGATCAGGAAGCAGCGCCGCCGAAGGGCGAGCCAACGCCCCAGCCTTGGGAGACGCCGGCCCCAAAGGAGGCGGCGCCTGGTTTTGCGCCAGCCGCTGGTCAGGCTCCCACCGGCTCCTCTGACGGTTCTTCTCCTGAGGCCTTCGACCCCCTCGGGGATCTTGGGTCGTCGCGAACCGCCGCTCGCTTTCTCTTCGACCGGTTGAAGAAGGTGCGGCGCATCAGCGACGTAGAGACCACTGAGATTACTGATCACCTGGCGAGGCTCGGTGAGGACGGCCTGCGGGTCGCCCGCTACTGCCTTGCCCAGGACAGCGACGTGTTGAGCTTCGCGGGTGCTCGGACCATCCTCATTTCCGGCTCGGCATCCGATGCGGACCGTGTGGTCCAGCGCCTGCGCGGCAAGCTTCCTTCCCGCAGCGGTCAGCTGATCCTGACGGAGCTGATCGAGCGGGACCCCGTCCGCGCAACGACGCCCTTCCTCGCGACGATGCTTCGTCACTCCGCCGGTTCTATTCGGCGCGTGGCTGCCCGAGAGCTTGGGAAACGCCTCACCGTCGAGGACTTGCCGCTGCTCTTGCCCGCCTTGGACGACCGCTCCACGGACGTGCGCAAGGCGGCGACTTCGCTCGTCGCGGGATTAGAGGATTCGCCGATCGTGACCGAGCTGCTCTTGGACAGGGTGGTGGATCGGTCCACATCGGTGGCCGAGATCGCGATCCTAGGGGTGGCGCGCGCGACCGAAGGGGAGCCGAGCTTCGAGCTTCTGCGCCGAATCTTTGCCTCCGGCGAGATCGTACGAGCCGAAGCCCAGCTCATCGTGGCCGTGGTCGAGAGGGAGGATCGCAGCGGCGAGCCGATCTTTGGCGACCAGCACGTCGCGGCTCTCCTCGGCGCCCTCGACTCACCGTTGCCCATCGTGAACACCGCCGGGGCCCTGGCCCTCGCGGGACTCGGGTTCCGCAGCGAAGACGAGGGCTCGACCCCATGGCTCGATGGCCCGGTGCCGTCGTCCCTCGTAGCGATCGCCTCTGGCTCGACGTTCTTTGACGGCTTCAGCCTGGTGCGCGAGCCCTGCCTTCGCCGGCTGCGCCTCATCAGCGGCGTCAATCACGGCAGCAACGGCCCGGAGTGGGCCGACTGGTGGGGGGATTCCAAGCACCGCTTCCGCGCGGATCGCGCGGTGATCACGATCGAGCCCGGCGACTCGGACCGCATCGTCCTACGGGTGGATGCGCCGTCCTCGGAGCGGGGGCCGCGCGAGCTGCTCTCTGGCGAGGCCCGCCCGTTCGTGCTTGCGGGTCCGAGCCTCAGCCTCGATTCCCGGTGGCTCGAGCTTGAGAATGAACGCGCAGGGGCCGTCGGCGTCGACGTGCTCTTCTTGACGCAGGGGGACGCAGCGGACCTCACCGCACTCCTCAGTGAACAGGGCGTCTTCGGCGGGGGCCGACTCCCGGGACCGCGCGGCTCCTTTGGCGGCGGCGGCCGCTCGATCGAAGTCCAGGTCGGAAGGCGCGCGAAGTCCTTCCGATTCTCGGTCGTCCAAAGCCAGCCTTGGTTTGACCGGATCATCGAGCGCGGCCACGGCCTGGCCGAGCAGTACGCATGGCAGCGGTTCCCCGTGGCCGGCTTGCACGCGGATATGGGAGAGCTCTTCGCCGCCGAATCGGAGTGGTGGTCGGCGCCGCGAACGGAGCAGGAAGAGCACCACCGCTTCTTGACGCTACTGTTGGATCACCTTCGCGCTGCCCCGGTGGCGGAGCGTGCACGGGGCATCGCCCAGCTGGAGCGACTCATCGCCCAGGACGTGCCCGCGACGGAGGACGCTGGCGTTTACCCGGATGGCCTCATCAGCTCGCTGATTGGCCTCATCCAAGAGGAAACGGTGTTTGGCATCCGTGCCAGGAGGCTGGCGTCGATCGGGACGACCATGGTCCACCGTGTCGAGGAGTTCAGCGCCGCTGCGGACCCCGATGCGGCGTCGGTTGCGCCGGAGCGGGCCGAGCTTGTCACCGTGCTGCACAACCAGTTCGGACCGCTGGCGCTCCCCGCGATCGCAGAGGCCGTGCAAGGTGGGGGGCGCCGCAGCGTCCTCGCCGCGGCCGTGGACGAGCGCGTCACCCTGCGCGTGGCGTCGGCTCTGATCATGGGGCAAGGGGATGACGAGGAAGACATCGACCTTCTGCTCGGGCTCATGGACGACGAAGCCGAGGACGTGGAGATCGCTGCCATCGCAGGGCTCGCCCTGCGCAAGGCCGAGCGAGCACGACCGGCCATCGAGGTTCGAGCGCGGGCCTCCGTGGCCCAGCGGGTGCCCGTTGCGGTTCGCGCCGCGTCCTTGCGAGCCCTAGGGGCCATCGGTGGGCCGGGGACGCTGGAGGTCTTGGTCGCGGGCCTGACCGATTCGGACGAACGCCTGCACCTGCCTGCGGCGGAGGGCATGGCCAGCCTCGGCACGCCCGAGACCGCCGCGCTGCTGGTGTCGCTCCTGCGCGGAACCCGTAGGCAGTCGATTCAAACGGTGGCGAAAGAGGGCCTCTTCAACCTGGGCGAGGCGGGCCACAATGATCTTTTCAGCGCGATGAGGTCCCCCGACAAGGGGCTCCAGCGGGACGCCGCCGTGCTGCTCGCGCAGCAGCTCGTGCCTCGTGCCGTGCCGGTGCTCGCGTCGACGGTCGCGCTGGACCCCGACGACAGTCTCGCGATGGAAGAACTCGCGATCCTCACCTGCGTGGACTACTCCGACGAAGCGCTCCCCGCGGAGCGGTACTTCCAATGGTGGGACGAGGTGGATCACAGCAACTCGTTCTCATGGTTCGTCGCCGCCCTCGAGCTGCGCGGCCTGCGCGCACCCGAGAGCCAAGCGTTCGCGGAAGGGGGAACCACGGACGCGCGCCTCTTCCTCCTGACGGTTGTCCGTGAAGTGGGGGGCCACATTGGCACCCGCGCCCTGCGCGAGCTGGAGCGGCTGCACGGATCGCCCCTTGGCCCGGTGCCGCTGCGCATGGCCGAGCGCGACGCCTGGTTCATCAAGACGCGGCTGCTGACGATTCCAGAGGAGGCATTCGAGGGCGCCTCGAAGTCCGGGGACCGTGACTGAGCATTCTGAGGATGACGGTACGGCGGTCTCCCTGGCCGCCACCGAGCCATCGAGGCAAAGGCTCCTCGGAGTCATGTTCTTCGGCGTCGCCGCCGTGGCTGTGCCCGTTGCAACGCTGGTGGCGATCGCGTCGTCGCGGGGCCTCGGGGCCACACTGGCGCGCGAGAAGGTCCGGGTCGTTCGGTCGGCGCTGAATCCGATCATTGGCGGGGCCTTGGAGGAGCGAGGTCTCCGGCTGGTGGAGGGGCACGGGTCCATTCTGCGGGCGGCTGCGCAGGAGTTCGATGTCCCGGTGGAGTGGCTGGGGGCTGTGATGTTTGCCGAGAGCCGCGGCCGCAGCGGCCAAAGGTCCTCCGCCGGCGCCGTCGGGCTGATGCAGCTCGTGCGCTCCGCTGCCCGAGACGCAGGCCGCCGGGAAGGGATCGAGCTGCCCGAGGACGACGCAGCGCTCGAGAAGGCTCTACTGGAAAGCGACTCGCTCAACGTGCGACTCGGGGCTGCGCACCTAGCCTGGCTCATCGACCACCGCGGGGACTGGAACGATGAGGCCGTCATGGTCTCGTACAACGCGGGCCGGGCCCGGCTCTTCCAGTGGATCGAGAAGCGCGGGAGCTACGAGGGCTTCGTTGAGAACGAGGAGGCCCGGGCCCGTGCTGGCAAGAGCACTACGGGGGCGCTGGCCTACGCGCGCCAGGTCCTGGAGGCCCGGGAGGCCCTCCGCGAGAGGGGCCGGCTTGCGGGCTCCGGCGCGGTGGAATGACGGCTTCGGGGCCCCGAGTCGTCCCCAGCTGCCCCCCCCGCAGCGCTCGGCCCAGAGGCCATCTTTTGGGAGGTGGCAGCCCCCAAAGGGGAGGCTGAGTAAAAGTACTACGCGGCTTCCAACGTCTCGGACGGGCTTCCGTAACGGCGCCCCGATAAGGTCCTAGACTCTTTCCCAGGTGTGCCCGCAGATCGGAGCAGGTCGCCGCCCGTCCTTTCCCTTTTGATGGCCAGCCCCTTGGCCTCGAGCCCTCCCTGGCCCCGATGGGCCTTCTTCGCCTGTGACTGACGCTCCCATCGCATCCTCGTCCGGTTCGCCCCCCTCCACCAACGCGGAACTGGAGGCCCAGATCCAAGGGGCCAGTGCCTGGACCACCGAGCTCACGGACGCCATGCAGACGGTGCTGGTGGGCCAGAAGAGCCTGACCCGCAGCCTTCTGATCGGCGTCCTTTCCGGTGGGCATATCCTCCTGGAGGGAGTCCCGGGGCTCGCCAAGTCCTTGGCTGTCGCCGCCCTGGCTCGCGGAGTCAAGGCGTCCTTCGCGCGCCTCCAGTTCACGCCAGACCTTCTGCCCTCGGATCTCGTCGGCACGGAGATCTACGACGCGAAGCAGAGCAGCTTCACCGTTCGCAAGGGCCCGATCTTTGCCAACTTCGTGCTCGCCGATGAGATCAACCGCGCGCCCGCCAAGGTTCAGTCCGCGCTTCTCGAGGGCATGCAGGAGCGCACGGTGTCCATCGGCGGCGAGACGTTCGACCTTCCGCGGCCGTTCCTCGTGCTCGCGACCCAAAACCCGCTGGAGCAAGAGGGCACGTATCCGCTGCCCGAGGCCCAGCTGGACCGTTTCGCCCTGAAGGTGATCCTCGACTACCCGACCCGGGACGAGGAGCTTCAGATTCTGGATATGATGGCGCGTACGGCAGCGCCGGAGCCGGTTGAAGAGGTGATCAGCGTCGACGCGATCATGGAGGCGCGACGTCTGGTGGACAAGATCACGATTGCCCCGCCGCTCGCTTCGTACATCGTCGCGATCGTGGAGGCGACCCGTGCTCCAGAGAAGCACGGTCTCTCGGAGCTGGCACACCTCATTCAGTTCGGCGGCTCGCCCCGCGCGTCGATCTGGCTCGCGCTGTGCGCGCGCGCCTCGGCCTTCATCGCGGGCCGCGCCTACGCGCGCCCCGAAGACGTGAAGTCGGTGGCGGTCGAAGTCCTGCGCCACCGCATCGTGCCGACGTACGAGGCTGAGGCCGAAGGGGTCACTTCCGACGAGATCATTCGCCGCGTGCTTGAGCGCGTGCCACTGGATCGATAAACGTGTTCGGTTCGACTTCGAAATCGGGATCAGCGCCCGCGGAAGAGCCGCGCGCGCTTCTGACGGCCGCGCTGATGGCGCGGGTGCGCCAGATCCAGATCCGCACGCACAAGCTCGTCAACACGGGCCTGTCGGGCGGCTATCGCAGTACGTTCCGCGGACAGGGCATCGAGTTCGAGGAAGTGCGTCCTTACCAGCCCGGTGACGAGGTCCGCGCGATCGACTGGAACGTGACGGCTCGCACGGGCGAGCCCTACATCAAATCCTACCGCGAGGAACGCCAGCTCACGATTCACCTGTGCGTGGATACGGCGCTGGAGCTGGACTTCGCGACGTTCGGAGAGACCAAGCGCGACGCGGCCTCGGAGGTCGCAGCGCTGATCTCCTTCGTGGGGATTCGACACCAGGACCGGATCGGGCTGACGCTCTTTGGCCAAGAGCCCGGGCTGCACCTGGGGCCGGGCAGGCAGTCGCGCCACGTGCTGCGGATGATCCGCGAGATTCAGGCAGCGCCCATTACGCCCGGGCCGTCCTCCCTGAAGAGCCTGCTCGAAGGGCAGGAGGCCACGTTGAACAAACGCTCGATGGTCATTCTGATCAGCGATTTCTCGGGCGTGGGGGCCGACGGATCGGAGCGCGGTGATCGAGGCTGGATCGATGCCCTCGGCCGGCTCGCGGCGCGCCACGACGTGATCGCAATCCGCCTGGTGGATCGCTTCGAAGAGGAGCTTCCGAAGGCCGGGATCGTGCGTCTCTCCCGCATGGAGGACGGCGGGGTGCGTGACATTGACGGCCGCAAGGAGCGCGTTCGCGAAGCCTGGAGCGAAGCCGCGACTGCGCGCAAGGAGGCCCTCGCCGCGGTGTTCCGGGAAGCGCGCGCAGAGTGGATCGACATGCGCACCGACGGAGACCTCGGAGCGCCGCTCGTGCGTTTCTTCCGCCAGCGGGTCCAAGGTCCGCGGGGGGCGAAGCCATGATCCACGTCGCAGTCCTAGGCCTCGCTGCCGCCGCCAGCATGCAAGAGACCACCGCGGACCTCCCGGTGTCCACCACAGCCGTGGCGGAGTCGACCCTCGAGCGCAAGAACGAAGGGGGCGCGATCGGCGTGGGGACGGCTTTGACGTGGCGCGTGACCATCGATGATCCAAGCTTGGATGGGGCGACCCTGCCCGACCCCGAACTCGGTGTCGAGTGGGCCGTCGTGGACGGGCCGCGGGACATCATTGACGGAGCGACGCCCAAGTCGCAGCGCCCCGACCTTGTGGTCGAGTGGAGCCTGCTCCCGTTGACCGGAGGCACGCTGACGACGCCTTCGCTAACCGCGACGCTTGGGGGTGAGGCGACCGTGGTGGTCCCGGCGTCCACCGTGGAAGTCGTCCCGTCGCTGGCGGAGACGGAGGAGGCGCCTCGGCCGCTGCTGGGGTTCCGCGAGGCCCCCGACAGGCGCGTGGGGGATCCGCGGGCTGCGTTGCTGGCGCTCCTTGGAATCCTTGCCGTCGGCATCGGGCTGCTGCTTTGGAGGCGGAGCGTCAAGCGCAAGCGCTCCCACATCCCGGCGCACGCTCCGGAGTTGAGCGCCATGGAGCAGCTGCGCGGATTGGATCCCGGCGCTTCTGCCCCCGGGCAGACCATGGCCTCCCTCGCGCCCATCTTCCGCCGCGCCTTCGACGAGGGGCTCCCGCTGTCCGAGCGCACGCGGCGATCCTCTTTGACCGACGACGCCTGGGGCGATGAAGTGAAAGCGATGACGGGTGACGCCGGCGCTGAGGCTGCGCGGCTACTCACGGAGCTGAGCGGCTACCGCTACGGAGGCGGCGAGCCCACGTCGTTCGCGGTGAAGGATGCGCTCAAGCGCGCCACTGAGCTGGCGGCCGTGGGTGCCAACGGGGCGCCTCGGGGGAGGGAAGCGTCATGAGTGCTCCCCTGTTCTCGAGTTCCCTCTTGGGCTCCTTCCCTGGCCTCGTCCCCATGGCCCAGGATCTCGTGCGCAGCACGGCCGAGGAACGCTGGTCGGCCTTCGGCTACTCCTTCGCCGACCCTTGGTTCCTCGTCGCGATCCCCTTGGCGCTCTTTCTGATGTGGCGCGGCTCCGAGGCGCGTCGCGTCGCGGCCGCGCGGGTGCCGACGATCGGCGTCCCGAGCCAGTCCGGGGGCGCCGCGTCCACCTCGGGCGGCACGCTCGCATGGATGGCCACCGCGGTGCGCATGTTGTCTGTGGCCCTAGTGCTCATCGGACTGAGTCGACCGCTCCAGGGCAAGATCTCCACCAGCCAAGAGTCCGAGGGCATCGACATCGCGCTGCTGCTCGACCGCTCCAGCTCCATGGACCAGCGCGAACGCGCAGGCGGGCCGAGGCGCTTCGATATCGTGCGGGACGTGGTGGCGGACTTCGCCGAGCGACGCATGACGGACTCCGAGAATGCGCGGGACAACGTCGCGCTCTTTGGTTTCGCGGCCTACACCGATCTGCTCGTGCCGTTCACGCTCGACTCCGATGCCCTGAAGGGCGTCTTGGACGTCACGGACATCGAGACCGAGCAGGTGCTCGATGGCACCGCCATCGGTGGCGCCCTCGCGACGGCCGTCAAGGTCCTGATGGGAAGCGATGCAGACAGCCGCGTCGCCGTCCTCCTGACGGACGGCGAGGAAACCGTGCACATGATGGAGCCGCTCACCGCCGCCAAAGCGGCGGTCGAAGGTAAGGTGCGCGTCTACACGGTCTTTGCCGGGCCCCGGGTCATGATGACTCGCACGCTCTTCGGTGACGTTCGGCGCACGCGCGCCAACGTCGGCGACTTGCCGAAGATCGCCGAAATGACCGGCGGTCGATTCTTCCACGCGGAGAGCAAGGAAGAGCTAGAAGATGCGTACGCCGCCATCGAAGAGCTGGAGCGAACGCCACGGACGGAGGAGCGCTTCGCTGAGCGCTACGATCTCTACCCGTTCCTTCTGGGGCCGGCGCTGCTGCTCTACCTCCTGTCCTGGATCCTCAGCGCGACGATGGGGAGGAGGCTGCCGTGATGGGGGTCGAATTCCTGCGACCGGAATGGTTGCCCCTGGTGGTCCTCGGGGCCGTGCCGTTGCTGCTTGGTCTCTGGGCGCTCAGCCAGCGTATTCGGGGGCTGCGTGCGCTCTGTGAGCCTCGGCATCTTGTGCGGCTCTTCCCAAGCCTCGGTCCGCGGGGCCGTGCCGGCTCACTGTCGGGGGACGACCTGATCGGCTGGCTTCGTCGGCGTGCCGTCCTACGCGCGTTGTTCGCGGGTCTCGGCGTCGTCGCGCTCGTCGCGGCGTGGCTCGGACCGGTCAAGGGCTTCTCCCTCGTGCCCGTGCAAAGCCAGCAGGTGGACATCGTGGTGGCTGTCGATACCTCTCGCTCCATGCTGGTGGAAGACGTGAGCCCCAACCGGCTCGACCGCGCGAAGGCCGAGATTGGCGCGCTGCTCGACGTCATGCAGGGCGAGCGTTTGGCCCTCGTCGGATTCGCCGGAAGCGCGCGGGACGTCACGCCGCTGACCCGGGACCTCGACACCGCGC
Source organism: uncultured bacterium (assembly GCA_938030175.1). Lineage (GTDB taxonomy): Bacteria > Planctomycetota > UBA1135 > UBA1135 > Saltatorellus. The sequence continues at coordinate 7,651 of CALHGQ010000149.1, read as the reverse complement.
GCTACTTCCTCGAGCGCATGGGGCCCGACGATAACCGCAAGGGCGGCACCGACATCGGTGCAGCGCTCAACCTGGCCCTCGACCGATTCGAAGGGGACAGCGGATCCAACGAGGCGATCATCCTCGTCACGGACGGCGAGGACCTGACGGGTGAGGGGCTCAGCGCCGCCGAACGAGCGGCCGACCGCGGCATCGAGGTCCATGTGCTCGGCATGGGGACCCAGCTCGGGGGCAAGATCCCCGACGGCGGGGGCGGGTTCATCGTCGATCCCGACTCGAGCGATCGCAGCGAGGTGATCTCCCAGCTCAGCCCCGATTCCCTTCAGCGCATCGCGGACGTCTCCGGCGGAATCTATCTGCAGGCCAAGGGGCGCGTGCTGCCCCTGGAGCAGCTCTACGAGCGGGCCATCCTGCCGATGGAGGGACGCGACATCATCGACGGCAAGGAGCGTGTGCCCCAGGACCGCTTCCAGTGGCCGCTCGGCCTCGCCCTCTTGCTGCTGCTCCTGGAAGCCAGCCTGATGGACACCAACGCGCGTGCGCGTCAAACCGCGCCGAGAACTTCGGAGAGCGAGGACACCCCATGAGATTTCAACTGCCCCTCACCCAACGGTCCACGCCGCGAATCGTCCTCGCGCCGTCGTTGCTCTTCGCTTTGACCCTGGCCGCTGGCCTCACGGGATGTGGGGAAGCGGGGGAGGTGGAGCCATGGGAAGGCACACTCCAAGAAGGCGTCCTCGCGATGGCGGACGAGGCCGAAGGCGGCCGCATTGAGGAAGCGTTGGCGATCGCCGACCAGATGCTCAGCCCCGGCGCAACGGCGCGATTCCGCGAACGACTCAACGGCGCCACGCGCGGCGTCTCGGAGTCTGTGCTCTCGCCGATTACGAGCGGCTTGGATCTCCTTGGCGTCAGTGCGCTGCGCCCGACGGATCGCGCGGAGATCGAGTACGCGCGGGCGGCGACCCTGCTCGCCGGGGCCGCGAAGGGGGGCGAAGAGACCCCCGGATTCTTGGAGCGCGCGGAATCCGCTCTGGAGCGCGCCCGCGGCGCCGCACCGGGCAACGTGCGCAAGAGCGCGGTGTACAACCAGGGAACGCTGGACCTGATGACCGCTGAGGCAGCCCGCGCGACGATCCCAGAGATTGCGGGCACCGGCGGCGCGGGGCCCACCTCTCCGCCTGATCCGAACCAGGCTGGCGCGGACGACGCGCCTGACCCCCTCGACATCGCGCGCACGTTCTACCTTCGAGCCCGCGACCACTTCGTGGAGTACCTGACCCAGGACGAGGGTGAAGACGCCGCCGCCAACGTCGAGCTGGTGATCCGCCGCCTGCGTGAGCTCGACGAGATCGAGAAGCAGCGCGAGGAACAGAGCCAAGATCAGGAACAGTCGGAGGACGGCGAAGAGGGCGAGCAGGACAAGGAAGAGCCGAACGAAGACGAGCAGGAGAACGAAGACCAGCAGAAGTCCGACGAGGAGCAGCAGTCTGAGGACGAGCAGGAGTCCGAGGAGCAGGGCGAACAGGAGGACTCAGAGAACGAGTCCGAGGAAGAGCCGGAAGAAGACCCCCAGGGGGACTCCGAGGAAGAGCCTGAAGAGGAGCCTGACGAAGAGGACGGCGAGGAGTCCGACTCCGAGGAGCAGCCGGAGCCCGGCGAGGAGCAGATTGAGGAGACAACGATGACCGCGGAGGAACTCCAGCGGCTCCTCGAACAGAACAAAGAGCACCAGGAACGCGGCGAGGAGATTCGCCGCCTCCGCAGGATTCGCGGCAAGATCCCCGCGAAGAAGGACTGGTAGAGACGCGAACCGATGACATCCATCTATCTCCACAAGACATTTTGCACGCTGGGCCGAGCCGCGGTGGCCATCCCGTTGTTCCTCGGGATGGCGCTCGCTGTGCTGGCGGCAACCGCGGGCGCGGCCCCATCCTCGACGGCGCCCATCGCTGCGCAGTCGGGGCAGCTCGCGAAGGTCGAGGTCTCCCTCACGAGCGGCCTCTCGAAGGTGGGAGAGCCAGTTGCGATCCGCGTGAGCGTCACCCAGAACAGCGGAAGGCAAGCCGGCGCGGTGAAGCTCGGCATTCTCCCCGAGGTGGAGGGCCTCGAATTCGGTCGCCCGCAAAGCGGCGGTCGGAGGTCCTACACGTCCCAGGACTCCCGCGGCCGCGTCGTGTCCACGGTGACCTCCACTTACCTGATCGAGGTGATTCCGTCGGGGCCCGGTGAGTACCTCATTCCGCCGATCTCGGTGACCGTGGGTGGCGAGGTGTACGTGCGCCCCGTGTCGGCTATGGACCTGCGGGTCGTCGAAGATCTTGCGGCGAGCGACCTTCTCTTCTTGGAGCGGGCCGACGTACCCAAGCGCGTTTTCGAGGGCGAGCCTTACACCGTCGAGCTGGACTGGGGCTGGGACTCGGCGCTAGAGGCAGCGTCGCTCAACCTTCGTATTCCGTGGTACGGTCGCCAGGACGGAGTGGTCGAGCTGGAGACGCCGACCGCGGGGCAGCTCTACGACTTCCCCGTCTCGGGCAACCAGCGGATTTCCGTCGTGGGACTGCCCGATACCACCCGGGATGGACGCAAGTTTCGCACGTTCCGGCTGCGTCGGCGCTACGTTGCGACGCGCGCAGGCACCGTGGACTTCTCTCGCTCGATCTTCGAGTTCACGCCGCAGTCCGAGCGCGGTTCGCGGTTCATCCGTGGCCGCGGCCGCGCCTACTACCGGCCACTTGACCCGTTCTCCATCGAGGTCGTGCCCGTCCCCGAGGAGGGGCGCCCCATCGAGTGGACCGGTGCCGTCGGCAAGTTCGAAGCTTCCCGCGAAGCGCTGCGGCGCGACGTGGATGCGGGCGAGCCCATCGACTTCGAGCTCACTTACTCCGGGATGGGCAACCTAGAGTTTTTCCCGGCCCCTGACCTTTCGCGTATGCCCGCCTTCGATGGGTTCCGCGTGCTCGGCGTGGACGACGAGAAGGGGGCGTACGAGCGAGTCATCAAGTACGACCTCGTGCCGCTCAGCGCTTCGGCGGACGAGATCCCCGGCGTTCCGCTCACGGTCTTCGACACCGAATCCGAGACCTTCGTGGAGCTGACCACGGAGCCGCTTGAGATTCGAGTGCGTAAGGTGGCCGGCGCGGACGGTCCCGATCCCTTTGGGGAGAAGGTCGAGGAAGAGGAGCAGCCCCCCGCGATTGTCCTGCGCGACATCGCCGCGAGGCCTTCCGATCAAGGCGGCACCGGTGGCAGCTTCTTCGAGCGCGGGCCCGGCGCGGGGAGCGCCCTCGCAGCTCTCTTCCTCGGTCTGGTTGGCTGGCGCGTGCTGCGGCGAGTGGCCCGCGCCAACGGGGATCCGGCCAGCGCCGAGGCGCGCCGTAGGCGCGGCGCCCTGCGTTCGTTGGAGCGCGGCCTCGGAAGCTCGGATCCCAAGGAGCTCAGCGTCGCGCTTGAGACCTTCCTCGCAGCGCGCACGGGCACGGAGCCCGCGGAATGGATCGGCCAGGGAGCACTGCCGGAGGGTGCCGGGATGAATCCGGCCGAGCTCCCGCAAGAGCTGCAGGCGGACTACGCTCAGATTCGACAGGACTTGGACGCGGCGATCTTTGGTGGCCAGGCCTCCCGGACGCCGGACCCGGCTAGGATTCGAAGCTTCGCGCGCGCCGCGACGGCGGGGGGACTTTGATGGTACGCATGGCTTGGATCGATCTTCGTGTGTGGCTTTTGGCGGTCGCCGTTTCGCTCGCCCTCGGCACTACAGGGTTGGCGCAGACGGCGGGTGTTGGCGCCGCCGAGGAAGGCGCGGGGGAAGGTTCCGTCCGCTGGCGTGCTGGCGACCACGAAGGCGCGCTGCAGTTTTGGGAGTCAAAGCTCGAGGGGGCCGCGGAGCTCCCGTCGCGCGAGCGCGCAAGGCTTGCCTACAACGTGGGGGTCGCGCACCACACGGCGGGCGAGCCGCTGCGCGCAGCCGCCTGGTTCGAGTCGTCGCTGCGCCTCGCTCCACGCTGGGACGACGCGAAGGCGAACCGCGACCTCGCGCGGGCGGACGCGGGGCTCGACCCCAAGGACATGGGCCTCGTGGGGGGCTTCGTGCGATTCTTCACGCGGGGCGAAGCCGAATGGCTCGCGCTCCTCGGCGGACTGCTCGTCCTCTTGGCCGGAGCGTTCGACGCCTTCCGCGGCGGCGGTTGGGGGCGCGGACCCTGGCTGGCGATCCTGCTGCTGCCCTTCTTTTGGACGCCGCTTTTGGGCCACATCTTCCAGGGTGAATCCGAGGCGGTCATGGTGATCGACGAGGACGGCGCTGCCCTCTACGGAACGCCAGACACCGGTAGGGAACGCCTTGGGAAGCTCAACCAGGGCGCGGAGTCCCTCGTCCTCGATCGACTCCCGGGCTGGGTGAAGGTTCTCGACCGCGGCGAAGAGCGCTGGACGGATGAGGATTCCGTGCTTTCTCTGATGCGTTGACCCCACGCATGGGAGAGTAGGCGTCGACCATGCACTGTCTCCCTTCCAACGACTCGGCGATTTTTCGCCCCCAGCGCCGTTTGACTCCGGTTCGCTCCCTGTTTTCGCTGATGCTCCCCCTGGCGGTCCTTGCGGGCTGCGGGGGCGGCGGGACGCTTGAGGATGTTCAGGCGGGCCGCGCCGAGGTGTCGGGGCAAGGGGTCCTCGTCATTGCCATCGACGGGCTTCGGTGGGATCACACCTCCCTCAGCGGGTACGACCGAGACACGACCCCGTACCTTGCGACCCTTGCCGAGTCGGGGATCTCCTTCAACGACGCGTGGAGCCCGACGCCGAGCCTCGTCGGTTCCCACGTCGCCATCCTCTCCGGCTCGGACCCCATGCTGGCGCGGCCCCCGGTGGATGTTGCGCCGAAGGGCTCGGGTGCAGCCGATGTCGCCGACCCTTGGTTCATCCCCGAGGGCCTCTGGTTGCTCGGACGCTCTTTTCTAGGGCGGGGCTGGAACACGGCGGCCTTTGTGGACGACCCGCAGATCGCTGAGCTGAGCGGCTTTAGCGTCGGCTTCCGGGAGTTCGTAGAGTTCGGGGGCGACCCGTTGGAGGAAGAGCGCTCCATCGGCGTCTTCGGGGTGGGCAAGCGATTCGTCCAGTGGGCCAACCAGCGCCCGCTGGATGAGAACTGGTTCGCCTACCTGCAGATGCACGACTTGGAGCGCGTGTGGACCCCCAGCGGCGACCTGTCGAAAACGCCCCGGGTCAAGGAACTGACGCAGCACTGGGTGAAGAGGAAGGAGCTGGACTACGCCGTTCCCCTCGGGGCGGCGGAGCCCCTCTTTCACGTGCTGCCCCCGTCCCGCGCGAGCGACCTGCGCGGCGTGACGATGGCCGAGTATGAACTGCGCTACGACCGCGGGCTGCGCGCCCTCGACGCGAACATCGCGCGGGTCGTTGGCTACGCCGAAGAGTTCGGACGCGCCGACAACCTCACGATCGTCATCGTCGGTAGCTTTGGCATGGAGCTCGGCGAGCACGGGTTCTTCCTGCAGGCCGGGCTTGTGGAGGAAGAGGACCTGCGCGTGCCCCTCGTGATCCGTCCATCGGCTGCGATCGCCAAGGAGTTGGGGTGGGGGGCCGACGGTCCAGGGAAGACAGCGGGCCGCCCCGGGCGCGTGAGCGACGCGCTTGTGTCGCTCGTCGACCTGGCGCCGACCCTTGCGGATCTTCTCGATCTTCCCACCTCGGGTCGGATGCTGGGCCTGTCCCAGCGGGCCGCCATGGCGGAGGCATCGAGCGCTACCGATTCGCATCCGCGCGGGCGGCTCTTCGCCTGTTCCTCGTCGCCCCCTGGGATGGCCGTCGTGGAGGAGGCGGGGCTCATGACGCTCTATCGACCATGGGAGGCCTCTGAGGCGCTCCGGAGCTCTTGGGGACTCAGCACGATCGACAGCGGTTCCTCTGATACAGGGTCTATGGCCGACACGGGGGCCACGGCTGACAAGGGGGCTACGGCGCGCGAGCCGCGCCCGGTCGCGATCTTCCAAAGCCGCCTGAGCACCGCGCAGTCACCCTCGGGACCGGGCCCGGGCATCGAGGCAGACTTCCGTGACGTCGCGGCCCGCTGGGAAGCCCTCATTCTCCGCGAGCGTAGAGTGCTTCATTTTGGTGACTCAGATTCCGATATGCCCGGAGTCGGCGAGTTCCGCCTCCTGCAGGAGGGGAGCACGCTCCGTTGACACCAACCTCCAGAAATCTTTTCCGCTTGCGGGGCCGCCGCCCGTAGCGGTGAGCATCACGCGGCGCCCCTCATCGAAATGTCCGAGCAACAGCCCAGCGAAGTGTCCTCCGAATCGACCGACGAGACCGTTGCGCGGCAACCCGTCGGACTGATCGGCCCCGAGTGGGCGCTTCGCAAGTCGGCCCGCGGGGCGGCGCTTTGGCGCCACGCTGGCGTCCTGTCCACGTCTGGCAAAGAGTCCGTCGAGGTCTTCGCCCTCGATCGTGAGGCGAAGGGCGCTCGCTTCACGTTCCGCGATGAGTGGAACGTCCCTGCCCCTGGGGCCAAGTTCCGCGTCCGGCGTCTCAACGGCGGGGACCGTGCCGCGTCCTTTGACCAGCTCACCTGCGCACGGCTCGAGGGCTCGGTGCTCGAATGGGTGCGTGCCCGCAACCCGCGCATCGTTCACGTCTTGGGGCTCGACGGCTTTGGCCCCGGTGTGCTCTTGGCGCTTGAGGCCGCCGGTGTCCCGACGGTGGTGACCCTCGATCGCTTGCGCGAGCTCAAGGCCGCGATGGTGGCCGGGGAAGAGAAGCTGCCGGGGAGTCAAGACGCCTACGGCGCCGCGCTCTCCAGCGCGCGCCGCATCGTGGTTCGCTCCACGGCTGACGCGGCCGCCGCCGAGGCTGTCGGTGCACCCCGCGAGAAGATCCGTGTGATGAAGGCAGGCGCCGAAGGCGAGATGCCCATCCTGCGCGCCTACGCGAGCCTCTACCGCTTGCTGGCTCCCGTCAAAGAAGAAGCCGCTACGGCTTCCGCGTAGGCACGTCCTCGGGCGGCCCGGACTCGGGCTCGGTCAGGTGGGGGGCGCCTAGGCTCGACACGTTGGTGCGCAGGAGCGTCCAGCGGTCGCCGGTGTCGGCCAATAGAACGGCGTGGGCCGGATCGAGCTGCATGCCGTAGCTTTGGCCCGGCGGCAGGCCCAGGGCTGCTGCGACGATCGAACGAATCACCTGACGGTGGGCGGCGATCACGCAGGTACCGCCGGCGGCGGCCTCCGCTGCCGCTTCGAGTACCGGGTACGTTCGCTCCGCGAGCATCGCTTCGGACTCGCCGCCGTGCCCGCGCCAGTGCAGGGTATCGGCCCAGTACGCCTCCGAGGCGCTGAGCCAGCGGGCCGCGTACTCCGTCCGAAGGAGTCCCTGCCAGTCCCCGCGGTTCATCTCTTTCAGCCGATCGTCGAGCCGCAGTGGAGCCCCCGTGGCCCCTGCGATGGACTCGCCCATGGCGCGGGCCCGGATCAGCGGCGATGCGATGACGAGGGCCGGATCGAGCCCCTGGGCTGCGCTTTTCCCCATGGCCTCCGTCTGGGCGCGGCCGTCCTCCGAGAGCGGAACGTCGTCGTCCCCGTAGGCGGTGTCCGGGGCGCTCACACGGCCGTGTCGGACGAGCCAGACTCGGGATTCTGTC
>CALHGQ010000148.1 GCA_938030175.1 uncultured bacterium | reverse complement strand
CATCATCGGCTCCGAGGGCACGTTCAAGGTCTACCTCGGGGGCGCTGCCACCGGCCCCATCAACAAGCCGGACCAGGTGCTGAAGGCGAGCGGCAACGTGCTCTACTTCTTCGTGCGCAACGTCATCGGCGACGATCGCCCCGATCTACAGGTTGTGCGCGGCGAGCGCATCTCCCTCGCGCGTCTCCTGAAGTACCTCGTGGTCCCCGGCCAGCTTGACTTCGACGTCTTTACCTACGGAAACGAGAACGGTCAGTTCGCGCGCAAGCCCACGCGGCGCACCACGCTCGGCCTTCGTATCCCTCGCCTGTTCAAGCTGTTCAACGAGTTCAAGGAGATCTCCGAGGAGCTGGAAGCCCAGTGGGACATCCCCGCTCGGCGCTTGGATTGGGACGGGGACGGTAAGGTCAACGACATCGTGGACGCCGTCGACGGTGAGCTCGTCGTGTACAGGAATTGCGCCCCGGCCGAGCAGAAGTTCGAGAACATCTCGCTGAAGTCGGGCATCGACGGACTGGTCGAGCGGGTCGTGCTGAGGGACCTCGACAAGCTGAGCGATGGCGGCGAAAGCGTGATCGACCTCGGTGAGATCGATGCCTTTGCCGTGGCTCCGGGCAAGGCCCTACGCGATGCCTCGAAGGGGGCCAAGCCCGTGGCCAAGGCCACCCTTTGGAAGGGCAAGGACGACCGCGAGCTCCGCCCGCGGGACCTCGACGGCGATGGGCGCGTCGACTTTCTCACCGTCGTGGACGGCGCCACGTCCTTCCAGGTACAGCTCTTCGTCAGGAAGTAGCGCCCGGCGAGATCACTTGAACTCGTAAGCGAGCGCCGCTTCGACGGCCTTGTGGGCCTGGAGCATGCCCGCCCCGCTGGTCAGGTCCCGGCCGGGCTCCCCCATGTCCTTGGCCGTCGACTCTAGCAGTCGCTGGACTTGCCAAACGGGGAGCTCGGGGCAAGCCTCGAGCATGAGGGCGATCACGCCAGCGGCGTGGGGCCCGGCGAAGGAGTTCCCGCGCGGACCGATCACGAGGACGTAGCCTTCTTCGTCTTCGCGGATGGCGTTCTCCGCGCGCTTCGCCTTGGAGCCCGTCCAAAGCTCACGGAGCGTCCACATGGGGAAGTCGGCGTTGCACGCGGTGACATCCGGCTTCGCCGGCGACAGCTCGCTGTTGTCCGCATCGTCGTAGTAGCGGATCCCCTCCCATGAAACGGGCCCTCGGCTGCTGAAGGATGAGATCTCCCCGTCCGCCCCCACGCCGGCGGCGGCGATGACGCAGGGAACGTCCTTTGGCGATCCGATCTGCTCACCGGCAGGCCGGTTGAGCGCGTAGTTGCCGGCCCCGCCCACCGAGACGATGCCAGCGGCGGACAAGTGTTCATGGGCCAGTCGATAGAGCCCGCGGTAGTGGCCCATCTTCGTGGGCTCGAACGTGTAACTCATGGAGAGCACGTCCGCGCCCTGCTCCAGAGCGTACTCGTAGGCGAGGAGCTGCCCGTTCCCGATCAGCGGCATCACGAGCGCGCGCGGCGCGACCCCGGCTGCGATCGGCTTGTCTCCCCCGAACGGTCGAGCGGCGATGACGCTCGCGCAGAGCGTCCCGTGTCGGTGCCCTGCGGGCGTCACGCTGTACGGCGTGCTGTTCGCGAAGTCGAAGCCGAACACGTCGTCGACCAGCCCGTTGCCGTCGTCGTCCTTGCCGTTCAGCGACTCCTCCGCGTTTCGCCAGAGGGCGGGAAGGAGCGTTGGGACCGTCATCATTCCGTCGTCGAGGACCGCGATGATGACGCCCTTGCCGGTGATGCCGTGCAGCTTCCACGCTTGGTCCGCGCCGACGGCCTGGAGGTTCCACGGGACCTCGGTCTCGCCGAGCTCGAACGCGACTTCGGAGTCGCCCCGCGGCTCCTCGATCAGCCCCCGGTAGAGCTTCGTCAGCTCCTCGTTTTCCTCGACCTCTGTATTCTTGCGCTGGCGCACCTGGGTCTTGTTCTGCTGGCGGTAAACGAAGCCGACTCCTGGCAGCGCGGCGAGTGCCGCACAGCCCTTGGCCGTCGCCTTGCACGCGAAACCGTTGACGATCCAGTAGCGCTGAATGCCCCGGACCTCCCCCTCTTCGATGAGGCGCACCACCGACTTCCTCAGCTCTCCGAGGGACTGCTTGGACTTCTCCTTCAGGGTGGCCGTGACCTGCGCTCGCAGCTCAAGGCGCTTCGCTGACGCAGGCTGCTCCGCACAGAAGCGCTCGTAGTCGCCACCCTTCGAAAAGAGCTGGTCCTCCATCCGTACGAAGACGGGCACGGCCCCCTCGAACGACACAAGCTCTTCATCAAGCCTGGTCCCGGGTCCATCCGCAGCCCCCTCACTCTGCGGGGCCATGGCAAGGAGGGCGCCCGAGAAGAGCAACGTGGCGGCGGTCCGCAAACAGGCGGCGTAGATCGATTCCATTCGGGGATGGTAGGCGATCAGGGGTCACCGCGTGCGGACCGGATGATGGGGCTGAGCCTTGCCATGTGTGT
>CALHGQ010000147.1 GCA_938030175.1 uncultured bacterium | reverse complement strand
GGGTGGTCGGGCTGGGTCCGCGTCCAGCTATTCGTGGATGAGGTGTCGGTGACGATGTTGGGGCACTGCGCTCCCGCGATCAGGGTCTCGCGGAAGAAGCCCGCACCGAAGTGCGGGATGCAGAAGGTCACGTCCGGATGGGAATTCGCGGCGGGGATGACCTCCAAGGGATTCGCAAAGCGAAGGTCGTAGGGCCGGGGCAGGCCGAGGAGATCCTTGAGCTTGACCACCAGGATCCCACAGTGGACGTAGGCGATGCCTTGGAACTCTTCGAGCACGTCGAGAACGGGGCGCACTTCGTCCGAGGCAAGGTGGTAATGGTGCACGGCCGGGAAGAGCAGCACGCCCCGGAATCCCTGGCTCTCCATCAGTGGTCGCAGCCTTTCGGCGGCGCCGGGCGCCGCTGGGTTGCAGACGGCGATGGGGACCAGCCGTCCGTTGGAGCGGGCCGCCATTTCCGACACCGCGGAGATCTCCTCTGGCGCGCTCGCGAAGGCCGCTAGGCGCTCGACCCCGTTCTTGTCCAGCTCGCCTATCCATCGAGCGAGGTGTGCATCGATTCCGGGCTCCGGCAGTTCGATCCCCGTCTTGGCGATGACCCGTTCGAGCTTCTCCTGGGCTGACCCCGGCTGGGGGCTCTGGCTGGCCAGGGCATCGAAGAACGGCCGCGCAAAGATGTGGGCGTGGAAGTCCGTGATCGGGGGATGGGAGGGCTGCGTCATAGTGGCGGGTGGGACTGGACTGGTGGTCGGCCTCATCTTAGCTCCCGCGCGCCCTCCTCAATGGCTCGCCCTCGGTTTCCATGGGACGCTCCCAGGCTGCTTCTGCTACAAACCGCCACGATGAGTTCTCAGGTTGCAGTGCAAGAGGGAGCGGGGCGGGTGGCCCTGGTCACAGGAGGTTCCCAGGGCATCGGTCGCGGTGTCGCCGTCGAGCTGTTGGCGCGCGGGTACGACGTCCACATCGCCTACCACACCGCGGGCAGCCGGGAAGCCACCGAGGAGCTCGTGGGGCAAGGAAGAGCCCACCAAGCGGAGCTCACCGACAGCGCCGAAGCAGCGCGCGTGGTAGATGCGGTGCTAGCCCACAGCGGCAGGCTCGACGTCCTCGTCCATGCGGTGGGGCCGTACCTGACTCGGCCCCTTGAAGAGACGGAAGCGGCCGACTTTGACGCGATGCTCCAGGGCAACCTTTACACCGCGCTCCACATGATCCGAGCGGCCCGGGCGCCGATCCGCGAGGCCAAGGGCGCGTACCTATTCTTCGGCTGTGCGGGACTCGAACGCTGGCGCGCGAGGGAGGTCACGACGGCCTACATCAGCGCGAAGGCGGCGCTCCTCGTGGCGATGCGCGGCCTGAGTCTCGAAGAGGCTCGCCATGGCGTGCGTGCCAACATGATCTCGCCCGGGTTCGTGCCCCACGACGACGCCGCCGCCGACACCTTCTCGCAGGAGCTGCACGAGAAGATTCCCCTGGGGCGGCCGGCGGAGATGCGAGAGGTCACGGAAGCCGCTGCGTTCCTGGTTTCCCCGAGCGCGACCCACATCGTGGGCCAAAACATCGAGATCGCTGGCGGCTGGATGCTCTAGGCGAGCCGCGCGGCGATCTCCGCAAGGCGCTCTTTTGTCTTCGGATGCGTCAGCGACGGGGCCACTTCTGCGCTGGGGATCGCGGCGTGGCGCTTGGTGGCGAGGTCCGGGTGGGGGACCACGATGTCGTCGTGCTTGTTGCGCACGATCTCGCCTTGGATGAGGAGGATATCGATGTCGATCTCGACGCGGCGAGGGTCCTCCTTCGTGCGACCCAGCTCCTTCTCGATCCTCCGTAGCGTCTTGCGGACTTCCTTGAAGGTGTCCGCGGTCCGGATGAGCACGGCGGCGTTGGAGTAGATGCTCAGGTCGTCCACGTCCTCGTCGGCGCCGGTGAGTCCCCGGCCCGGAGGGGCAGTGGCGCTCGCCTCGCCTGGAGTCTCTTCGCCTGGGGTCTCTTCGCCCGCGGGGTCGCTTGGCCCCTGCGCCGAGGGATCGTTCGGGCCGCCTTCCGCCGGGCCGATGTAACGGGTGGACTTCACCAGGAGGTCAAACGAGAACTCAATGCGCTCGATGGCCTTGGCAATCTGGTTCTTGCCGTCAATGTTCGAGCCGAGCCCTAGGACGATGAGGCGCGCGCCGGGGCGCGTGTCCCGTCCCTTCGGGAACCTATCCAAAGGCGCGGGGCTGCTCATCGTGGCCGCTCGATGTCAACGCCGACGGCATCCGTGCCTGACACGGCTCCGGGCTTCTCCAGTGAGATCCTGACGGCGATGGCGCCGAACCGCTCCAGCGCGATCTGCGCGAGGTCTTCGGCCAGGGTCTCGACGAGAAGGTGCTGCGCCTGCCCGACGTGCTCGCGGAAGGCGCGGGCGACCGCTGAGTAGTCGATGGCCTTCGAGAGGTCGTCTCCCTTCGCGGGGACCGAGGTGTCCGTCCCGATCCAGGTGTCGATACGGACCTCTTGGCGAGTCTCCCGCTCGTGGGGATGCACGCCGATCAAGGTCCATGCCCGCAGGTTTCGGATCGTGACGAGGTCGAGGCCGTCGAGTGGGCTCGTGCCGGCGCTGCGCCCGAGGCGAGATCCAGTGGGAGAGTCTTGGTCAGGTTCCTTCATAGGGCAGTGGCGCGTGGCGGCGAGCCACGGGGCCGAATCATACCCATTCCGAGTGAGAAGTCGCTCGGGAGGGCGCCCCATCGAGGAGTTTCTCACGGCGCGCCCCCGCTGCTCGTCAAAACGTCGCTAAGCTCCCGTCATGACCGGCACGGTGACAATTTCTCGGCGCATTGAGTGGGACATGGCCCATCGCCTCGGCCCCCAATGCACCACCAAGTGCAAGAACCTCCATGGCCACCGCTATGTGGCCATCGCGACGCTGGCTGCCGAGACGACGGACGACATGGGGATGGTTCTCGACTTCGGGGATGTCTTCCGGGTGATGAGCGCGTTTGTGGATGGTTCCCTCGACCATGCCTGCATCGTCGACGTGCGCGACACCGATCTGCGCGACTTTCTCGTCAGCCAGGGGGACAAGCGCTGTGAGGTAGCCTTCCCGACGACGGTGGAGAACCTGTGCGCGTGGCTAGCCGCTCGCTTCCAGGAGGGCTTTGACGCGCTGCCGGAGGCGTCTGGTCGGGGCGTGCAACTCGTGGAGCTACGCGTCTTCGAGACGCCCAACTGCTACGCCGACTGGAAAGCCAGCGCAGGCGCGCCCCGGGGGGCCGAGGCAGAGTCGTGACCGCCGCCGCCGGATCCGGGACTAGCGCCGAACCGGATGGCCTCGTCCTTGAGGCCCGGGCGGTGAACAAGTCCTTCACGACCTTCGAGCGCCAGCCGGGTTTCCTCGGGGTGCTCAAGAACTTCGTCGCTCGCAAGAGCGTCGTGGTGCACGCGCTGGAGGACATCAGCCTCGAAGTGCGGCGCGGGGAGACGGTCGGTTTGATCGGAGCGAATGGTGCTGGGAAGACAACGCTCGTCAAAATCCTGACGGGCATCGTGCCAGCCACTTCAGGGGAGGCGCGCCTCTTCGGCCGCGACTCCTTCCAGCTCAGGGACACGGAGAAGGCTCGCCTCGCCCTCGTCATGGGACAAAAGAGCCAGCTCTGGTGGGACCTTCCGCCCATCGACTCGTTTCGACTTCTCAAAGAGATCTACTCGATCCCCACGGACGCATTCGATCGTCGCGTGGCGGAGTTCACGAAGATGCTCGACGTGGAAGACCGGCTCAAGATTCAGCTGCGTCAGCTATCGCTCGGGCAGCGCATGAAGATGGAGATCATCGGGGCCTTCCTGCACGACCCCGAGGTGGTCTTCCTCGATGAACCTACGATTGGCCTCGACCTCGTTTCCCGGGAGGTGATTCGGCAGTTCCTCGTGCGCCTCGCCGAGGAGCGCGGCGTGACGTTCGTGCTCACGAGCCACGACTTAGAAGACATCGAAGAGACCTGCAAGCGTATCGTCGTGCTCGATAGTGGGCGCATGGCCTTTGACGGGAACCTCGCCGGCTTGACGGCCCAGGTCACGGGCAAGCGAGCCATCGAGGTGCATGTGGATCCGCACGTGCCCATCGATGAAGCGTCGCTGGCCTCAGACCTTACGCCGTTCGGCGCGGAGATCGCGGGGCGCGGTGCGGCGGCGGTCACGGTGAT
>CALHGQ010000146.1 GCA_938030175.1 uncultured bacterium | reverse complement strand
GAGCGGCAGCTCGGGGAGCGCGACGAGGACTTCGTTGGTCACAGCTGTGCCTGCGAAGCTGATCTCCACCACCCGCTCCGCCAAGGCTTCGAGCCGCTGGACCCGCTCGACGGTTGGCTCCGTGGGAAGGTGGCTCCAGTTCACGCTCCACCCGTCCGCGCCCAGGCTCTCGGTGACGCTGGCGCCGAGATTTGCTGCCAACAGCGCGATCGACTGGCTCTGCTCCGCATCGCGAGCGGCCGCGCGCGCCAGGAACGCGTCGATCGCGGAGAGATCCGCTCCACCTTCCATCCAGGCCTCGAGCGCTGCGACGCGTGTGTCGTCCACACGATCGCCCTTCGGCGGCATAGCGTCCACGTCGCCCGCGGGAAGGCGCAGGCGGTAGACGAGCTCACTGTCCGCTGGCGCACGGGTATCGATGCTCTTCTTCCACCCGTCGACGGCGTCGAGCCGCAAGCCGCCTTTGACGTTGCCCGCGGCGTGGCACTCAAAGCATCGCTCTTGGATGACGTCGAAGGCCGCGTCCAGAGCGTCACCCTGGCCCGCGGCGCCCGCGAGCAGCACGTAGCCCACAAGGCTCATGCGATGACCTGGTGGATGGGTTCTGCCCCTTCGACGCCGACGAGCTTTTGGTCGAGCCCGTTGAAGAAGTAGGACAGTCCGTTCGGGTCGAGCCCCATTTGATGGAGCACGGTCGCGTGGAGGTTGCGCACGTGGAAGCGGTCGACGACGGCCTTGGATCCCAGTTCGTCCGTTTCTCCCACGCTCGTCCCGCCTTTGATGCCCCCGCCGGCCAGCCAGACGGTGAAGCCCCAAGAGTTGTGATCGCGCCCCGTGCCTTTCTCGTACTCCGCGGTGGGTTGGCGCCCGAACTCGCCGGCCCACACGACGAGGGTCTCGTCCAGGAGGCCACGGCGCTCCAGGTCCACGAGCAGTCCGGCGATCGGCCTGTCCGTGCGGCCCGCGTGGCGCGAGTGGTTGAACACGAGGTCGCCGTGGGCGTCCCAGTTGTCGTCATTGTGCCCGCCGCCCGAGTAGATCTGGATGAAGCGCACGCCGCGCTCGACGAGGCGCCGAGCGAGGAGGCACTTGGAGCCGAAGCGCCGCGTCTTGTCCTGGTCGAGTCCGTAGAGCTCTTTCGTTTCCTCGGGCTCCGACGCGAGATCCACGGCCTCGGGCGCGGTGGACTGCATGCGGTACGCGAGCTCGAACTGCTCGATGCGCGCCGCGAGCTCGGGGTTCTGGCCACGGGTCAGGCGGTGCGACTCGTTCTCTGACTTGAGGTGGTCGAGCAGCTTGCGCTGGGTCTTGGCTGAGAGTCCTGCCGGTCGCTCCAGACCGAGGATCGGCGTCCCCTCCGTGCGGATCTGGACGCCCTGGAGCGACGCCGGCATGTAGCCGCTCGTCCAGTTCTTAGCGCCGCTGATCGGCCCGCCCGACTCGTCCAGCATCACCACGTACCCAGGAAGGTCACGGTTGAGCGTGCCCAGCCCGTAGTTGACCCACGACCCGAGGCTCGGATGCCCCGATACGATGCGCCCGCAGTTCATGTTGAGGAGCGCCGACCCGTGGATCGGGCTTTCGGCGTACATCGAATGCACGAACGCGAGCTTGTCGACCTGGGTGCCCACGTGGGGGAACAGGTCGGATACGTACTTGCCGCACTCGCCGTACTGCCGGAACTTCCACTTTGGCCCCACGACGCGGCCGCCCTTGCGCTTGCCCTGGCGACCAAACGTGGGCATGTCGATGGTCTTGCCGTCGAGGCGGTACAACTCCGGCTTGTAGTCGAAGGTGTCGACTTGGCTAACGCCGCCGTAGTTGAAGATGAAGATGACGTGCTTGGCCTTCGCCATCGCGGCCGGAGTCACAGGCACTGCGGCGCTTGCGGGCTTCTGGAGGAACTCCGAGCCGAGCATCCCGGTCAACGCGACCGCGCCGAAGCCCCCCGCGCTCTGCCCGAGGAACTGTCGTCGATTCATACGGCACGGCTGTGCGCTTGTGTGTGGCTCTTGCATCGATCGATCAGGCGGCGAGGGACCGTTTGCACGCGAGAGGGAGGAGTGAACGCAGCGTCCCGCGTGCTTCTTCGGCGTCCCGGCCTCCTCCGAGCCTACTCGGCCTCCACCTAGCTGGCTATGGACTTGGCCGGGCAAGACGGAAATCAAAGCGTGCACGTCTGTACTCGAGATGGACGGGAGTCCCGCGATCTGCGGCTGCCGAAGAAAGCAAGGCGCCCCTTGCGTCCATGACGCACCGCAGGGGGAGCCCCTTCAACGCAGGAGCCACGACGAACCCTGCCCGCCGCCGTCCATGGGAGCTCCCACCAGCGTCCAGTCGTCGCCCGCAGCCACGCCCGTCCCAAAGCGGGCGCCAGCGCTGATCGTCGCGGGCGAGCGAGCCTGATCGAAGACGTGGCCAAACGGCGTGCGCTCGTACTCGAAGACGCGCCCGAGCGCTGCCCCCGATGTCCCGGGCCCAGGGGCCCCGACGGCTAGCGAGAACCTGCCCAGCGAAACGCTCGAACCGAACCGCTCGCCGGGATAGGGGGTCCCGGAGCGCAGGACCTCCAGGGGGCCGCCGCCGAACAAGAAATCGCTGCCCCGGTAAAGGTAAGCGGCGCCCCCTTGCGGCACCACGTCGCTCGCATGCTTCGCCCCGACGAGCACATGGCCAAATCCGGAGTCGATGCTGCTGCCGAACATCGAGCCCGCGGCCCCACTGCCAGCGGTGATGACCGTCGAGGTCCAGGTGTCGAAGGGCGGAAGATCCCCCGACTGGTAGACGAATCGGAAGACGGCGCCCGCGCTTGGCCCCTCCAAGTGGCTCAGCGGAGCTCCCACGAGTACGTAGTCACCGTAGGACTCCACGGCGAATCCAAAGGAGGGCTCGTCGAAGCCGAGGTTGGTGGGGCTGAAGCGGCCGGCGAAGTCCATGGTGGCCCTTTGACGCGTGGGGCGTTCGTAGGCGTAGGCGAAGCCTTGCATCGTCGGGGAGCCAGGCTCACCCACGACGACGTACTTCGATCCACCGTCCACGCTGTATCCAAACTGACCGGACTCCCGTGGGAAGCGTGGTTCGTGCACAAAAGCCTTCCAACGGGGCCCGTTACGTTGACGGCGATAGAGCACCACCTTCCCTGAGTTGGAAGCCTCACCGTCGGCGTAGGGGACGCCCACGAGAATATTGACTCCGTCATGACCGATAGCGACCGAGTGACCAAAGCGATTGAAGGGACTAGGTTCAGGATCGTAGAGCGTCGTTTCGAAGTACCAGTCCGAACCGTCGCGCCGGTAGACATGGACGGCGCCGCCGTAGTGGGCCTCGGTGCTGTCAAAAGGGGCGCCAACGACCGCGATGTCCTTTGAGAGGGCGACGCAGCTCCCGCTCCTGTTGAGCGCGAGGGGCGTTGGCTCGTCCAAGTCCGGATCAGCGGAAGGGTCGCAGTCGAGGTCTACGTAGACCGGACGGGGATGGATCTCAGGAGCCTGTGACCAGATCGAGCTTGGGACGGAGCTGAAGACGATCGTTGTGCCGTCGATGGCTGGCTCCACCATCGCCGATTCAGTGAGCGGGTGAGTGAAGTCCCGTGCCAGTCGCCAGGCCTCTGTGGATGACTCGCGCTCGTAGATGTACGCGGTGTTGAGCCTGTCGTACGAGCCGACCACGAGGCGCGTGGTCTGTCCGTCGTCGTGGACGCAGAATCCCAGCCCAAAGCGGCCCTCTTCTACGGGCGAGGGGCTCCGAATCCACTCCACCATCTCCCAGTATGGATTCGTGAACGGGTTGGATGGCGGCCTGAGCTCAAAGCGGTAGAGCGCGCCTAGGCCGCTGAGGCCGCCGACCGCCAACTGGTACTGCCTTGGGGAGGACACCCACAGAGAACGAGTGCCATCGGGTTCGTTGTGGCGGACGACGCGCGTTCCAAACTGCCCCCCGAGTTCAGGATTCGGGTCGTCCACGCGTGACTCGTACGTCATGTCCACGCCAGATCCTGTGAAGACAGCGACCGCGTCACGCGACGTCGAAGAGTTGCTCTGGCCCACGAAGAGTCTTCCGTCGCTCAGCGCGACCGAGCCGCCGAACCTCCATGTCGATGACGGTC
>CALHGQ010000145.1 GCA_938030175.1 uncultured bacterium | reverse complement strand
CCTGGGCTTCGAGCGCTTCACGATTCGGATCAACGACCGGCGCGTGCTGACCGGGGTACTCGACGAGCTTGGGCTCGTCGATCGACAGACCGACGTCCTACGCGTCCTCGACAAGCTGGGCAAGGTGGGGGAGGCCAAGGTGACCGCAGAGCTCTGCGAGTCCGTTGGCCTGACCGCGCCCCAGGCGGCCAGCGTGCTTCGGTTCGCTGAACTCTCCGGATCGCCCCAGGAGATCGTGGCGGCCGCGAAGGACCTTGTCGGCGCCTCTGAAATTGGTCAGCTCGGCTTGGCTTCCCTAGCGGGCCTCTTCGAAGGCGTGGAAGCGGCCGGAGCCGACCCCGCCCGCTTCGCCTTGGACCCGTCCATCGCGCGCGGCCTCGACTACTACACGGGGGTGATCTTCGAGACCTTCCTCGACGACATGCCCAGTATCGGCAGCTGCTGCAGCGGTGGCCGCTACGACGACCTCGCGAGCCTCTACACCAAGGAGAAGCTGCCTGGCATCGGCGCTTCACTCGGTGTGGATCGCCTGCTCACGGCGATGGAGGACCTCGGGATGATCCCTGCTACGTCCGCGCCGTGCCCCGTGTTCCTTCCGCTCTTTGAGAAGAACCGCGAGGGCGAGTACCTGCGCCTCGCCCAGGAACTCCGCGCCGCAGGGATCGGCGTCGAGGTGTACCCAGAGTCCAAGAAGCTCGGCGCCCAGCTGAAGTACGCGGATCGCCGGGGCTTCGGGCTCGCCGTCATCGTCGGCAGCTCGGAGTTCGACTCGGGCACCGCCCAGGTCAAGGACCTTGGCACCGGTGAGAAGACCGACGTCCCGCGCGCCGAGCTGGCGGCCTTCCTGAGCGCCGCGATCGCGGCGGGCCAGTAGGGCGCCTGGGCGGAACCTAGTTCGTGAGGACGATCTGGATTCCGTTCGTGAAGTTCGACGTCACGCCGCCGCTGGCGCTTGTGTCCCGGTGCCAGGCCTGGAAGTACCAGGTCTGGCCCACGCTCGCGGGGATGAACCCGTTGGGCTGGGGCATCGAGGTGAGGTCGACGTTGATCGCGATGCGCCCGCCGCCGCCGCTGTTCATGATCAGGGAGTTGTAGCGCCCGACGCTGCCACCGAGGCAGAGGTTGCCTTCGCTGCCGCCCGCGTTCGGAACGAACGCCTGGGTGCGGCTGTTGAGGAAGAAGCCAAAGGCGTTTTGCGGGAGCTGCTTCGCCGACAGGCGCAGGTCGTTCATGGACACGGAGGTCGTTCCCGCAGCGCTGATCAGACCGACGACGCCTGTGGAGTTTGGCACAGCCAAGCAGTAGTTCGTGCCGAGGCCGCCCCCAGCGATGTCGATGTCGAGGTCGTAGTTGTTGCACGTGCCGCTGACGAACACGTAGACCTGGAGGATGAGGTTGCGCGCGGTGGTTCCGGTGTTGGTCCAGATGATGCGCTCGTTGTCGGTCTGGGTGAAGCCGCTGGCGAGCTCGCCGGTGCCGAAGCCCTCGCCGCAGGGGCCTGCTGCGTCGTACAAGAAGATGTCGAGGTCCGACACGACGTCGCTGAAGTAGATCTGCGCGTCGACGGCCTCGCCCGGCTGAACCGTGAAGCTCCAGAAGTCGGGATCGTCCCGCGAGACCCAGAGGTCCTGGGTCACCCCGTTCGGCGCCGGGTAGGCAGCCATGCACACGTCGTTGTCCTCGAACGGATCGTCGCTTGCCATGGCATCACAGGGGTCGATCGGCACGCCGACCGTGACCTGGATGTCGTAGTTGTTGCACTGCGCAATCGAGCCGGGGAAGACGAGCACTTTGATCGCGACATCGACCGGGGAGCTCCCGGTGTTGAGCCAGCTGAGGCTCTCGTCGTTGCTGCTTGAGTCGCTCCTGGAGAGGAACGTGAGCAGGCCACCGCAGGGGCCGTTCCGGTCGTAGAGGAAGAGGTCGACATCCGCCGTGAGGTGGGTGAAGAAGATGTCGATCTGCACTTCCTGGCCCGGCGGAACGGTCAAGCTGTAGTAGTCGCTGTCCGTCTTGTAGACCGCGAGCCCTGACCGAGAGAACGGGGTCGAAATTGCGCGGGCGGTCGCGCAGCTGTCGTTGTCTTCCAGGTTGTCTTCACCGCACTGGAGCGGGGCGGCGGACGCAGTGGTGCCCGCGGTGGCGGCCAGCGCGATCAGCAGCGCCCCCGCCGTGGCCGACGCGGTGAGTGCCGAAGCGAGCGCGTGCCGACCCGTGGAGAGGAGGCCGTGAATGTAGGCAATGCGAGTCATGGTGACGTGGGGCGTAGCTTAGGGATGGCACGGGCCAAGAAGCGGGGGTGACCAAGATGCCACTCGATGGAGATGAGGGGCGTATGGTGATGCCTTCAATCTACGGTCATCTCAGCCAGAGACACGAGCAGCCCGTCCATCTCTGCAGACTCGTAGGCCGGCGCTCTAGGGACGCGGACCGCTGGGATCGCGTTCCCCTGATTCCGGTTCAGATCCTGCTCGAATGCGCCCGGTGAGCTGTTCGAGGCGCTGCGTTTCCACTTTCGTCAATGGGGCACGTGTCGAGGCGCGCCCCAGGAGCGTGCGGACCAGCGCCGTGAGCCCGGCGCTTTCGGGGTGCTTGGACTCCACCTCGCGGGCGAAACCGCTGGGGGTCGCGTCAAGACGCTGGACAAGGCCCCGCTCGGTGAGCGCCGCCATGAGGTCCCGAGCTGCGGGCAGCGTGGCCAACGGAACGTCGTGCCCCAGGGCTGGCTGGGGACCTTCGCGGTGGAATTCTTCGGAGCCATCCTCCGCAGGGGCGATCATCCGTCGCCGCCGTCGCAGGCCCCAAACGGCCAACACGGCCAACACGGCCGCGGCGATGAGCCCAATGGCCCAGCCTGCCCGGAGCTCCGGCCATGGGCCGTTCCCCGTCACGGAGCGCTGAACGTCCGCCGCCCGATCTCCTAACCACCGGAACATCCCCGTCAGGGCCCCGGCCACCCACTCCCCAAGGGCGGATGTCCGCGCGCTGCGGGTCCCGCCGCCGCCTCCGGCGGTGTCGAGCCACTGGGATACGCTGGGCTCGGACTCGTCCAAGGGGGTCCACCCGGTGCTGGCTCCGCCCGCCGTCGGATCGCCAGGGGTCGGGTCAAAAGGCAGCCAGCCGAAGCCGTCAAAGTGCACCTCGATCCACGCGTGCCCGTCCCTCGCTCGGACGAGCCACCCCGGCCCTTCCTCCCGTGGGAGCTCCTCACGGGCCACGTACCCGACCGCGATCCTCGTGGGGATCTGCCGAGAGCGCAGGAGAAGGGCAGCGAGCGAAGCGAAGTGCGTGCAAGATCCCGACCCCCGCTCGATGAGGCCCAGGCAACCCTCGGGGCCGAGCATCCCGACGTCGAAGAGCTCGTAGCCGAACGCATTGCGCAGATGGCTCACGATCGCGATCACCTCCTCGAGTTCGGAGGAACACCCAGCGCTCAGTGACTCGGCGTAGGCCGCGAGGGATCGCAGTGCGAAGAGCCGGTCGCTGCCCCTGGCTCCGCTTGGGAGCGAGATGCTCCCCGTCACGGACCCGCGAGCCATTCTGCCGGAGAGCTCCGCCACCGAGAGCGAGGGCCACGCCGACCGTACCGAGTAGCGCGCAGTACTCTCGGGCACGATCGTCCAGAGCTCAGAGCTCCGATCGTAGGTCGCCTTCTGCGCGCCGATGGACTGGAGGGTAGCGGGCGCGAAGACCACACCGTTGGCCGGCGCGAGCAGCTCGATCCCGAGCTCGATGTTGGTCGCCGATCCTCGC
>CALHGQ010000144.1 GCA_938030175.1 uncultured bacterium | reverse complement strand
GCGCTTCATCGCGTCAGACCTCGGCGACGGATCCATCGTGGAGGCCGCCATTGACGACTTCCGCGTGACGAGCGTCACCTGCGGCGACGGGATCGGCACGCTTTACTGCGACGCCAACCCGAACTCGACGGGCAACGAAGGCTCGATCCTGGCCACGGGCTCGAACGTCGTGGCGAACAACAACCTCTCGCTGATCGCAGTTTCGCTGCCGTCCAACGTGAACGGTTACTTCGTCGTGTCGCCCAACCAGGCATTCGTCCCGAACCCCGCTGGCAGCCAGGGCAACCTCTGCATCGGCGCGAGCACGGGCCGCTACATCGACCAGATCGGCAACTCCGGTCTCTTCGGTGAGATCCCGGTCAGCATCGACAACACCGCCATCCCGCAGCCGAACGGCGCCATCGCCGTCGCACCGGGTGACACACTGAACTTCCAGCTGTGGCACAGGGACGCCAACCCGAGCGTTACGTCCAACTTCACGCGCGGCTACTCGGTGACGTTCCAGTAGAAGGAGCCCCCACCATCGTGGCCTCCGGCCGGGTGAACTGAACCCGGCCAGACGCCATCCAGCTTCAGGAGGGAGCCGACGCTAGCGCGCCGGCTCCCTCCTTCCGTTGGGCGGGCGTCGGCAAGAGTGGATCTAGCCCACGGGAATAAGTGCGGACGAGCGGAGTCCACCGTGGGGTCCCATGGAACCCACGACCTCCTTCCTTCACCGACATCGTGCACCGTTGCTCTTGGCGACCTTCGTAGGCGTCCTTCTGATGGCGTTGACGCTGTTCCAGGTGAGCGTTCGCCGTGCCGAGATGCTGGAGGCGATCGACCAAGTGAGGGCAGAGGTCACCGAGAGACGCCACTTGCGGGAGGCACCCTATGGGGAGACCCGGGAGGGGCTCGCCTGGGCGCACTACCAAGAGGCGCTCCTAGCGCTCGAAGGCATAGGGGACATCAGGTCGCTACGGGAGAAGTTCCGAGACTCGACCCTCACGGCGGAAGAGAGAGATCGGTTCGTCGCGGCCGCAGGGCCAACGCTGCGCAGCCTTCGCCAAGGAGCCGCCTCCCGTGACGCGACACTGAATCGCTCCGTGCATGTGGTGCCGCCACAGCTGTTCGCTCTGCAGGCCCTCGGCGCGCTCACCGTCGCAAAAGCTCAGGTCCTCCTCGAAGCAGGACATCCAGAGGAAGCCGTGCGCGTCTTAGTGGACGGGCAGCAGCTGGCCGCCGATTTGATGGACTCTGACAAGGCAATCCTGGCCGCGCTTGGGGGCTCGTACGTCCTTACGACTGAGCTCGAGTCCTTTACGGTAGGCGAGCACTACGCGATGCTCTCCGACAGCGCCAAGTCCCTCTGGGTGGACTCGCTACGTCGCATCGCAGCGGGGATCCCGACGGACAACCGCCTCTTTCGCGGTTCCATCATCTATGCCTACGAGGACATCCATCAGGCCCTCGAGGAAGGGCGGTTTAGCCCATGGGAGTTCGGGGGTCGAGACTGGACGAAGTGGCGGCCAGAGTTCTACTGGCGGTATGCGTTGGACGCCCACGTGATCCACGCCGCCGAGATGACCAAGGACATCGACGCCGTGTTCCGGCTTCCGCGCGCGAAGGTGGCGGGAGGACTGGCGGACGTTTGGGAAAGCCATGGGGGCCTCGGCAATCCCCTCACCCAAGGGCTCGCGAAGAGGATAGACACGCTCGCTGGGCACCGCATGGAGCTCCTCGCCCGGCTAGATTTCCTGCGACACGCGATCGCCGTTGACGCTGGAGTCGCTGACCCGTTCCCTGAGTCTCCGACCTCTCACCCCGTGAAGGTCGAGCGCCAAAAGGGGCAGACGAGCGTCTCCGTGATGCGCGCAGACGGCTCGACGTTGAGGGTCACCGTAGGCGAGCGCAAGAAGCCCTGACGGCCCCATGCGGAACGCACAGCGGAAAGCGAAAGCCGAGCTGGTTGCGAACCCTGGAACCGACAGCTACGGTCTTTGGGCTGCCCTGCTTGGTCGTTGCTCCCCTTGTTCACCCCTACTCGCTCCGGCCCAACTCCACGAAGCGCTCGGGGTATCCATCGCTCCGGCCTCGCACCGCTTGCCTCCGCTCTTCTCGCGTTCTTGGTAGCGTGCGGCTCCGGTGCAAGCGAGGAGGCATCTGCCACCGCTGGATCCGCCTCCAATGGGCATGAACAGGGCGAGGGGCTCGTAGCGGGCGCCTCGGCGACCCGTGCGCCCTCGGATCGCCTCCTCTTCCATCGGCCCACTGCGAGCCTTGGGGCCGAAGGCGCCCAGGAAGACCCCACCCTCGCACGGATGGCTTCGCGGGATTGGATCTGGCTGGTGGGCGAGCCGTATCGAGGCAGGCGCCTCCGGCGCTACCTCATCGCGAACCAGCGCCAGCACGCGGGCTCGCTTTGGCGGATTCCGCTGCGTATTCCCTGCTACGGGCACGGTGCCTCCGGCTCGCTAGCCGACTTCGGCTCGTCGGCGCCCGAGAAGGACCTCACCATCGCGGCGGAGGTCATCGACCCCGAGTCATTGGAGGTGGGTGGCATGTGTGTGACGCCGGGCGGGCTCTTCTTGATGACCGCCAAGGGCGAGTCGCCGCCCGGTTGGATCGGCATCACCTACCCCGTCAAGGTCGATTCCGTCGTCGACCTGATCGCATCCCCGCCCGCAGCGCCCGGGGAGCCCCTCGCATCCGCCGAGCTGACCCTTCGCGACGAAGCCCGCCGCGGGTACCGTCCGCGCCGCGGCTCAAAGCTGGCTTGGAAGCTCAAAGGCGCCGACGCGGGAGCCGCACTGACATTCGGGTTCGCGCTGCAGCAGCTCTCGATCGCGCTCGTCCGTGAGGACGCGGTCAGGCTCTCCAAAGGCGTGCCATGCGGCGCCGAGTTCAGCGTCGGCCTGATCGCATCGGATGGCGCAGAACGCCAGCTTTGGTCGGAGGTCATTGACGAGACGGCGGCCGGCGCCGTCATCGAGTCCCCGAAAGTCATGCTCCCTTCGGACACCGAGGGCTGGACCCTCGTGTTCTCGGTGAAGGCCGCGCCCGAAGCCTCCGACGACGCCAAGGTCTACCCCGTTTGGCTCGAGCCGAGCATTCGAAAAAGGAGGCCTGACGATGACCGGCCCAACGTCATCATCCTGCTCCTCGACACCCTGCGCGCCGACCGGCTCGGTGCCTACGGCTACCCACGCGGAACGACACCTCACCTCGACGCACTGGCCAAGAAGGGAGTTCGCTTCGAAGACGCTTGGAGCAGCGCGCCGTGGACGCTGCCGTCACATGCATCGCTCTTCTCGTCTCTCTACATGTCAGAGCACGGGGTTTGGGATCCGTCCCAGAGCCTCTCGACCGATGCCGTGACCATCGCGGAGCTGCTGAGCGACGCGGGCTACAAGACCGGGGCTTTCACGGAGTCGGGTTAAGTCCGCCCAGAGTGGGGCTTCGCCCAGGGCTTTGACCGATTCTGGTTCCACAGCACCGGCGTCGAGAACACGTTCCCAGAAGCCGCCCGATGGATCATGGAAGCGGAGGGCCCGTACTTCGCCTTCATCCACACCTACAAGGTCCACTCCCCCTACGACCCAGAAGGTGAAGCCCGCGAGAGGTTCGTCCGCAGTTACGACGGTGAGCTCCCAGACTTCGTGCACCCGCCTGACTTCCCGTGGGGTCACCTAACCCGCGAGACCCTCTCCGCGGCGGATACGCGCTACGTGTCTGACCTCTACGACGCCGAGGTCTCGGAGCTCGATACGGCTGTGGGAGGCCTACTCGAACAGCTCGAACGCGCCGGAGAGCTTGAGAACACCCTCCTCGTCGTCACGTCCGACCACGGGGAAGAATTCAACGAACACAGTCACTTCGGCCACGGCTGGAGCCTCTACGAGGACCAGCTCGCGGTGCCGCTGATCATGCACTTCCCCGGTAGGTTCGAAGGGGGCCTGACCGCCAGCGTCCCCGTGATCGGCATTGACCTCGCCCCCACCATCGCACGCGCCGTCGGGCTCCCGCCCCACCCATCATGGTCAGGGGTAGCGCTGTCCCCCGGGAACACCATCGCCGACCGCCCCATGTGGGTGCCCTACCGCACCCGGCACGCCGGCCAAGCGGCCGTCGCTCTACGGCGGGACAACGCAAAGCTCCTAGACTTCCCAGGTGACGAACGACCCAACGACGGAAACAGCGGCCGACAGCTCTACGACCTCGCGGTCGATGGAGAAGAGCGAATCAACCGCTGGGAAGACGACTCCGTCGAAGCAGCACGCTGGGACCGCGCACTGACCAACCTACGGCTCCGCTATCCGCTTCGCTTCCAGGGGGAGACGGTCAGCACGGACGAAGATGTTGCGGAGATACTGAAGGGCCTCGGCTACGGCGGGGACGACTAGGGCCGTGCCCATGCGCGCCGTTCCGCTCCCAACGGCAGACGCCCCCGGCTCTCGCGTTCGCGAGGGCCGGGGGCGCCGTAGTGACTTTCCGCGAGAGTCCGCTACCAGGTCACAACCGACTTGGCGGAGACCGCCATCGGCGAGAAGGGCGGAAGCCCGTCGACCGAGTTGAAGGACGGGTCGTACTCCCAGTTCCGCTGGGGCGCCGTGTAGCGGTCGCCGCCGTACTGCCAGTCGCCCGTCGCGTGCTCCGAGTCGTAGATATTCACGAAGGAGCCCGAGATGTTGCACGGCACGCCGCTCCAGTTCTCGTGGAAGCGCGGGAGGTTTTCTAGGCCGCCGTTGTAGCGATCCTCCTCCGAGCCGTAGCTGCCCGTGATCATCGCGAAGTTGAAGGTGGTTTCCGTCGCGCCCGGGAGGTTCCCGGCCACCTTCGTTCCATCCCAGTTGTTGGACAGGAGGTTCACGGCGTCCCCGATGACCGAGGCTGCCTTCTTGTCGACCACGTTGTAGTCGCCGTGCACGTACACCGGGCTCTCCGATGCGACCGTCAGGTCGCCACCCAGCTCCGAGCCGTTGGTCAGGACGACCCCGTGGGCTTCGGTCCCTTCCCCCATGTCGGTGTGGGCCGCGTAGATCAGGCCGTTCGGCGGGAAGTAGGAGCTTCCGTTGAGCGCCCCGATGTTGATCTCGATCACCCGAGTGCGAGTGGATCCACCGTCGGACTGCCGCGTGTCAGCAATGTCCGTCAGCGTGATCGCCGAGCCGAGGACCCCCGTGAGGTCGTTCCCAGACGCATCCGTCACCGTGATCGTGGTGCCGTCGACGATGATGGTGAGACCAGCGTTCTCATGGAAGTAGCCCTTCGAGCCGTCGTCGTTGTACATGGCGATCGACCCGACGTTTGGGGTCACCGCTTCTTGCACTCCGTGCTGGCCCGTCTGAAGGGTCTGCCCCGTGCCGTTCGTGTAGCCGTCGGCCTGGCTCCAGAGCTCGGCCGCGCCGAACTCGAAGGGCAGCCAATCGCCCGGGTCGTTGAAGTCCCCGTCGCCGTCCGCGTCGTAGCCGTCGCGGAAGGCGCTGTCGTAGCCGCTGACGGAGTCCACCCCGAACTGCGACTGGCTGAACATCCGGTTGAACTCGGACGGCTCCGACAAGTCGAAGGGGTTCTCCACCCAGCGCCGGATGTCGACGCTGCCGCCCACGGGCGTCCCGTCCTTCTTCGAGCGATAGATGCCGCCCACCGCGCGGACGTAGTTCGTGTCCATCGTGATCGTCGAGCCGCCGCCGAGGAACATGTCGCGGTTCGAGTGCACTCGACCGCTGAGGGTCATGTCGGGCCCCGCGTGAATCTCCAGGTCGGAGTCATAGAAGACCGCGAACTGAAACAGCGGCGTCCACTCGACGTTGATCATCTTGTGTGCGGTCCCCACCACGCCCTCGACCCGGGTCCGGGTCACGAGTTCATAGGGTTGCACGATGCGCTGGATGCCCGACGCATCCGTCATGGTCGCCTCGGCTCCGATCGCATCAACGCGGTAGTCCACGTCGATCCCCGCGAGGGTCTTCGTCCCCTCACCGAGCGGCGAATCCCAGTTCGCCAGAGCCGTTTGTAGATCCTTCTCGAC
This sequence comes from uncultured bacterium, assembly GCA_938030175.1. Lineage (GTDB taxonomy): Bacteria > Planctomycetota > UBA1135 > UBA1135 > Saltatorellus. Next base: position 9,772 of record CALHGQ010000144.1, on the reverse strand, counting down.
GGCGCTCAATGCGCCCTCGGCCAAGAGCCTCGCCTTCGATCGTCCACGCTTGATGTCGGCCTGCCGATCGCTGACCCCCGCCATCGTGAACATGACGGACACCATACTGGCGACCACAAACGTACCGAAGACGGCGTACGCAAGCGCAATGCCCTCGCGTCCTGTCCTTGCCTTCGAAAACTGTCTTCCCACTCTCATTGCACATTGCCCCTCGGCCCACTTCACTAAACGCCCATTCCCACTCTTCCCTACGACTCGTCCGCGCCCAGACTTCGCCACTAGGAGTTCCGGGGCCGCACGATCGCCTCGCGTCGGCTCCGGTACACATGTCCTTCCTCGTCCGTGACGCGGAAGTAGATTCTCACTCGCACCGACCCCGTGGGGATCGTGAACCCTGCGCTGGCGGGAGTGTCGAACTGAATTCGTTCGACCCCGCGCGCCAGTACCTCGCGGCCCTCGAGCCCGTTGGACACGAGGCGAACGAGTTCGTTCTCGCCCGTCGGACCCGCGAGCACCTTGTAGGAGACGTCGCTGTGGTCCCAGGTCAGGCGGGTGTCAGCGGAGATCGTTGCGTCGGCGGGGTCCCAGAGGGCCGCCGTGTCAGAGGCGTCATCGCTGTGGACGCCGTCTCCGTTGCCGTCGAGTTCAGGAACCCCATCCCCGTCGGCGTCCAGCTCAGGCCGCCCGTCGCCGTCCAGGTCGCTCGGGAGCGCCAGGATGATGGAGCGCATGATCCCGAAGTCCGCGTCGTCCGGCAGCGCCGCCATGGGCGCTGGGATGTAGGTGTAGTCCTCAAAGCCGTCGGCCGCTGCGCCGTTGTCGAAGACGTAGGGGTAGCTCCGGCCCTGGAGAGTCTGGTCGCCGGACATCCGAATGTCCTCGACGATGCGCGTCAGCGCCTTCTCGCTCGCGCTCATGATGCGCGCCTCCATGTTGCCCGTGGAGGTCATCGTGCTGCTCGCTTCGCTGCTCATGATGAGCATCTTCGCGAGCACGGCGATGACCGTGACGCTGATGACCATCTCGAGGAGCGTGAACCCTGCGGAGCCTGGTGCAGCTGACTTTCGTGCGGTGTACTTCAAGTGAATCACCTCGCCTTCGCCGTAAGAAGGGACTGCCGCTGAACGCGGCCCGCGCCGTCCAGCCAGGTGGCCGTCAGCTCGATCTCGAGGAGGTCGGGGATCGGATCGCCAGCCTCCCAGTTGAGGTAGTTCGGAATAAGATCCTCATTGCGGACGTGCAGTCCCTCGTAGCCGGGGACCTCCACGCCCTCCGGATAAAGCACCGGCATGTCGTCGGCCGACTGGAGCATCATCTCCTCCATGCATGTCTCCAAGTCAGCCACCACGATGGTGACCTCCTCGCTGGAGTCGATGATTTGACCGCTCATGACCTGCGTTGCGAAGGCAGCGAGTGCCCCCACCAGCAGGATGGCAATGGCAACCGTCAGCTCAATGAGCGTGAACCCTGCCCTGCCGCGCACCGGTCTCCCATGACGCAAGCTGGACCGCCGAACGCGCATTGCGCGCCCGGCAGTCCGTGCATCCGTCCCCTCTTGCTTTACAGCGTTTCTCACCATGGCCCTGCGCCCCCTCCATCTGGGTGCGTCCCGCGACAACGCAGTGCGTCGTCGAACCAGCTTTCACTGGGCCTCCCGCAAAGTACCGCAGGGACGAGCGCCAACCCGGCCGCGGTGAGAGGCGGGCAACACTACCCCACTTTTCGCGCTTGTCAAAAAAGACGCGGCGATAGGGCGTTCGGTTTACACCGATGTTCCCGGAGCTGGACGTCTACGTAGCGCCGTAAACCGCTAACTCAACGCTCTGGAAGCCGTGCTGCGCGAGCAGGCTCTCGATCTGCGCCAGCTCGGCACGGGCACGGGTTTCCTCCTCGGGCCCCACTTCGAGACGCGCTTTATCCCCGTGATGGCGAACGCGCAGGACCCGATAGCCGCGCGCCTTCAGCGCGGCTTCGGCTGCCTCCACGGTGGAAAGCCGCTCGGGGGTCACTTCAGTACCCACTGGAATCCTGGACGCTAGGCACGCCGAGGCCGGCTTGTCTGCCACTGGCAGTCCGTGCTCCGATGCATAGCGGCGCACGTCTTCCTTGGTGAACCCCGCGGCGCTGAGCGGAGCGACGACCCCGTATTGCTGCGCGGCCTTGGCCCCGGGACGATCATCGCTCCAGTCGTCCACGATCTCGCCAAAGGACAGGTACGGAAAGCCCTCCTCCTTGGCGAACATCTCCATGGCACGGAAGAGGGCCGCCTTGCAGAAGAAGCAGCGGTTGCCGATGTTCGCCCGATAGCGTTCGTCGTTGCCTTCGTCGGTGCGGACTTCGATGAGTCGGGCGTCGATCGCGGCGGCGATCTCGCGGGCCTCGGCGAGTTCCGCACGGGGGAGCGACGGAGAATCAGCGATGACGGCCACGCCGTTCTCGCGGCCCAGCACCTCCTTGGCGGCGTGCAGCAGCACCGTCGAATCGACGCCGCCGGAGAACGCGACCGCAAGGCGCTCGAGCTTCGCGAGGCCGCGGCGGAGCGCCGCGACCTTCACGTCGAAGGAACTGGACGGATCGACGACCTGGCTCACGGCAAGTACTGCTTGGCCTTCTGGACGTAGCCTTCCGCGCTGCGACGGATGCCCTCCAGCTGTTCGACAGAAACCTCGCGAACGATGCGTCCCGGAATACCGACGACCAGCGACCGAGGGGGCACCACCATGCCCTCCTTGACGACCGCGCCCGCACCGATGATGGACCCTTCCCCGATCACGGAGCCCCCCAAGAGAATGGCCCCCATCCCGATGAGACAGCGGTCCCCCACGGTGGCTCCGTGCAAGACGCAGCGGTGACCGATCGTCACCTCTTCCCCGATCACGTTGGGGACATCGATGTCAGCATGGATCATCGTCAGGTCCTGGACGTTGGTCCTGGCCCCGATCCGAATCGTCGCATCGTCGCCGCGGATGACGCACCCGAACCAGACGTTGGCGTCCTGGCCGAGCTCGATCTCACCCGTGAGCGTGGCATTGGTGGCCGCAGAGGCGCCGCCGTCGAGGGCGCGGAAGAGGCCTTTCTGTGGGAACGACGTCATGGGGCTAGCTGGAAACGGGGATCAGCGTGGTGAGCCAAAGGAGGAAGATCGTCCCACCATTATGCAGTGCGTGAACGAACCAGACGGCCGCCAGACTGCGTGTGCGCAGTTTGACGATAGCCAAGATGATCGCAAGCCCAAAGATCGGGAGCGCAGACGCGCTCCCGTGGGCCACCGCAAAAGCCGCAGAGGAGACGAGCACGCCCGCCACCCGACCGAAGCTCGACGCGACCAACTCTAGCAAGAGCCCACGGAAGAGGATCTCCTCCAAGAGCGGCACCAAGACCACCGCAAAGAAGGCGATCGTCCAAGGGGACTCCACCATCCCGTCTTGGATCATCACTGCGATCTCTTGCTCCATCGGCTTGTCGAGAGCCTGCATCAGCGCCCCAGAGAGGGCGCCGAGGCCCAGGAACATGGGCAGTCCTGCCACGTAGAAGAGACCGGCAAAGGGCAAGCGATACCCGGGGGTCACGGCCTTCAAGCCCACGGCCTCTAGTCCCCCGGGCCGCATCTTGGCCGCGATCAAGACATAGGCAGCGGGTGCGAGGAAGCCACCGGCCGTCAGCGCCAGGGCCTCCACCGTTCCGAGATCCGTGAGCGACTCAAGGTCCGGGTGCAGGTAGCTCGCGAGTCCCCCGACGATGATCTGCCCCAAAAGAAAGGCCATCAGCGTCGCGGCCAAGTCCGTCCAAAGAAACGCGCGGCGCGGCAGCGGGGCCTCGTCGAGGAGCTGAGCGGTCAGGAAGCGCCCCGCGGGGATCAAGACCAGCCCGATCAGCAGCAGACCCAACCCGAGCGAAGTCTGGGTCATGATGGTGGGCACGTACTCGGACGCGTCCACCGCGGCCTCCGACTGCGCGAGGAGCGCCGATGCCGACGCAGCGGCACGCTCGTAGAACGGAAGCGCCAAAGCCAACATCGCCTACTTGGACGCGGGTCCGGCCTCTTCGATCAGTCCCTCTTCCGGTGAGGAGGCGTTCGCGTAGAGCTTCTTGGGGATCCGACCCGCGAGGTAGGCGTTCCGCCCGGCATAGCAAGCATCGCGCATGGCGGCTGCCATCCGCAGCGGCTGGCCTGCGCCGGCGATCGCGCTGTTCAGCAAGACGCCCTCCGCGCCGAGCTCCATGCAGAGCGCGACATCCGACGCGGTGCCGACGCCTGCGTCCACGATGACCGGCACATCGATCAGCTCCATCATGATCCGAATCGCGTTGGGATTGAGGACCCCTTGCCCCGAGCCGATCGGTGAGCCCGCAGGCATGACGGCGGCGGCGCCGAGCTCCGCCAGGCGGACGCCCATGCGCGGATCGTCGGAGCAGTACACCATGACCGTGAAGCCATCCTCGACGAGGATCTTGGTGGCTTCCAGGGTCCCGATAGGGTCGGGCAACAGCGTTTTGGGGTCGCCGAGCACCTCAAGCTTCACCAGCGGCGTATCGAGGAGCTCCCGAGCGAGGCGCGCCGTGCGCACCGTCGACTCCACGTCGTAGCAGCCTGCCGTGTTCGGCAGGATGTGATAGCGGTCGCGGTCGATGTAGTCGAGGAGCGACTCGCCCTTGGACGGGTCCGTGTTGACGCGCCGAATCGCCACCGTGACCATGTCGGTCCCAGAGATCTCCAGCGCCTCGCGCGTTTCCTCGAACGATGCGTACTTCCCGGTGCCCACGAGCAGGCGGGAGTTCAGGGAGAACTCGCCGATCTTCAGGACTGCGTCCCGCTGGTGCGCAGGGAGGTCAGTGTTCTGGGTAGCGTCAGTCATAGGGGCAGGGTCTGTGGCTTGCTTCGTGGGCGGATCAGCCTCCGCCCACCATCGTAACGATCTCGACGCGGTCGCCCGCCGCGAGGGGCGTATCGGCGTGCTTAGCGCGCGGCACGATGTCCTTGTTCAGCTCCACCGCGACCTGCGCGGGCGTCAGCCCGCGGGAGGCCACGAGTTCAGCCACAGAGGACCCGGCGGCGACCTCGGTGGACTCGCCGTTCACGTGGATGGAGATGTGAGCTGTTTCGTTCAAAGTGCCGCGGCCTCAGGGGGCCGAGTCCAGCGGGGATCGAAGGTCTATCCGACGCGCAGGAACGCGCACTTCAGATAGTCCGTTTCCGGGAGGGTCACAAGGTGCGGATGGTCCGGAGAGGCCTTTGCCAAGTTCTCGAGCCAAACCGAACGCCCAGCGCCGTGCGCCGCCTTGCTGATCATCCTGATGAAGTCCTCGGCCTTGACGTTGTGGGAGCACGAGGCGCTCACCAGCGAGCCACCCGGCACGGTCAGGTCGATCGCGCGACGGTTGAGCTCGACGTAGCCGCGGGCAGCGCCTTCGACCTCTTTCTTGGATCGCGCGAACGCGGGCGGATCCACGATGACGAGCTCGTAGCGCTCGCCGCTTTCGGCGCGGGCGCGCATGTCCTTCATGCAGTCCACCTTCTCCACGCGAACCTTGTCCGCCACGCCGTTGCGCTCTGCGTTCTGCATGATGCGCTCGCAGGCCGCCTTGTTCTGCTCAAGGCAAACCACTTCCTTCGCGCCCGCAAGGGCAGCGTGCAGTCCGAACAGGCCGTCGTAGGCGAACGCGTCGAGGACGCGCCCCCCCACGCCGAGCTTCGCGGCGTCCTTGCGGTTGATGGACTGGTCGAGGTAGTGCCCGGTCTTGTGCCCGCCGGTGACGTCCACGTCGTAGGTCAGCGGGCCATCCTGGACGGTCACGGGCCCGTCGAGCGTTCCCTCGAGCACTTCGACGCGCTTCTCAAGGCCCTCAAGCTTGCGGACCGAGGTGTCCGAGCGATCGATGATGGCATCCGGCGCAAAGGGCATCGCCTCCTTGAGGAGCCCGAGCAGGAAGTCGCGCATCGTGTCCGACCCTTGGGACCCGGACTGCACCACGAGCGTCTTCGCGTAGCGATCGATCACCAGCCCGGGGAAGCCGTCAGCGTCGCCGCCGATCAGGCGGCACGCCCCTTCGGGCTCCATCATGCCCAGCCGCGCGCGGCGCTCGACCGCGCCCTGCATGCGCTCAAGCCAGAACGCCCGGTTCGGCTGCTCCTTGCTGCGCGTCACCATGCGCACGGCGATACGGCTTTGGGTGCTGTAAAGACCCCAGCCCATCGAGCCGCCGCTTGGGTCGTTGACGTTGATCAACTCCCCCATGGAGCCTTCGACTTCTGCGAAGTCGTCGCGGTAAACCCACGGGTGTCCTTTGAGCAGCCAGCGCCGCCCCTTTCCAGTCAGGGTTGCCTTTCCCATTCGTATTGTCCTCTTCGCTTTCCCGGGCCGCCGGCCTCTGTTGAGACAAAAGCAGCCGCATCGACCGGGGACCCGCGAGATGCGGGCCGCCCGACTACCTGACGTTCAGCGGCAACGGCCGCCTAGCGTCGACTTGAGTCCGCGGCGGCCCCCAGATCCCTGGGGCCTCGCCGCGGCGTATGAGGCGAAGAGGATAGCGGGTCGGAGCTACTTGTGGTCGCCTTCCTTGTGGTCCCCGTCCTTGTGCTCGTGCTCCGGGTGCTCCTCGGCCCCGTGGTCGTGGTCAGCGCCCTCTTTCTTGTGCCCGCTGATGTGCTCCATGTCCTCGGGCGAGAAATAGGCCGCCTTGAGGGCATCCAGGCTGCTCCGCAGGCCCTGGACGTTGGCCAGGTCCGTGGTCTGCTTGCACTTCATCGCGAAGGTCGTCAGGCGATGGGCCATGACCAGCTGAGTGATGTAGGTCTCGTTCTGGCCCTGGAACTCAGGATCAGCCGGCGCCGCCTTCGGGGACTTGATGCGCTGGGCGAGCCAGTAGGCCGAAACCTGATCCTGGATCGCTTGGGCGTGCTCGTCCTTGGTGGTGACCCAGCGCACGAGCTGGTTCCAGTTGGGCGTCTCTGCCCCCCCAAGCTCCGTGATCTGGTTCATCGCCTTCTCGATCGTGGCGGTGTGCTCCATGATCAGCTCGACGCGGAGGTGATCCCCGTAGATCCCGCAGGGGACCTGACAGTGGACCACAGCGCTTGGGACCGCAGCCGGTGCCGGGGCAGCTACGGGTGCGGCGGGGGAAACGAGGAGAGCAGCGGCGAGGGTGATTCCTGTCAGCATGGGTGAGATACGGAAGAAGTGTGAGTCACGGGCGGTGGTATTGGGCAGCCGGGCCTCGGCCCGGCCTCGGGCCGACTGGAGAGTAAGCCCCGGGGCGGGGTGTATGGAGTCAACAGGCGTAATCTCTTCGCAAGCGCCCAGGGCCGCCCCCACGGCTATGGGGTAACCTGCCGCCCATGGACGGCCCCCGACTCAAGAGCGAAATCGCTCGAAGACGCACCTTCGCGATCATCTCCCACCCCGACGCGGGCAAGACGACGCTCACGGAGAAGCTCCTCCTCTACTCCGGGGTGCTGCAGAGCGCCGGTCTCGTCAAGAACCGCAAGGGCAAGCTCGCGACCTCCGACTGGATGGGCATGGAGCAAGCGCGGGGCATCTCGATCACCTCGTCCGCCATGCAGTTCGCCTACCGAGACTGCATCATCAACGTGCTCGATACGCCGGGGCACGAGGACTTCAGTGAGGACACGTTCCGGACGCTGATCGCGGCGGACTCCGCGATCATGGTGCTCGACGCGGGTAAGGGCGTGGAGGCGCAAACGCGCAAGCTGTTCGACGTGTGCCGCCTGCGCGGCATTCCGATCCTGACGTTCATCAACAAGCTCGACCTGCCCGGCCGCGATCCGCTCGATCTGATGACGGAACTCGAGGAAGCCCTCGGGATCCAGTCGAGCGCGATGAACTGGCCGGTGGGCTCGGGTCGGAGCTTCCAAGGCGTCGTCGATAGGCGCGGCCGCGAGCTGCAGCTGTTCGAGAAGACGGCGGCCGGCGGCGCCAAGCGCTCGGAAATCACGCGCATCCCGATGGACTCTGATGAGTTCGAGACGCGGCTCGGCGCAGAGCTCGCGGAGCAAGTGCGCGGCGAACTAGAGCTCTTGGAAGTGGCCGGCAACGAGTTCACGACGGAGCGTTTCCTCGCGGGCGAGATCACCCCCACCTTCTTTGGATCGGCGCTGACGAACTTCGGGCTCGGCCCGTTCTTCGATGCCTTCGTGGAGCTAGCGCCCTGCCCTTCTGGCCGTACCGTGACCAAGAAGGACGGCACGAAGACCGAGCAGGTTGTGACCGACGACTTCAGCGCGTTCGTCTTCAAGATCCAGGCGAACATGGACCGCCGCCACCGAGACTGCGTTTCGTTCATGCGGATCTGTTCGGGTAGCTACACGCCCGACATGCAGGTCATGCACGATCGCCTCGGTAAGAAGGTCCGGCTGGCGCGGCCCCAGAGCATCGTGGCCCAGGAACGTCACACCATCGACGTGGCCTTTGCCGGCGACGTCGTCGGTCTCGTGGGCAAGAACCTGTACGCCATTGGCGACACGCTGTCCCTCTCTGGCGGCATCGAGCACGAGCCGCTTCCGCTCTTCCAACCGGAGCTCTTCGCGCGCATCGCACCGGTGAACACCTCGGACCGCAAGCGATTCGACAAGGGCATGGAAAACCTCATCATGGAGGGAGCCGTCCAGCAGGTCTGGGCGGACGTCGGTCCCAGAGACCCCATGATCGGCGCGGTCGGTCGGCTGCAGTTCGAGTCACTGCAGTTCCGCCTTGAGGACGAGTACGGCGTAGAGACGCGGTTGACGCAGCTGCCCTACGAGTGCAGCGCCTGGCTGGAGGACAACGAAGAGACCTTCAAGCACCCGGTGAATTCGATGCTAGCCAAGGACAAACGCGGCCGCCGCGTCATTCTGTTCAAGAGCCAGCTCGACAAGCGGATCGCGATGCAGCAGAACCCCGAGCACAGGCTCCTGGACTACGCCTAGCAGCCCGCCCCAGGGTCCAAAGCGGGAGCCAACTCCAGGGAGCCGCAGCGATTGGCTCCCAGATCGAAACCGGACACGGGAAGGTCGCAGCTTGTGAGCGCATGCTCAGGCCAGCGATCTATTCTTAGGGCAAGTCCAGCTGCCCCCATCTCCCTCGATCCCAGCGCCATGATCTCCAAGCTCTTCGCTTCCGCGGCCCTACTTGCCTTCACGTGCGCCGGGCTGGCGGACAGCGCCGCTGCCCAGCGCCTGGAACCCATTTTGGTCGCGACGGCTGGCGGCCGTCCCACTTCGATCGCGTTCGCCCCGGGCGTGACGGATCAGTTCTACGTAACGGAGAAGACGGGCCGCGTCTGGGTGATGCGCAATGGGACCTACCTGCAGACCCCGTTCATGGACCTGCGCCCGCTCGTCAACGACACGGGCGAGGCCGGACTGCTCAGCATGGCCTTCGACCCGGACTTTCAGGCGAACGGATTCTTCTACCTCTCCTACACGGTGGGCGACAACCAGGGCGACTCCGTCGTGGCGCGGTACTCGCTCCTGAACGGCTCCCTGGACGTGGGCGATCCGGGATCGGCCCAGATCATGTTCGGCCCGATCATTCAGTCGACGGACCGGCACAAGGGCGGCGACCTCGAGTTCGGCCCCGACGGGATGCTCTACTTCTCCCTCGGCGACGGGGTGATGGCCCTCGAGGCACAGGACCTTGGGTCCCCGCGAGGGAAGATCCACCGTCTCGATCCGAGCCTCCCCTTCCCCCACGTCCCAATCGTAAATCAATTTCGCAAGCTATATACCCGCTTAACAAAGAAACTAATGGCAGTTTATATAGTGACGTAAAATAGA